>CAZXXY010000054.1:0-15063 GCA_964644755.1 uncultured Hyphomonas sp. | reverse complement strand
CTGCGCGACTTGCCAGCGTCCCAAAGGCGAGTCCCGCAATGCCTGCGCCCAAAACGGCGATATTTTGTGCAGCTCCCATAAGCGGAGTTGATCCGATCATCTCTCGTCTTGCAAGCCGGTATCCGGAAAAACCATTGGCTTTCCATCTTCGAGCGCTTGCCGGATTTTGTCATGCTCGGCGCGTGTGAGTTTGTGCTTGTAAATGACCCAGCCGCCCAAGAGCAGGAACAGAGAGGGCGCGATGATGAAAGTGCCGCGCAGCCACGCAACCCCTTCAGGCGTCGCAGGCAGATTGGGATCATAGCCCGCCCAGCCCAGAATATTATAGGCGATAAACGGTCCTGCCGCCCCGCCGACTTTTGCGGTCAGTGTCAGCGTGGAGAAAAAAACCGACATGCGCGGCGTGCCATAGGTGAGGGCATCCTGATCGGCAATGTCCGCCATCATCGCGCGGGCCAGAAAGATCCCCGCTCCGAAAGCCAGCCCGTAAGCGACAGTGCCGATCAGCGCGACGGGAAGATTGCCAGCGGGAAAGAGAATATACGCCCCAAGCGTCAAAGCGCCATAGATCATGGCCACGCAAAAGGCGACATGCTTTTCATACCGGCGCGCAACCCACATCCATAATGGCATCGAAATCACGGCTGCTCCGAAATAGGCCAGCAGAACAAGACTGGTTTCATCCGCTGTTCGCAGCACATCTTCGGAGAACCAGACGAACAGGCTGCCTGTGATGCCAAGCGCTGTAGCAAGACAGAATTCGGCAACAATCAGCCTGCCCAGATGCGGATTGGCCGAGAGCTCCTTGAGAATTGCACGCAAGGCAGGCTGGGGCGGTATCGCCTTGGGTTTGGGGTCGGGTACAAAGACCGATGTGATTGCGAACGTGATAGGCAAGCAGATCAGAATATACACACTCATCGCGGTGGCGCGCGCGACACTGTCTTCATCGAGCGAGAGCAGAGCGGGCAAAACCAGCACAGTGAGCATGCCGCCATTGACGGCAATCTGCCTCACCCCCAAAACCCTCGATCGGTCGTCATATAGGCCGGACAGTTCCGCCCCCCAGGCCAGATGTGAAATAAAAGAAAGCGTATAGCCCAGATAGACGAGGCTCAGCCACACCGTCAGATAAAGCCATCCGGCATCTTCGGGAGGATTAAACAGCATCCAGACCGACACCATCAGCAGCGGTAATGAAACGAGCATCCAGAACCGTCTGCGTCCAATGCTCGGCTGTGTCCTGTCGGCAAATAGCCCGAATCCGGGATCAGTAAACACATCGAAAATGCGCGTCACAAAGAACAAAGTGCCGATGAGGTTGAGGCTGAGCGTTGTGTGCTCGGCATAGAGTGGCGGAATAAAAACAGCCAGCGGCAGCGACAAGGCCGACAAGGGGATCGCCGGCAAGGCATAAGCCAGAATACGAGTGAGGGGCAGGCGCGAGGCTTGTTCTGTCATGAACGCATACCGTGCTGTCTGCCCTAAGGGACGTCAACCGGTTTATCCCGGCCTCCGCCCCTTTCGCAGGCCCAATGGGCTACCCGGCTTTGACGCTCTCTACCCAGCGTTCGACACGTGATTCCAGCACGCTTAAGGGCAGGGCGCCGCCGCCCAGAACCGTATCGTGGAAGCCTCGAATATCGAAGGCCTCGCCAAGCTCTTCTTCGGCATTGGCGCGCAGTTCAAGTATTTTGAGCATGCCGATCTTATAGCTCGTCGCTTGACCGGGCCAGACAATATAGCGCCGTGTTTCTGACAGGGCTTGAGGTTCTGTGATCGCCGCATTGGCAAGGAAATAGTCCACTGCCTCCTGTTCGGTCCAGCCTTTGGCGTGCAGACCGGTATCGACGACAAGCCGGATGGCCCGCCAGATTTCAGACCCAAGCCGGCCAAACCGGGAATAGGGATCAGGATATGTGCCGGGGATTTCGACGGCCAGCAGCTCCGAATAGAGCGCCCAGCCTTCGACATAGGCTGTAAAGCCGGTCTGTGTCCGGAATGTCGGAAGACCGGTCAGCTCTTGGGCAATCGCAATTTGCATATGGTGGCCGGGCAGGCCCTCATGATAGGCGATCACTTCAAGCTCGCGTTTCGGCATCGCGGTCATGTCCGAAAGGTGGGCATAATATGTGCCCGGGCGCGAGCCGTCAGGGGTCGAGGGGAAATAATGCTGGGCCGCGCCGTCCTGCTCGCGGAAAGCCTCAACCCGTTTGACCACAAGCTCGGCCTTGGGCAGGTGCCCGAAATAGTCCGGCAAATGGGTGCGCATCTGATCGATCACAGCGGTTGCGTCATCAATATAGCCCTGGCGACCTTCATCCGTATCCGGAAAATACAGCCGCTCGTCATCCTTGGTGTCGCGCAAATAGTCAAAGAACGCCCGCAAGTCGCCCTCGAAGCCAACCTCTTCGCGGATGAGTTCCATCTCGGCGCGCAGGCGGGCCACTTCGGCCAGCCCGATCTCGTGAATCTCGTCTGCCGTGAGCGATGTCGTGGTCTGATTGGCAAGCCGCTGATTGTAATAAGCGGCGCCATTTGATTGCAACGTGCCAACACCTGTGCCGATTTCGGCTGCGTTCGGCATGTCCTCACGCTGCCATGCAATCAGCTCTTGATAAGCGCTTTGCCAGTCGCCCAGTAGGGCAGTGCGGGCCTCTTCGCGCAATGTGTCGGCCCGCGGCTCATCAATCGCGCCGTTCTCGACCAGCGCAGCGAGCTTCGCGTTGACGTCGGCCCAGATATCACTGTCATTGCCGCTCTCATCAAACGGTGCGCCTGTGATGATCTTGGTCGATTCTTCGATGACCGATTCAAAGGCAAAGCGTGGTGGACGATTGCCCGCAGCAGCATTGGTCTTGGAGCGCCCGATCAATTCACGCAGCGCCCGTCCAGCATCGGTGATGCGGGCGATATAGTTCTGCATGTCTTCCTCGTCTTCGGTGACGTGGAAGGCGATCAACAATTGCGGGAAGGAGCCTTGAATGGCGCCCATTTGCTCGAACACATAGCCGTTTTCCGAGAACTGCTCTGCCGCTTCGCTTTGGGCGAGCATGAACTCGAAGACATCATAGGATGTCTTCGCCTCGTCATCGAGTGCCTCATAATCAAATTCGGCTTTCATTTCGGCCGCCGCGTCCTGAAACCATTTGAGGTCCGCCGCATCCCCTTCAGCGGTATAGTCATCGAACCGGTCCTGATTGGTGTCGCGGCCAAGAAATGTCTGGCTTTCAGGGCTGCGGGCGACCTGTTCTTCATATTTGACTTCAAACCACGCATTCAGCCTGTCGCTGACCGATTGTTCCGCTCCGGTTTCTGTCGTGTTTGCCGAAGGCGCATTGTCTGTCTGATTTGCCGGTGAGCAGGCAACCAGAGCTGAACTGGTCAAAAGGGCGAGAATGAACGTGCGCATAGGGGTCTCCATCAAAATGAGCCGAGACGGCGTATATCAACCAGTTTCGTGATTTTGCAAACCGTGACGGCCTTATCTTGTGGGAAAACGTTCCATTTCGCCGCTTGGGCGATTTTTTGCCTGATCCCCAAAACACGGTGGATGGGACAAATGGGCGGCCCTGTGGAAAACTCTTGATGCGGATAGAAAGGGTTTTTATATCAATAAAATCAATATATTATGTGCACTAAACTTTGAGCCGCTTGCGGGTGTTCTGGCAAATTCATCTTTTGTTCGGTTAACGTTCGGTTAACGCTAAATTGTGGATAACTATGTGATTGTATGTTTCCCATAGCTTCCCAACTCTTCCTATGTTAGCCCATATTATTGCATAGTAGTCCCATGAATTGGCTGGAATGAGCGGGGTAGACAGGTGTTTTCATCCACCTATGAGAGCGCAATTGATGCGAAGGGACGGGTTTCCGTGCCAGCGTCCTTTCGCGCTGCGTTGGGGGGTGCGTCTCGCGTTTATGTCTGGCCGGCTCTGGATGGCCGGGCCTGTCTCGAAGCAGGTGGCGAGCAGTTGATGTCTGATTATCGGCAAATTCTTGCGCGCATGTCCCCCGATGATCCTGCCCGTGAGGCGGTTGTCCATTCGATTTTCGGCCGCAGTGCTGACCTGAAAATGGATGAGCCGGGCCGCATCAAGCTGCCGGATCTGCTTTTATCCTATGCGGGGATCACTGGAAAAGTCGTGTTTTCGGGGGCCTTTGACCGGTTCCGGATCTGGAATCCTGAAGAATTCCTCGCCTATGACGCTGAAATGGTGGCCAAGACGCGCGCCAGCCGCGGTCAGATCGACGCCCCGTTCCGTGAGGCGCTTGCGGCCGGAGCTATTTCTGGTGCCAAGACGGGCAATGGGGAGGGCGACAGCTAATGTCAGGTCACATCCCTGTCATGTTGAATGAGGTTCTCGGTGCGCTCGCGCCCGCTGACGGCGAAGTCTATGCGGACGGCACATTTGGTGGCGGCGGCTATGCGATGGCTGTGCTTGGTGGTGCAGACTGCCAGCTGGTCGGGATCGATCGCGATGTCACGGCAATAGAGCGGGCGGAAAAAATGGCCGTTGATCAGCCGCGGCTTATTCCTGCTCTCGGCCGTTTCGGTGATCTTGATGAATTGGTCGAAGCGGCTGGCTTCCCAAAGATTGACGGGGTGGTGCTCGATTTGGGCGTGTCTTCCTTCCAGATCGATCAGGCCGAGCGTGGTTTTTCTTTCATGCGTGACGGGCCGCTGGATATGCGCATGGGAAGCTCCGGCCCGCGCGCGGCCGATCTGGTCAATAAGCTCGATGAGCGCGTTCTCGCTGACGTGATCTTTCGCTTGGGCGAGGAGCGCAAGGCACGCCGTGTGGCGCGTCAGATCGTTGACCGCCGGGCTGTGCGTCCGTTCGAGACCACCGGTGATCTCGCGAATCTGGTCGAGACGGCTCTCGGGGGTCGGCGCGGCGCCAGAACGCATCCGGCCACCAAGACTTTTCAGGCGCTGCGCATGTATCTCAATGATGAATTGGGCGAGTTGGGCCGGGCCTTGGTCGCTGCCGAGCGTGTCTTGCGCGAAGGTGGGCGCCTTATCGTGGTGACGTTCCATTCTCTCGAAGACCGTTTGGTGAAAGCCTTCTTCCGCAAGCGGAGCG
The DNA here is from genome assembly GCA_964644755.1 of uncultured Hyphomonas sp. GTDB lineage: Bacteria > Pseudomonadota > Alphaproteobacteria > Caulobacterales > Hyphomonadaceae > CALLCD01. The sequence continues at coordinate 9,976 of CAZXXY010000054.1, read as the reverse complement.
GTCAATTGGCTGGCGGTTCGCGCCATGCGCCGGCGAAAGCCCAGGGCGCGGCCCCCAGTTTTGAGCTGATCTCGCGCAAAGCTGTTGCTGTGTCCGAAGGCGAGGCGCGTGAAAATCCGCGCGCGAGATCTGCCAAATTGCGCGGCGGCATCAGAACGGCTGCGCCCGGATGGGGCGGTGAGGGCTGGGCAGGGTTTGATTTGCCGCCGGTCGAAAATGTGGAGGGTTCAGAATGAGCCGGAATACTTTTTTGTTTGGATTGCTGGTCGCAATCCTTTTGGTGATCGGTCTTTACAGGGCCAAGGATGGCGCGCGGGATTCAGGCGCCGATATTGCGCGGCTGGAGCAGGAAATTGCGTCCGCTTACCAGCACAAGCGATTGCTCGAAGCGGAGCTGGCGCATATGGGTCGCCGCGAATGGATCGAAGAATATGCCCGCAATGAACTTGGTATGCAGCCAGCGCGGGCCAATCAGTTTGCAACAGAGTTTAATCTCGACTTGCTTGTCGGGCCTGTCCGGTCCGGCGAAGCCGTGATTCCGGTCTTGCTGGAAGATGAAACAGTCGAGTCCAGTGGTGTAGAGCAGGTGGATCAATCAGGGGCGCAGGAGCAGTAATGACCAACCTGTTGGGCATGTTCAGAGCGGGGCAGGTCTCCCGCTCGCTGATCGTGGTTTTCGCATTTGCGAGCCTCTTCGCGCTGATCACGGCGCGGGGAGCCTTTGTTGCGCTTGGTGATCCGGCTGCCTCCAATGCGCTTGCGGCCGAGCGGTCCGATGCCCATGATCGCGCGGATATTCATGACCGCAATGGCGAGCTTCTGGCGACAACAGTGACGGTCTATTCCTTGTTTGCTGACCCGCGCGCTATTTGGGATGCGGATGACGTGGTCAGCGCTCTGGTCACGGTCTTTCCGGCGCTCGACACAGAGACCATCAAGGCGCGGCTGGAAAACCGCGAACGGGCCTTTGTCTGGATCAAGCGTGGACTAACCCCGCGCCAGCGTCAGGCCGTGTTCGATCTCGGTGTCGAAGGGTTGGGGTTTCGTACCGAGCGCCAGCGTGCCTATCCGCGCGGAGGTCAAGCCGGTCATTTCCTCGGGCATACCGATGTCGATGGCCGCGGCCAGATGGGTGTGGAGCTTGCGCTCGAAGACCGCTTGCGCGATAGCGACGAGCCTGTTTGGACCAGCCTCGATTCTGGCGTGCAATTTGCGCTCGAAACCGAGCTGGGCCGGGCTGCAGAAATGTTTGATTTGCAAGGGGCGGCAGGTCTGGTTCTGCATGCGCGGACCGGTGAAATCCGGGCGTTGGCAAGTTGGCCGCAATTTGATCCCAACCGACCGGCGCTTGCCAGTGATGATGAGCGGCTCAACCGCGTGTTTGGCGGCGTTTACGAATTGGGGTCTGTGTTCAAACCCCTGACCATCGCTGCTGCTCTCGATTCCGGCGCCATCACACCCGACGAGTACTTCGATGTCCGGTCCGAACTCGTCATCAATGGCTATGAAATTACCGACACGCATGAAGCGGGAAGCAGAATGACCGCCGAACAGGTGCTTGCGGAAAGCTCCAATATCGGCACCGTCCGTATTGCCGGAACGCTTGGCGAGACCGGCCTGGTTGAAGCGTATGACCGGCTAGGGTTTCTGGACAAGGCACCGGTCGCACTGCCTGGCAGCGCCGCGCCTATCTTGCCGCCATCATGGTCCGAGCTCAGCAATGCCACGGCAAGCTATGGCCACGGAATAGCGGTCAGCCCGCTCGCTTTTGCGCGGGGCTTTGCATCGCTGGCAAATGGCGGAGTTCTGCCCGAGCTGAAATTCGTATCCGGCGTGCATGACCATAAGAAAGGCTCCGATCAGGCGGCGACCGCTTTTGTTTCCCCTGACACCGCAGATCAGCTTGTTGCCATGTTGCGCAAGGCTGTCACGGACGGAACCGGCCGCCGCGCCGATGTCCCGGGCTATCGTGTTGCGGGCAAGACCGGAACGGCCGAGAAGCCAATCGCCGGCGGTTATGCTGAAGACCGGAACGTCAACAGTTTTGCGGCATTGTTTCCGTCGGATCGCCCTGAATATGTCGTATTGATCGTCTTGGATGATCCTCGGCTCGGGGGCGGACCGGGTGGCACGGCAGCCTTGAACGCTGCCCCTGTAGCGGGCCGCGTGATCGAACGGATTGCTCCCATGCTGGGCGTAACGCCCGAGTTCGATCAAGCCTCGCTTTCAGATCGCGCACATCCGGAAAGGAGTGTGCCATGACGCTGAGAGACCTATTTCCTGACTTCGATCACAAGACCCCCGATGCCGAGGTGACAGGGATCACCGCCGATAGCCGCAAAGTGTCCGCAGGCTTTGTGTTTGCCGCGCTCAAGGGTGTTCAGGCGGATGGCCGCACCTATATTCCCCAGGCGATTGAGCAAGGCGCGGTCGCCATATTGGGGCACGATCTGCAAGATGATTTGCCCGTCGCTGCAATTGACGTCGAAGAACCGCGATTAGCTTTGGCCAAAGCCAGCGCGCGGCTCTATCCCGAACAGCCCGCCAACATGGTCGCGGTCACCGGCACGAATGGGAAAAGTTCGACGGTCGATTTCCTGCGCCAGATTTGGGAGCATGCCGGCAGACGTGCCGCCAGTCTCGGCACATTGGGCGCGGTTGGTCCGTCCGGTGCCATTGATCTCGGTCATACAACCCCTGATCCGGTGGCAATTCACCAGACCTTGCAAAGCCTTGCCCGGGATGGCGTCACCCACGCCGCGATGGAAGCCTCCTCCCATGGTTTGGCCCAATACCGGCTGGACGGAGTTGAACTGGCTGCTGGTGCGTTTACCAATCTGACTCAGGATCATCTCGATTATCACCCGACCTTTGAAGAATATCGCGAGGCCAAACTACGCCTTGTCAGTGAGCTGATCCCCGCCAAATGTCCGGTCATCATCAATGCCGACAGTGACGAGCGGGAAAGCTTTGAGCGCGCCGCAAAGGCTGCAGCCTGTCCTGTCATTTCGGTTGGTTGGCGCGGCGCTGATTTGAAAATCGCCGAATTGATGCCGCGCGCCACGGGACAGAAACTGTTTCTCAACTGGCGCGGCGAAGAGGCCGAGCTTGACCTGCCATTGATTGGCGAGTTTCAGGCGCTGAACGCGTTGACCGCCGCCGGGCTTGCCCTGGCACTTGGCGAAACGTTCGAGGCAGTGCTTGCCGGCATGGGCGCCTTGCAGCCGGTCAAAGGCCGCATGGAGTTTGTCGGGGCGACCGCAGAAGGGGCAGGGGTCTTCGTTGATTACGCCCACACGCCGGACGGGCTAGACACATTGCTGCGCGCGGCCCGCCCGCACACAGCCGGTCAACTCATCCTCGTCTTTGGGGCAGGTGGCGACCGCGACACAACCAAGCGTCCATTGATGGGCGGCGTTGCTGCCCGCCAGGCCGATCAGGTCATTATCACCGACGACAATCCCCGATCCGAGGTTCCGGCTGACATTCGCCGCGCCATTCTTGCCGCCGCGCCCGAAGCCGTTGAGATCGGCGATCGCCGCGAAGCCATCTTTGAGGGCGTCAGGCGCCTCAAGACAGGTGACACCTTGCTGATCGCTGGCAAAGGGCACGAGACCGGTCAGATCATTGGCGACCAGATATTGCCATTCTCGGATCAGGACACGGCTCTGGCCGCCCTTCGAGGGGAGGCTGCATGAGCGACTTTATCTGGACAGCTTCTGATGCCGCAGCCGCCACGGGCGGGAAAACGGATGGATCATGGCTCGCCTCGGGTCTGTCGATTGACACGCGCTCGCTCGTCAAAGGCGATCTCTTCGTCGCGCTCACCGATCAGCGCGATGGCCATGATTTTGTAGCAAACGCTTTTGCAGCCGGTGCCAGTGCGGCGCTTGTCTCTCGGGCGGTGCCGGATGCGGGTGGTCCGCTCCTGATCGTCGACGATGTTTTGCCTGCGCTCGAAGCGCTCGGCATAGCCGCAAGAGCCCGCTCACAAGCTGCGCGTGTGGCTGTGACCGGATCGGTCGGCAAAACCAGCGTCAAGGAAATGCTGGCGCAAATGTTTCGCGCAGCAGGGCCAGCCCATTGGTCGGTAAAAAGCTTCAACAATCATTGGGGCGTGCCGCTCACTCTGGCGCGTTTGCCGCAATTGGCCGAACGCGCTGTGTTTGAAATCGGCATGTCGACCCCGGGCGAGATTGCCCCGCGCTCCGATATGGTGCGCCCACATTGCGCCATCATCACCAAAATTGCCGGTGTCCATTTGGAGGGGCTTGGCTCTGTCGAAGCGGTGGCCGAAGAGAAAGCCGGAATCTTCTCGGGGCTGGAGGCAGACGGTGTCGCCGTTTTGCCATTCGATGACCCTTATCGCGACCTGTTGAGCCAGCGCGCGCGTGATGCTGCGGATGATGTTGAAATTCTGACATTCGGAACCGGTCCTGAATGCGATGGGCGGGTTTTGTCCTATCGTGCTGAAGGACATGGAGCGGTGGCTGATCTCGATATTCTTGGCACAAATGTCAGCCTGAAATTGCAGGCCGGCGGCGAACATTGGGCTTTGAACGCGGCCGCCGCGCTTCTGGCGGCTGTCGCCAGTGCCAAATTGTCAGTCACCGAAGCGGCCGACGCCCTGAGCGGATTTGCGCCGCCACAGGGACGCGGCGGTATCGAGGATTTGGCTCTGCCAACGGGGGGCTCCTTTATCCTTGTTGATGACAGCTACAATGCCAACCCGACCAGCATGTCTGCGGCGCTGGAAGCGTTGGCCGCACGACCGGCAAACCGGCGGCTTGTTGCGCTTGGCGCGATGGGTGAGCTGGGCCCCGAATCGGCCGAGATGCATGCGTCTCTTGCAGGCGCCGTTGAGGCCTCGGGTGCCAGCCATGTCTGGCTGTCTGGTGAGGATATGCAGGCTTTGTCCACAAAATTGGACGGTACGATTCAGCAACACTGGTCTGTCAAGTCAAATGACCAGCTGGAACACGTAAAAAACACGCTGATGGATGGCGATGTGCTCTTGATCAAAGGCTCGAATGCGTCCGGAATGGTGCAGTTCGCAGAGGCTTTGCGCCAATGGAGTGCAAGCCCTGACGAGCAGGTGATGGAAGGCAGCGCAGAAAACGCTGCAAAGGGTTCGTAATGCTATATTTGCTGTTTGCCCGCGATGACGGGGTTTTCAATCTTTTGAACTACATCACGTTCCGCACAGGGGCGGCAGTGGTGACAGCCTTTATGCTCGCAGCCATTTTCGGCGGGCCGTTGATCAACATGCTCCGCGCGCGTCAGGGCAAAGGTCAGCCCATTCGTGATCTGTCTCTGGAAGCGCAATTGTCCAAGCAAGGCACCCCGACAATGGGCGGCTTCATCATCTGGTTCGGCATGTTCACCGGCACGTTCCTTTGGGCGGATCTCTCCAATCCCTACATCTGGACCGTCCTGTTCGTGACCATCATTTTTGCGGTGCTCGGCTTCTTTGACGACTATGCCAAAGTGACGAAACAGACAGATGCCGGTGTGTCCGCGCGGGTGAGGCTGCTGGTCGAATTTGTGGTCGCCGCGATCGCCGTTGCCTTCATCATGGGACTTCACGGCGCACACACACCGCTCGGGCATGCTGATTGGGGCAGTCTGACAGGACTGGCCGAGCAGATTGCCGCGCTGGCACCGGAAACCAGCATTGCGCCGAATGATCAAAGCTTCTCCGGCGGTGTGGCCGTGCCATTTATCAATGATTACTTCCTGCCGCTCGGGGGCTTGTTCATTCTGTTCGGAACCATTGTGGTTGTCGGGTCAGCCAATGCCGTCAACTTCACCGATGGTCTGGACGGTCTGGCGATTGTCCCGATGATGTTCGCCGCAGCGGCCTATGCCCTGATTGCCTATCTCACCGGCAACTTCCAGTTCGCAGATTATCTCGGCATCCAGTTTGCGCCCGGCACGGGGGAGCTGGCTGTCCTGCTCGGCGCCATGATGGGCGCAGGGATGGGCTTCCTCTGGTACAATACCTATCCCGCCCGCGTCTTCATGGGCGACACCGGCTCGCTCGGACTTGGCGGCATGCTCGGCATTGTTGCGGTCGCGGTAAAGCACGAGTTTGCCCTTGGCATCATTGGCGGCCTGTTCGTTATGGAAGCCATGTCGGTCATCATGCAGGTGAGCTATTTCAAGCTGACCCGCAAGCTGACAGGCGAGGGCAAGCGGATATTCGCCATGGCGCCGCTCCATCACCACTTCCAGAAGAAGGGATGGCCGGAAACCCGTGTCGTCGTCCGCTTCTGGATACTCTCCGTCCTCTTCGCCCTTGCGGGCCTTGCCACCCTGAAGTTGAGGTGACGCGCGCAATATGATCCCCATCACCGAATATGCCGGGCGCGATGTCGCCGTTTTTGGACTTGGCCGAACAGGGCTAAGTGCGGCGCGTGCGTTGAGCGCAGGCGGGGCGAAGGTGCATGCATGGGATGACAATGAAGACACCCGCGCCAGGGCCGAAGCCGCAGGCGTCACCCTGTCGGATATAAACAAACGCGACTGGCAAAACTTTGCTGCACTCGTTCTGTCTCCGGGCGTGCCCTACAGGTTCCCCAAGCCCCACCGGATCGCCCGCATGGCCGAAATGAGCGGTATTCCGATTGTCGGCGACATGGAGCTGTTTGCGCGCGCTGTGAATGCTCTGCCCCTGCGCGGACGTCCGAAAGTGGTCGGCATTACCGGCACAAATGGCAAATCGACCACCACGGCCCTGATAGGCCATATCCTGACCGAAGCGGGCAGGGATGCGCGTGTCGGCGGCAATATCGGCAAAGGCGTGCTCGACATGGCGCCGCTCCATGCCAATTCGATCTATGTGCTCGAGCTATCCTCCTATCAGCTCGATCTGGTTGACAGCCTGCACTGCAATGTCGGCGTCTTTCTCAACCTGTCACCAGATCATCTTGATCGCCATGGTGGTCTGGACGGATATCTGGCTGCCAAGAAACGCCTGTTCCAGAACCAGACCTCATCTGATTATGCGGTGGTCGGTGTCGACGATTTGCACAGCCAGTCCCTGTCAATGAATTTGAGCGCCAAAGGGCCGATGAGGGTCGTGCAGGTCTCATCTGACTACGCGCTCGGGCGCGGCATCAGCGCCATTGAAGGCCAGCTCTATGACAGCTTGGCGGGCAAAGCCGTCTGGGCTGGCGATCTGCGCGATGTGACCTCCTTGCCCGGCCAGCACAATCACCAGAATGCCGCCGCAGCCTTTGCCGCCTGCCGCATCCTTGGCGTCGCACCGAATGTGATCGTGGAAGCAATCGCCAATTTCCCCGGTCTGCCCCATCGGCTTGAAACAGTCGGAACGATTGACGGGGTACGCTTTATCAATGATTCCAAAGCGACCAATGCGCAGGCCGCTGAACAGGCGTTGAAAGCCTTTCCGCGGGTCTACTGGATTGCAGGCGGCAAACCCAAATTTGACGGCATTGACGATCTCGCTCCGCTCTTTCCCAATGTCGCCAAAGCCTATTTGATTGGCGAGTCCCAAGACAAGTTCGAAGCGACCCTCAAAGGCAAAGTGCCCGTTGCCAAATGCGGGGCGCTGGATGTGGCGGTCAAAGAAGCGCTCGCCGATGCCCGCGCCTCCGGCGAACCATCACCGATCATCATGCTGTCGCCAGCCTGCGCCAGCTTTGACCAGTTCAAGGATTTCGAAGCGCGCGGCGATGCCTTCAAGGCGCTGTTTGAAGAATTGTCTGGTAAGGATGCACTTATGGAGCAGGCATGAACACGCCTGCCCGCACCGACCGTTCGGTTCTAGCCGAATGGCGACGTACAATTGACTGGCCTATTCTGATCGCCTGCGCCTGTCTTCTTGGCATTGGCCTGCTTGCGGCCCTCTCTGCAGGCCCACCAGCGGCCAGCCGTATCGGTTATGCCGACCCTTATCACTTCGTCTATCGCCAGCTTGCCTTTGTTGGCCTCGCCTCAATCCTGCTCTTGGGGACTTCCGTTCTGACCGTGCAATGGTCGCGGCGCTGGGCAGGACTGGTCTTCCTTGGATCCTTCTTCCTTATGCTCTGGGTGTTGCTGCTAGGGCATGAAGCCAAGGGTGCGCAGCGCTGGATCCGGTTCGCAGGCTTTTCTCTCCAGCCAAGCGAAATGGTCAAGCCTTCGTTGATCGTGCTCGCCGGCTGGCTGTTCGCGCAAAGAGAGTTCTATCCGCGTGTGCCTTGGGCGGGTATTGCCGCTGGCCTTTGGGCGGCGACTGTCGGCTTGTTACTATTGCAACCGGATGTCGGCCAATCGGCTTTGTTGACGGCGGCCTTCCTCACCACGTTCTTCATCGCCGGATTGTCGTGGCGATGGGCAGCCGCGTTCGGTGCGGGAGGCATTGCATTGACCGGTCTGCTTTTCCTCACCCTGCCGCATTTTCGCATAAGATTGCTCGGCTTCTTTTTCCCGACCGATTACGACACATACCAGATCGACAAAGCGTCCGAAGCCATCGCAAATGGCGGCTTGTTTGGCGTTGGTCCGGGCGAGGGGACGATCAAACAGGTTCTGCCGGACGCCCATTCCGATTTTGTCTATGCCGTTCTGAGCGAAGAGTTCGGACTGGTGCTCTCGATACTGGTGATTCTGCTCTACGCCTTCATCATTATACGGGGTATGCTTGCCGCCCGTCAGATCGAAGATGCCAGCCCGCGCGCCGCCGCTATTGGATTGTTTGCACTTTTTGGCCTTCAGGCTGCCATAAACATCAGTGTAAATATTAGTCTCATTCCGCCGAAGGGGATGACGCTGCCTTTTGTTTCTTATGGTGGCTCCTCCCTGTTCGGCACCGCTCTGACCATCGGCTTCGCTTTGGCATTGATCCGGCGCAGGGGCGCGAAAATCCGCTGGAAAAGGACATCTTATGACTAAACCGGTTGAGCAGGCACCGCTCGTGGTCATCGGCGCAGGCGGGACGGGAGGACACATGTTCCCCGCCGCCGCTTTTGCCGAGGAGATGCGCGCGCGCGGTTGGCGGGTCGGGCTGATCTCGGATGTGCGCGGGCTTCGCTATGCGGCGAAATTCCCGGCCGACTGGAAAGAACAGGTCGATGCCGCCAGTCCCAATCTGCGCAAACCGTGGACCTTGCCTGCCACCGCGCTCAAGCTGAACAAGGGCGTAGGTCAGGCAGCAAGCCTGCTCAAAACCCACAGCGCAAATCTCGTTGTCGGCTTTGGCGGCTATCCCGCCTTTCCCGCCCTGTCTGCCGCCAAACGCCTTAAGCTTCCCATGATGATCCATGAGCAGAATGCCGTGCTTGGCCGCGTCAATCGCAGCTTCGCCAATGCGGCCCGCGAAATTGTCGGCGGCTTTGTCCGTCTCGACAGATTGCCGGCAGGACGAACCCATTTGCCGATGGGAAATCCCGTCCGCTCGCCCATCGCCGCCAAGCGCGACACGCCTTATCCGGACACGGCAGGCACATTGCGTGTTTTCGTCACCGGCGGTTCGCAAGGCTCGCGCATCTTGGGCGAGACCCTACCGCTCGGACTTGCCAATCATCTCCCTGACGCTTTGCGGGCGCGCTTGAAAATCGTCCAGCAAGTCCGCGAGGAGCAACTCGCCAGCGTGAGCGATATTTACAAGCAGGCCGGACTGGACGCAGAGCTGAAAACCTTTTTCGACGATATGCCCGACCAACTCGCTGCCGCCCATCTCGTGATCGCCCGTTCAGGCGCAGGCACCGTCTCCGAAATTGCCGCCATAGGACGCCCGAGCATTCTGATCCCGCTCAAGATCGCAATGGATGACCACCAGACCGCAAATGCCGCCGCCTTGGTCGATGTCGGCGCGGCGGACCTCGTCGATGAGGACAATTTCTCACCGGAAAGAATAGGGGAGTTGATCCGCACCCGCCTTGAAAACGGCGACGACCTGCGCGCCCGCGCCGCCGCCGCCAAAGCCGCAGGCACCATCAACGCCGCCAGCGATCTGGCAGATGTGGCAGAA
>CAZXXY010000053.1:0-17945 GCA_964644755.1 uncultured Hyphomonas sp. | reverse complement strand
TTCTGTTTTGCATTTCGTTCTAAAACACCCACGAATACAGTATTCGATTTTCCTTTGACAGTACCAACTCGCGGAATACTGGGCACAATTTAGGCCCGTTCAAAATAGCTGAAATGTAGGATAATTCACTGGCGGTCCGAGGAGGATTCGAACCCCCGACCCCTTGATTCGTAGTCAAGTACTCTATCCAGCTGAGCTATCGGACCTCACCAGTGAGCGGGGAGACATAGCGGTCGGGACAAGCGAACGCAAGGGAGAATCTGTTGTTTTGGTGATTTAGCGATTATTGCGCGGGATTGGTCGTTTGTTTGATTATAATGTAAGAGGTTAGGGGCCTTGATCCTGTTTTCCAAATTCGGTCATGGAAGTCGGTTTTGTGGCAGTTAGGAGACTGGATATGCAGCTTAAACAAGTGTTTTCGATGATAGGGGTTATGGTGCTGTGTGCTTGCGCCACCCCGGGGCTTGATTACACAGCACGCATTGCGCCAGGCAATCCGGATGCGGCGACGTATCGGACCGTTGCGGTTGACCGGTTTCGCGGTCCTGTTGGGGACTGGTATGCGGAGCAATTTGAGGAGATGCTGCAAGCGGCTACTTTTGAAGGTGAACCCTGGTTTCAGGTCGGCCTGTTTTCACGGCAGTCGAACGTAAATGGGGCCTATTACGGAACGGTTGAGATCAGCAGGCCGGACGTGAACGAGCATTACTCCTCCTATTCGGAGTGTGTTGAAAAAGACAAAGAGACAAATAAGTGCCTCAAGAAAGCGGAGATCGAACGGGTCTGTGTGCGATATTCCATTGCGGTGCGTGTGACGCCTGTGCTGGTGGATACGAACACAGAAGAAATCGTGCATGAAACGACCTATTCTGCGAGTGACAGTGAGCAGGAGTGCTTTGAAACGGGGCACGTTGAATATCGGGTCCGGCGTGGTCCCAATGATCCGGGGCGCGGCAAGTACAAGTTTGCCTATGAGAACTATAGCCGGCCGGGCTATCGGTTGGGATCTGATCATATCATTGACAGGATCACGGCTTCGGCTCTGCGCGATACGATCTGGCAGACCCGGCGGGATATTGCGCCTTATAATCGCGAGGCACGTGCGCGTATCCTGACCAAGTCCGAACGACCGGAGGTTGGAGGCGATCCAAGATTCTCTGAAGCGGTGGCATCGGTGCGTGCGGGAGACTATGGCTATGCCTGTGATTTGTTTTCCGCCTTAGATGCAGATTATCCGTCAGCGCCTACCGTTTTGCACAATTTGGGTGCCTGCGCCGAGGCCAGCGGAGGGGCGGCAGATGCACAGGCGTTTTATGCCGAGGCGGTGAGTAGCGCACAAGGCTTAGGGGCTGAACCGGCACGACGTATGCTGCAGGCGCTGGATCGAATCTCCGAGACGCGAAGTGATGAAGTCCTTCTCAACGCATTGGTTCCGCCAGATAGCTAGGACTTGACGGGGGAGGTGATGGGCCAACACAATGGAAAAAAAAGAGGAGTGAAACCAATGGCAGCAGATGGCGAGCACGGTGCACGGGCCAAATTTTCGGCGATGACGGAAGGGACCAAAGAGGATTGGACGGTCATAGCAACGCATGCGGCGGCGTTCAATAAGGAGCTGCCGAAGCGGGTTCTGGCCCATTTGCGATTGCTGGATGGAGACTTTGGAGGCTTCCCGGTTGACCGGCTAACCCACTCTCTGCAAACGGCGACACGGGCTCATCGCGATGGCCGTGACGAGGAATATGTCGTGTGTGCATTGCTCCATGATATCGGCGATACGTTGGGCAGCCTTAATCATCCGGATGTTGCGGCTGCAATCCTGAAACCGTTTGTGACCGAGCAGAACCTCTGGATGGTGGCCAATCACGGCATGTTTCAGGGATACTATTTCTTCCACCATCTCGGACTTGATCGGAATATGAGAGATCAGTTTAAAGATCACCCATGGTATGAATACACGGCGCAGTTCTGCCATCTATATGATCAGGCTGCGTTCGATCCCGAGTATGAGAGCGAGCCGCTCGAGTTTTTCGAGCCGATGGTTGAGCGGGTTTTTGCCAGCCCTGTGCGGTCTATGTATTTGCCTTCGGGTGAACAGGCCGCCGAGTAGCATCTCTTGGAGATTTCAAAAATAAAGCCCCTCGCTGTTTGCGGGGGGCTTTATTCGTCTGAGGGTCATTGTGGGGTTAGCCGCCGGTGGCTTCCGATATGCGGGCGAACATATTGCTGCCATGCTCATTGCCGGCTTTAAATGCCGTCCGGGTCGTAGTGTCGGTGATCTCGTCCCACTTTGCCGAAACAGCTTCGGCGGTTAGATCGTCACCTTGGGCGACAAAGGTGCCCTTGGTTTCGACAATCTGTGCCATCGAGAATGCGCCTGCGCCGGCAGAGAGGATCATGCCGGTCGGGGCGTCCTCTTTGACGAGGTTCATGACACCAGGGGTGACGTATTCCGGCTTGAGCTGGGCAAGGACGGCATCGGGCATAAGGCCTTCAGTCATACGTGTCGCTGCGATGGGGCAAATGGCGTTGACGCGGATATCATATTTCGCCCCTTCGATTTTCAGCGTATTCATGATGCCGACGACGCCCATTTTGCCGCCGCCATAATTGGCTTGACCGAAATTGCCATACAGGCCGCTTGAAGACGTGGTCACGACGATCCGTCCAAAGCCTTGCTCTTTCATGATGTTCCAGACAGCTTTGATTGGCTTGAATGTCCCGCGCAGGTGAACGTCGAGGACCAGATCAATGTCCGCATTGGTCATTTTCGAGAAGGATTTATCGCGCAGGATACCGGCATTGCAGATCAGGATATCGATGCGGCCAAATGCGGCCATTGTATCGTCGATCATTTTCTGGACACCGGCTTCATCATTGACGGAAGACCCGTTTGCGATGGCTTCTCCTCCCATCGCTTTTATTTCTGCGACAACGGCTTCGGCAGCGTCCGAGTTACCGCCCGACCCATCCATAGATCCGCCAAGATCATTGATGACGACTTTCGCGCCGCGCCGTGCGAGCTCCAAAGCGTGACAGCGGCCAAGGCCACCTCCAGCACCAGTTACAATGGCAACGCGGTTATCAAATCGGATATCGGACATTTGGGGCTCCTGATCTATGTCTCTACTCATCTGAGGAAGACCAGACCTTGACGTAAACGTCAACTGTTAGCCTAGCGTCAATTGCAAGGCATTGGCTGCAATTTGGGCATCCAATTGTTTGAGTGGGGGTGGTTTGAGGGCTTAGGGAGAACGCGAAGAATTTGACCTATCACTAGATAGATCATCCTTGCTTTTCTTTTGGTAAACTGGCATCGAAAGGTCTGCATAGAAAAGTAGGAGATCTATTATGCTCGCATACACTGTTATTGGTTCTAACAATAAAGCTCAGGCTCTTGAGTTTTACGACGCCTTGGTTGCCGAACTTGGCGGCGAACGTTCATTCGCCAACGAGCGGTTGCAGTTCTACACAAACGGTCAAGGTGCGATGCTGGCAGTTGGAACGCCTTCAAACGAAGAGCAAGCGACATTTGGCAATGGGACAATGCCAGCCTTTGGATGCGCTGATAAGGCGACGGTTGATCGGGTTTACCAGAAAGCGCTTGAGCTAGGTGCAACGTCTGAAGGCGAGCCTGGCGAACGCATTCCTGGCATGTTTTATGGGGCCTATTTCCGTGACGCAGATGGCAACAAGCTTTGTGCGGCGTGCTTCCTATAGGCCGTAAGAGCTTAGGCTTTTAAAATGAAAACAAGAAAGCCCTCAGCGTTGTGCTGAGGGCTTTTATTTTGGGCGGGCTCTAAGCCTCAACTATATCAGCCGGTTTTGCGCCTTGCCCACCAGCCGCGCTTTTTCGGCTTTGGATCGCCTGCAGCTTCGGGCGCCTCGGTGGCCTCTGCTGGTGCCGGCTCGGGCGTTGGTGCTTTAACATCAGGCTTCGGAGCCGGAGTGTCGTTTGCTGTGTCCGGCGCAGCTTGTCCGCCACTTTCAGTGCTCTGGGCCGTTTCGTCCTTCGGCTTACGAGAGCGGCTACGGCGACGACGGCGCTTGGGGGCTGGGGCATCGTCTGCACCGGCTTGAGGTGTTTCGCTATCCCTCTGTGCTGCGTCATCAGTTTCGACAGAACCGCTTTCGGCATCTGCTACGGGTTGATCGTCGTTTTCCGCGTTGCGTTTGTTTCGTCCGCGACCACCGCGTCGGCGTCGCTTACGCGCGGGCTTGCCGTCTTCATCTGTCGACGCAGGGCGCGGTGGACGATCGGCTGCAATATCATCAAGACCTTCATCGAGGACTTCTGTCACCATCATCGACAGACCGTCGAGATAGGCGCCACCGTCTTCAGGTGGCAAATCCTTGCCCACGGGAGGTTTGCTTTCGATTGCGGGAAGAGCGAGGGCTGCAGCAGTGGCCTCTGCAGCTGCGCGGGCGGTTTCGCTGTCGCCGCCATCGCGCCGCCGACGTCTGCCGCCGCGGCGGCCACGTCTACGGCGTTTCCTTTCGCCACCATCTTCTGTGCCGTCTTCGGAGGCGACGGCACTGTCTTCTGAATCCGTATCGGCCGTTTCGTCCTGCTCGGAAGACTTGGACCGGCGACGGCGTGAGCGGCTGCGCTTTGGTGCCTCTTCTTCTTCCTCTTCATCGATGCCGTCTTGCTCGGCAATTGCAGCGGCGAAAGCTTCATCGTCCGGGTCGCCTTCGATGAGGGGTTTGTTTTTGCGGCTCCGTTTTGCTTTTGGGTCTTTCTCTGCATTCAGCGTGAAGTCGCCAGGGAGCATCGTGTCCGATGATGAAATCGAGATGGCCAATCCGGCTTCTTCTTCTATTTCTGCAAAGGCGTCGCGCTTATTGTTCAAAAGATAGAGCGCAACATCGCCAGGCGCTTCGACATTTAGTGACAGCAAACCGCCACCTGTGACGCGGGCTTCGATGGCGCGCAATAATTGTAGAGCGGCGGACTCAATAGAGCGCTGTCGGCCGGTCCCATTGCAGCTTCCGCATTGGGTCGAGCTTGATTCGAGCACGCCGGTGCGGCGACGCTGGCGGGATATCTCCATCAGGCCGAATTGGGAAATACGCCCGTTTTGAACCCGTGCGCGATCGAGGGCCAGATTGTCCTTCATCCGCTTTTCGACAGCCCGGTTGTTCTTGTTCTCGTCCATGTCGATGAAATCGATAACAACGAGGCCAGCCAGATCGCGCAGCCGCATTTGGCGGCAGGCTTCTTCGGCCGCTTCAAGATTGGTCTGGGTCGCAGTCTGTTCGATGTTGCGGCCCTTTGTCGATTTGCCGGAGTTCACATCAATGGCGACCAAGGCTTCTGTCTGGTTGATGACCAGATAGCCGCCGGATTTGAGCTTCACTGTGGGTGAGAAAATTGAGTCGAGTTGTTCTTCGACGCGCTTGGCCACAAATAAAGGCGAGGGGTCTTTCCACTGCTTCACCTTGCGGGCCTGATTGGGCATCAACACCCGCGCCAGATCTTTGGCTTCGCGATAGGCGCTGGGCCCCTGGATGAGCACTTCCTCAACATTCTTGTCATAAAGATCGCGCATGGCCCGGTGCACCAGTCCGCCTTCTTCATTGATCAGGCTTGGTGCCATCGAGTTGAATGTGTTTTCCCGTATCCCGTCCCAGAGTTTCTGGAGATAGTCGAAGTCCCGCTTGATATCGGTCTTGGTGCGCTTGGCGCCAGCTGTCCGGACGATCAATCCCATCCCTGCCGGAACGTCGAGATTGCGGGTGATGGTTTTGAGCCGCTTACGGTCAGACGCATTTGCGATCTTGCGCGAGATGCCGCCGCCTCTTGGCGTGTTCGGCATCAGCACGCAGTAACGGCCAGCCAATGAGAGATAGGTCGTCAGGGCTGCGCCTTTATTGCCGCGCTCTTCTTTGACGACCTGAATTAACATCACTTGCCGACGGCGAATGACTTCCTGAATTTTGTAGCGTCTTGACGGGTGGAGCCGCTTGCGGCGTTTCCGAGGCTCGGCGGACTCGTCATCCTGCGCTTCGGCGGTGTCTTCATCTTCCTCATCGTCATCATCAATGTCTTCTCCGTCCAGCGCTTCGGACACTTCCGCTTCTGAGGACACGTCTTCGCTGAGTTCTGCGCTTACTTCTTCGCGCTCGAGACTCTCGTCGTCGTCTTCTGCAGCCTCGGCTGCGGCGAGTTCGGCCTCTTCGCGGAGCAGGGCTTCGCGGTCTTCCTGAGGAAGCTGGTAATAGTCGGGATGAATTTCACTGAAAGCGAGGAAGCCGTGGCGATTGCCACCATATTCCACGAATGCAGCCTGAAGAGACGGCTCAACGCGAGTGACTTTGGCTAAATATATATTGCCACGTAATTGGCGCTTGCCGGCGGCTTCGAAATCAAAGTCATCGACACGTCCATCTGCGACGAGAGCTACCCGGGTTTCTTCCGGGTGGACCGCGTCGATCAGCATAAATTTGCTCATCAAGGGTAACCTTTTCTATGAACCTCGCCGGCGCGCTTGGGGCGCAATAGATATCTGGCCGCGAGGTTTTATGTTCTGTTTTCAAGGAACGTGCACATGCAACCTGCTGCGTGCGCATCAGCGCAACAGCGGGTTCTGGAATGTAAACAGTTCCGGTTCTCATTATTCTTTTCCGTTGCCTAGCAATGCGTCTGTCGCACCGTGCGCTCTGTCGCGCATTGCCGGTAAATCTTCCCAAAAGCCGTTTAAAGACTCTTCCCCATCTATGTGCCCAAATTTGTGCTGTTTGGAAAGTGCCAATATGTGAACGATTAGACATTATTTCTAATTCGCTCGGTAAAGCATGAGTTAACACACTCTATGCAACACTGCGGCCAGAAGATGCATCTTACTATGGAGATTGGTCGACTTGTTGCTGTTTTCGCGAGTATTGATTGGGGTTTTTGCTCTGTTTTTATTGCCTTTTGCCGCGTTTGGCGATGTGCATTCCGTTGCGGTGCAGGGGGATGGTGTCAATACGAGAATAGTGATTTCAGCCGATACGGAAATTACGCATGACGAGTTTCTGAATAATCTCAGCGGCGCGGCGCTTATTGTTGATGTGGGAAACAAACCGTGGACAGGCGAAACGATAGATTTCTCTGCGAAAGCGGGTGTGAGCGACCTTGAATGGGTCGATGGGCAGCTGGTTTTCTGGCTGGACGGGCCTATGATGATTGCACGTGCGTCCGATTTGCCGCCCTATGGCCGTCGAGCAAGCCATCGTCTCGTGATTGATCTTGTTTCCGTCTCCGAGGCCAGATACCGGCGGGCTGCAAAACGCGATATGCGCCGGCTGGAAGGATTAAGGTCAGAACGCCGGCTGGCATCGGCGGAGTCGCCTCGTCGGGTTGAAGCTGGCGGCGAACGTTATGTTGTGGTCATTGATCCCGGACATGGCGGTAAAGACCCTGGAGCCAGTCATCATGGGGCCGTCGAACGTTCGATTGTCCTGAGCTCGGCCAAACGTCTCAAAACAATGCTGGATGCTAATCCGCTCTATGATGTTCGTCTTACAAGGTCTGATGATACATTTGTTGAGCTAGAAGACCGGGTGAAGCTGGCGAGAGACTGGGAGGCTGACCTGTTTATTTCGTTGCATGCGGATGCTGCCGGCACGCCAGAGGTGAGCGGCGCGGGCGTTTATACATTGTCTGCAAAAGGGCAGGCACGGGTCGACAGTACCGCAGAGGGACAAAATTGGGAACTTCCAATCGAAACCGGTGAAGCGCCTGATGAAGTCGTGAGTATTTTGGGCGAATTTTTGAAACGTGAAACGCATTCCAATTCGGAAAAATTTGCAAGTTTGCTCATTCCCGAGCTTGCGCGTGCAGGACCGATTTTGAGAAATACCCATCGCAATGAGAATTTCTTCGTTTTGCTCGCGCCCGATGTTCCGGCTGTGCTGTTGGAAATGGGCTTTTTGACGAATCAGGCTGATGCCCAGCGGCTTTCTTCAGCCGAAGGGCAACGTAAGGCAATGGCTGCCGTTTCGCGGGCCATTGATGTTTATTTTGAACAACAAGCTGTTTTGATGGCACAGAACTGAAAATCGGCCTTTTGTCTGTCGCCAATGCGCCTTAGTCTGGTCGGAAATCAGTGGCACGGTGAATTTGTAGCCGAAATGCCAACCAAATTAAGTGAGAGCATATGTCTGAGGTCAAAGTCCCGCGAAAGTTCCTGAATTGGACTAATTTTCGCCGATTGGTCATTTTGGGCTTTATTGTCGGTGTCATTGGTCTGCTGGCGATCATTCTTTATGTGAGTGCTTTGTCGCGCGATTTGCCGCCGCATGAGATTTTGGCAGAATACGAACCTCCGATTACGTCGCGTGTTCATGCTGGTGATGGGGCATTGATAGCCGAGTTTGCACAGGAAAAGCGGGTCTTCGTCCCGTATGAGTCGATCCCGACACATGTGGTCAATGCTTTTGTGGCGGCGGAAGACAAGTCATTCTTCAAACATAATGGGCTGGACTATCGCGGGATTTTGCGCGGCGCGATCAACTCGGCCCGTAACAAGATTACCGGATCGGGTGGCCTGCAGGGCGGGTCTACGATTACCCAGCAAGTTGCCAAGAATATGCTTTTGACGCGCGACCAGAATATCGTTCGCAAGATCAAAGAAGCCGTAATTGCACGCAGGATGGAACGTGCCTTTACCAAAGAAGAAATAATGGAGCTGTATCTTAACGAGATCTACCTTGGTGGACGCTCTTATGGGGTTGGCTCAGCGGCATTGACCTATTTTGGCAAATCGCTTCCAGAGCTGAACCTAGCCGAGGCGGCAACGCTGGCATCCCTCGCCAAAGCGCCCGGACGGGTCAATCCTTACAGTCGGCAAGAGCAATTGGTAATCAGACGCGGCTATGTCCTCAGCCGTATGGTCGAAGATGGCTATACGACAGAAGAAGAGGCCGAGACGGCACAAGCGATGCCGCTTGAGACGGTAAACCGTTTGCGCGGGGCAGAATATGCGGCGGCGGCGTACTTTGTTGAGGAATTGCGTCGAGAGTTGGTCGATGATTATGGCGAAGACGCCCTTTATCAGGGCGGCTTGTCCATTCGCTCAACCATCGACACCAAGCTACAATTGGCAGCGCAGGAAGCGCTACAGAACGGGCTTGAAGCCTATGACCGCAGACATGAGTATCGTGGTCCTTTTGCCCGCATCGACGAAACCGGCAGCGCAGCGATCACTGCGTTAGCGGATGTTGATATGCCGGGTGGGTCTGGAACGTGGGAACCGGGACTGGTTTTGCGCGCAACGGAAACAAGCGCGCGGCTCTTATTGCGAGATGGTGCTGAAATTGACATTGCGCCTGAAGATGTGGCTTGGGCCGCGGATACGTATGTCAATGATGCTGGCACCAAAGGCTTACGCAAGGGCGATGTCGTGCTTGCTGAATTTTCGCGGCAGAGCTTGCGTGGCGAGGAAGCTGGCGCGCCAACGCGCGGGGAAGGTCAGAGCGAGTCGGGCGACGAGCCTGCCGCGCAGCTTGAGTCTCTACCCGTGCCCCAAGGCGACGCTACTTTACGTCAGGTTCCCGCCGCTGATGGTGCGTTGATTGCACTCGACCCACATACTGGCCGTGTGCTGGCAATGGGCGGTGGCTATTCGTTCTGGAAGAGCCAGTTCAACCGTGTCACGCAAGCGGAGCGTCAGCCGGGATCGAGTTTCAAACCTTTCGTTTATGCGACAGCGCTTGAGCAAGGCTACACGCCTGCAAGCCAAGTGCTTGATGCGCCTTTTGTCGAATTTGATATTGAGCAGGATGATTTCTGGGCACCCAAGAACTATGCTGCTGACCGGTTTTATGGCCTGACGACAATGCGGGTGGGCCTTGAACAGTCACGTAATCTCATGACCGTCCGGATGGCCCAGGATATTGGCATGGAACCGGTCGCCGAGCTTGCGGAGCGAATGGGGCTTTATGAAAAGCTCAATCCTTATATTGCGATGTCATTGGGGGCTGGCGAGACAACGCTTTGGGATTTGGCCAAGAGCTATGCGGCTTTCGTCAATGGAGGGCGTGAGGTGACGCCGACGTTGCTTGACCGGGTGCAGGACAGGCATGGCGCAACGCTTTACCGACATGATCAACGCGACTGTTCTGAATGTGTCGCGGAGGAGTGGACAGGTGAAGGCCCGCCAGTATTTGCGGACGAACGCAGGCAAGTGCTTGATCCCGTGACCGCGTTCCAGGTGACGCATATGTTGGAAGGTGTTGTTCAGCGCGGTACCGGACGGCGGGCTTTGCGTGTCGGCAAGCCTCTTGCGGGCAAGACGGGCACATCGAATGATTCCTTCGACGCCTTGTTCATGGGCTTCTCTCCGGATCTGGTTGTTGGTATTTGGGTTGGTTTCGATGTGCCGCGTACGCTTGGAAATGGCGAGGCTGGTGGTTCGGTTGCTGCTCCGATTTTTACAGAATTTATGGATGCTGCTTTGGCGGATAAGCCTGCGCTTCCATTCCGTATTCCGCCTGGCGTTCGTCTCGTCGAGATTGATGCCGATACGGGTGAACTGCCTGGTCCGGCAACGGCGCGGATTATTACAGAAGCCTTCCGTCCGGGGACCGAGCCGGGCTTGAATTTTGCTGATGAGCAAGACTCTTTGTTTTCCGGGGGCAGTATTTTCGGGTCTAGCCCGTCGCCCGCACCGGTGACTGGCGAGCCGGAACTCGACGAATTCGGCAATCCGATTGTCGCTGATCCTACGGAGGTTGAAGTTGCCGAAGGCTTGGACAATGGCGAAGGTGAATTCTAGAGCCGCTCTCGGTGTTGACCAAGACCAGCAAACCGGTAAACAGCTGGTTTGAACCGTTTTTTTTTTGGAGTGGCTATGTCGCAGGACATTCAGGATCTTTTGAGTCAAATTCGCCAGTCCGCCACGTTGCTACGGAGGCGTCTTTGACTGGGACGTTGCAACCAAGCGCCTTGCAGAGCTAAACGCGCTCAGCGAGCAAGCTGACTTCTGGAACGATGCCGCCGCAGCGCAGTCCATGATGCGGGAGCGGACGCGGATTGCCGATGGCATTGCCATGATAGAAGCGCTCGAAGCGGAAGTTTCTGATAGTGCAGAGCTTGTTGAAATGGCGAATGCCGAAGGGGATGAAGGTCTGCTGGACGATGTCAGGAGCGGGCTACTCGAAACGGCCGAGCGCGCAGGGCGGGCCGAACTTGAAGCTTTGCTCTCTGGTGAAGCGGATGCGAATGATACCTATGTCCAAATCAATGCTGGAGCGGGCGGAACGGAGAGTCAGGATTGGGCCGGAATGCTTAGGCGGATGTATGTACGCTGGGCAGAAGCGCGTGGCTTTAAGGTTGAAGAGATCGATGCGCATGATGGCGACGAGGCGGGGATAAAGTCTGCAACGCTCATTTTGAAAGGCGAGAATGCTTTTGGCTGGCTTAAGTCCGAAAGCGGTGTGCATCGACTTGTGCGTATTTCCCCGTTCGATTCAAACGCGCGTCGGCATACGAGCTTTGCGAGTATATGGGTCTATCCTGTCGTTGATGAAACGATTGAGGTGGATATCAATCCCTCTGACGTTCGTACCGATACCTATCGGGCGTCGGGCGCAGGCGGTCAGCATGTGAACAAGACAGACAGCGCCGTGCGGCTTACCCATGAACCAACCGGTATCATTGTAGCTTGCCAGAATGGACGCTCACAGCACCAGAACCGGGCCACGGCCTGGGATATGCTGCGGTCGCGCCTTTATGAAGCCGAGCTGCAGAAGCAGATGGCCGCGCAGCAGGAAACCCATGATGCCAAGACCGAGATTGGTTGGGGGCATCAAATCCGATCTTATGTTCTGCAGCCCTATCAACTGGTCAAAGATTTACGCACCGAGGTCGAAACGTCGGATACGAGTGGTGTACTGGATGGGGATATCGACCTTTTCCTCAGCGCGTCGCTGTCACACGCCATCGGCAATCAGGAGCAAGCGGGAGACGAGTAGCCTGGTTTGTGGACAAGAAAAAAGCGAGCCGTTCAATGGGCTCGCTATCTCTTGGTGGACCGCTTCTAAGCGCTTCTTGAACTCCCTCTAGCTGGTAGAGCTATTGGATCCAAATCCGGTTTTGACTGGCACGGTCGGTGCTGGTTTGGAGCCGCCGTTGCTATCGCTGGCGCTCGATGTTGAACTTGGGGCAGGCGTACTTGGTGACGTTGAAGCACCTCCCTGTTTCAGGGGATCATCCGCATGTTTAACTTGCCCTTCAAACACAGCGTTTGACTGGATTGCAAGAGAGGCATGTAGAATGTCGCCTTCAACGCGTGACCCCGTTTCTAGCTCGACTTTGCGGGCGCGGATAGATCCGACGACTTTCCCGCGGACAGTTACCGCCTGTGCGCGAACTTCACCGATGATAGACCCACTCTGGCCAATTGTCAGAGATTCTGCTGTGACATCACCTTCAATCGTACCGTCAATTTGCATCTCGCCGTCAGACTTTACAGACCCTGTGATCGTCATATCTGCGGAGATGATAGACGGAGCGGAACGCGCAGAGGGCTTACTCGCTGCCGAACGGATTGAGTTCTGTGCTGGAGCGGTTGGAGTTGCTGTCGACTCTGTACCTTTTGTTTTAGTGAACATATTGACCTGCCTTCAAAAATTTACTCGGTTCGTAGCCTTTTCCTTGAAACAACACTTCGAAATGAAGGTGCCGTCCCGTGGATCGACCCGAATTGCCCATTATCCCCAGCGTGTCGCCAATTGCAACCACGTCACCTTTACTGACACTAATTGACCTCAAATGTCCATAACGAGATTGGAAACCGTTTCCATGGTCTATGTATACAACACGACCATAGCCGCTCTTTCTGCCTGCGAAGGCAACCGTACCGGGACCTGTTGCTGTAATCGGAACCTGTCGGCTGTATGCGCCGGCTCCCATGTCGATCCCCCCGTGCCATGCAGAGCGTCGTGAGAACGGGTCAGCCCGCAAACCATAAGGAGATGTTATGCGCAAAGGAACAGGCGAAGGAGAAGCGAGCGGCATGCTGTTGACGAGGTTTTCGAAGTGATGGGCTTCTTCGACCCGTGCACCAACCTGCATCAAACGTTCAAAGAAAACTTGCTCGGACGGTGATGTTGCCTCTGCGGCACTCAAGGCCAGCATATCGACGAGAGGACCGCCGACTTCCGAACTCGTTCCGGCAATCCGGTTCACACCGACGCCGGTGAGTTGTAAAATTCCACGTGCCTTTTCGGCGCGCTCAACCGCCAAATTCTCAGCTGCGTTCAGGAATTGGGTCTGTTCGGCTTCAAGCCGCGCGATCTTCGCGCGGACACCAACGATTTCAATTCCGGCAGTTTGAATAGCAAGTTCACGGGCTTGTCTTGGGTCTGAATTGTCAATTGAAGCTTCGACCAGCATTTCCGCTCCGTTGCCTCGAAGTGCTGAAATCTCGAGTTCTTCGCTTCCGGCAAGAGTTTCCAGAACTTGCTTAAGCCTTTCGTGCCGCGCTTCAAGCCGTTCTGTGGCGTCGGAAAAATCACCTGATCGTTCCTCTAGAACCGAGCGGGCAATCTCTTCCTTCGCGGTTGCTTCTTTGTACCAGCGTTGCAGTTTTGCGTTTTCCTGCGCGAGGTCAGAGCTAAGCACACTGCCGGGGGACCCCAGCATAAACATAGCCGTTGCGAAAATGCACCAGAGTGCAACTGCGGCACCTCCGAGGGCGATAATGGATTGTTGCAAAGGCGAAACGGATATATAGTTAACTGTGCCGCCACTGCGATGATAGATTTGGCGTTCTGGAAAAATGCGTTCAACGAAACTGGATGCTTTGTCTTGCAATTTTGCCATTTTTATTCGCTCACCAATTACCGCTCTACGCCCATTAAACGTTATGGCTGATTAAACCGTTAACGCTCCCTATAAAACAGGGTACCCTAATAGCGATGCAATTTGAAGTCCGAAACGCAGAAGATTGACATTATTTTTTGGGTGACAATCGGAATGTTTCCAGCACACATGTGGATTTTCTTTTTCGGTGTTTGTTACCTGCTGGAACTTCGCTAATTCGTGTCCTTAATCAGACGGAGAACATCGGCGATATGGTCTTTGACTTTGACCTTGTTCCAAGCGTGAACCAGCTTGCCCTCTGGAGAGATCAAAAAGGTTGACCTTTGTATGCCCATAAAGGTTTTGCCGTACATTTTTTTCTCGACCCAGACGCCATAGGCTTTGCAAGCCTCCAAACTCTCGTCCGATCCCAGGGAGATGCCCAGATCTTTCTTTTCGGTGAACCTATGGTGTGAGGCCATTGAGTCTGCGGAGACACCCAGAATGGAGGTGTTTTCTGCTTCGAACGCCGACAGGTGTTCGGTAAAAGACATCGCTTGTGTCGTGCAGCCCGGCGTGTTGTCGCGCGGATAGAAGTACAACACCAGAAAGCGGCCAGCGAAATCCTTTAGCGTCAACTGTTTTTCGGTGCCGGTTTGGGCGGGGTCAGTGGCGGCCAGTTTAAAGGCTGGAGCTGGCGCACCAAGCTTGAGGGGAGTGGTCATGTGGTTTTTCCTATAGTAGTTCTTGTATGACGGGCTTAAACTTTATCGGAAGCACCGCTTGCCGCTTGAGTTAAGGAGGATTCCGCTTGGTTCGCCAGACAGCCCGGTTTATTTTTGTTGAAGCGCTGGGCGTATTTATCATTTTTCTGGTTATTGGCGCAGGTGCATTGGCGATGCGGCTGGCTGCAGGGCCAATGAGCATTGACTTCGTCAAGGCGGATATCGAAGAAGCTATTGGAGCTGCGCGCGATGGACGCGCGGTTAAGCTTGGTGAACTTTCTTTGCAGTGGCTGTCTTCTGAACGGCGGGCAATCGTTGTGGCAACCGATTTCGATGTCTTCGATGATGCAGGTGAGCTTGTCGCGAATGCCCAGCGGGTGGAAATCCTCTTGGATGCCGGTTCTCTGGTTCGAGGTAAAATTGAAGCGATTGGTCTGGTGTTGGATAATGGTTGGATCGGCGTGAACAATATGGCTGGCGGTTGGACAATTGCCGGTGATCCTATTGGTCGTGTTTTTGCCCCCGGCTTGGAGGCTGATGCATCGGATACGGACTGGTTGACGGTCGCAGATGAGACCTTGCGCGATGTTTTGGCAACCTTGCGCGAGGATGCTGGCGGTCTGGCGCTCCGCACCATTGAATTCTCCGATTTCGAAATTGTTGTTGGAGGGGATGAGGGGCGTGAGATTGCGCGCTTAAAGGATGCCTATGGCGATCTGAAACGTGACGCTTCGGGCATCGATATTTTGATAGGTGGATCGAATGTTGCTGCGGAGAATGCGCCGGGTCGATTTACGATCGGGCTTTCCGCTCCTGCCAATTATTCGCAGATCGATGCGGAGCTTGGTTTTCTCGATTGGTCGTTGCAATCGGTTCTTGATTGGGTTCCTGCTTATAGTGGGCGTGTTGAAGGATTTGCAACGGATGCCAGTCTAGCCTTTCGCGTTTCGGATGAAAGAGGGTTGGAAACGCTGGATTTCGGGGTTTCTGCCGGCGCCGGCAGGCTCGTGTCATTTGCCCAGCCGTTTGATGTGTCTGCTCTGTCGATGGCGGGGAAGTATACGCTGGAGCAGGACCGCCTGATCGTCGACGTGGGGGAGTTGGTTTCGACGTGGGCTGCGGGCCAGATGACGGTTACAATTGACGATGCATTGCATGGTGAGGGGGTTCATGCCTTCTCGGTAGAAAGCGAAAATTTCGAAGTCGATCTAACCCAGTATTTTAGCGACAAGTTTTCGCTTGATGACATCGCTGCAAGCGGAACCCTTGCTTTGGATTCCAGAGAAGTAGACCTGGATCGTTTCGGTTTCAGCTATGCGGATGCGACGGTTGTGGCTGCGGGGCGGGTTGCGGCTGTTAACGATCGGCTTGAAGGCGAATTGCCAATTGAGGCAAAGCTGGAAGCTTCTCTGTCAGGGGAACTCGACATTACCGAAGTCCTTCAGCTTTGGCCCCAAGACCAAGGACGAGGCGCCCGGCGCTTTGTGAGCAGGAGTGTTCAGCTCGGTACAATTACAAACGCGCAGGCGGAGCTGGCGATTGCGCGTGATAGCACCATCAATGGTCATCTGGCAGATGAGGCTTTGAATGTTACCTTTGTTGGCGAGAATGTGAATGTAAAACCGCTTCCCGATATTCCGTTGATTACCGGCACCACAGTCAATGGCCTGATTAAGGGAAATTCTGTGGCGTTGGATTTTGGCGGAGGCGTGCTTGATGAATGGGAACTCAAGGGCGGTCGTGTCGCCTATCCTCAACTGAGCCCTGCCGGCGAGGATATGATTTTGACAGTGGAGGGCGTTGGGCCGGCGCGAAATCTTTTGGAGATCATTAGCGATAGCCGTTTGCAGCTACGCGCTCGCTCCGGCTTTGATCCTGCGACAGTCTCTGGCACGTCGGAAATCAAGCTGGAACTTCGCCGGCCCGCTCTTCCTGACGCCCCTCTGTCATCGATACGGTATAAGGGCGAAGGGCAATTGATTGAGGGCGGCATGGAGGATGTCTTTGCAGGATTGGCGATTTCGCAAAGTGCGGCCCAAATCGAATTTGACCAGACACATGTGCGCGTGTTCGGTGATGGAATTTTGCAAAGCGCTTCGCTCAGTTATGATTGGCTGTTTCCTTTGGGAGAAAATGCGCCGCCTGCGGAGATTACGGCTTCGAGTGTTATCACACCGGACCTGCTCAACCATTTGGGGGTTTCGGGGCGTGCCTTCATGACGGGCAATGTTCCGGTGGATATTACGGGCACATTGCGCGGCAAAGACCTGCAGACTGTTGATGTGGACCTCGATTTTCAGGAAGCCCGGTTGGATATTGCAGAGCTTGGATGGGTCAAACCGTTCGGGGATGCAGCGATTGCCAACATTGTTTACGAACGGGCCGAAGACGAGGCCGTGTCGGCGCGCGTTAATTTCAGCAGTCCAGATGCTTCCTTTGTAGGGGCAGTGAGTTTGGCCGATGATGGCAAATTGATTGGTGCGGACATTGATAGTGCCAAGCTTGCGGACCGATTCGATGTGGGTGGAACAGCTTTACGCACATCGTCAGGCGGCATGAGGTTTGATGTTAGCGGAGATCTGCTCGACTTGTCGCAACTGGTCCCCAACTTTGCAGCCATTGGCGGCTCCGAGGCGACGAAGGTAGACTTTGGTGATGTGGCATTGACGGCGGATATCTCGACATTGGTGCTCGGCAGCGAGATTGACTTGTCGGATGCAAAGTTTGCGCTTGCGGCCGCTGAGAACGGTCTGCAGACGATTGATGTGCAGGGAAAACTTCCAAATGGAAGCCCTTTTACAGCAGCTTTCGATGCGAGTGGTCTTGGCGACCCTGCTTTTATTGTGACAAGCGGGGATGCCGGCTTCTTGCCGAATCTGTTGTTTGGGAGTGAGTTTTTACAGGGTGGTGAATTACAGCTCACGGGCACGGTAGGGCAAGACGATTTGCCTACACAGGTACATGTTGTCATTACGGATGGGCGGTTGATACAGGCGCCAGTCGTCACGCAGATATTGTCGATCGCTTCGTTGCGAGGCTTATCGGACACTCTAAGCGGAGATGGAATTCTTTTCTCAGATATAGAAGTGCCTTTGAGCATCAGGAACGGGCGTTATGATATTGTCGGGGCGAAGGCGTCTGGTCCTGCGCTTGGGCTTACGGCCAAAGGCTGGATCAATCCGTCTGATGGCAGGATCGATGTTGATGGTGTCTTGGTGCCAAGCTTTGGGGTTAACTCGGCGCTTGGCGGATTGCCGCTGATTGGCGACTTGTTTGTGAGCCGTGACGGGGAGGGTGTGTTTTCGCTCCGCTACGGCGTTGAGGGAACGCTTGAGCGGGCGCAAGTGTCGGTCAATCCGCTTTCAGCTATTACACCGGGTGTTTTACGCCGTATCTTCGAGTCTCCCGAGACGGCGGAGCTGCCCCCG
>CAZXXY010000052.1:0-18145 GCA_964644755.1 uncultured Hyphomonas sp. | reverse complement strand
GTTGTGTCCACGCTATCGACAAGCACTGTGGTTCCGTCCTTTAGATCAGCGCCGTCCAGTCCATGGGCAATCCATTCCGTATCGCCGATTTTCACCCGTCCCGATCCGGCAGCGAAATCACCAATCACCAAACCGCGCGAACCAATCATGCGGGCCATACGGTCGTTCAGCATAGGCCGCTTATTGTCGACCCGTCTGATATTGGCAAAAACCGTGCGCCCCAGGACAACCAGCGTCACCGCTGCAGCAGCGAAAATGACCATCTGCGCTTCCCAACCCATGCCCGGTATGATGAGCTTCAGAAGTGCTGTCAGCAAAGCTGCGATCCCTATGAAAAGAAGATCGAACGTGCCGATGGCCATTTCAATCCCGATCAGGATCAACCCAATGGCCAGCCAGTGCCAGGCCTCTAATGGCGTGAAAAAATCAATTATGCTTTCCATATCAAGTCCTTTCCCTAATGTGCCAGCTCCGGTTCAGTATGGCCGGAGCTGGCGTTTTCCTAGTTGCGCGTGCCTGCGGGCGGTACGCTACCGGTTGGCGGCGTTGATGGGCGACGCGGCGCTGGCGAAGCTGGCGGTGCCGATGGTGGCGAGTTCCGCGTTGCGTCCGTCAGGCCCTTAATGCCGGCGATCGAGCCAATGATCGATGAGAACTCAGCCGGAATAATGACTGTTTTCTGCTGGTTCGACATCGCCAGTTTTTCAAACGCGCCGACATATTGCTGACCAAGGAAGTAGTTGATCGCATTGACGTCGCCGCGCGAGATCGCTTCGGATACCATCGCGGTGGCTTTCGCTTCCGCTTCAGCTTCGCGCTCACGGGCTTCAGCATCACGGAACGCAGCTTCCCGGCGGCCTTCGGCTTCGAGAATTTGCGATTGCTTAAGCCCCTCGGCCTTCAAAATCGCAGCCTGCTTGTCACCTTCGGCGGTCAAAATTTCCGCGCGCTTGAGGCGCTCGGCTTTCATCTGGCGGGTCATCGCTTCGGTAATGTCAGCGGGTGGCGACAGATCAGCAATCTCGATCCGTGTGACTTTTACGCCCCAAGGATTTGTCGCCTGGTCGATCACGGTCAATAGACGCGCATTGATGTCGTCGCGATTGGACAGAACTTCATCAAGGTCCATCGAGCCGACCACCGTCCGGATATTGGTCAATGCCAGATTTTCGATGGCGTGCGTAAGATTGTTGACCTCGTAAGCGGCCGCAACAGCGTCCATCACCTGAATAAACACAACGGCATCACAGGTCACCATCGCATTGTCGCGCGTAATCACATCTTGGCGCGGCACATCAAGCACCGTCTCCATCATGTTCATCTTGCGGCCGATCCGGTCGAATATCGGGACAACAAAGGTCATTCCCGGCGCTAGTGTTTGCGTGTATCGGCCAAAACGTTCAATCGTGTAATTATAGCCTTGCGGGACGACTTTGACCGCCTGCAAGATCAATATTAGCGCCACAACGGCGAGAATAATAAATAAAACTTCCATCTCTGGACCCCTCTTGTTTGTTTCTTATCCTCTAAATATGGTACCCATTTGCCGTTTTTCAATATTTATTCATTGAAAAACGGCGCACCCAAAGGATGCGCCGCTTCACTTAATACTTTGTTTATTTTGAAACCCTTTGATTCCTAGAGAGGTTTCTAAATCTGGCCGAGCATGTAGTCTCCGCTAGAGACTTCAAAGGCGCCGCCGTCTTCGACGTTCAACTGTTCAATCACGCCGTCTTTGACCAGCATCGAATACCGCTGGGACCGGGCGCCCATGCCAAACCCTGACGCATCAAGCTCAAGGCCCATCGCTTTCGCAAAAGCCCCATTGCCGTCGGCCAGCATCCGGATCTTGCCTGCAACATTCTCGGCTTTGCCCCATTCGCCCATGACAAAAGCATCATTCACGGATGTACAGACGATTTCGTCGACCCCTTTGGAACTGAAGGACTCGGCTGCATCGCGGAAGCTTGGCAAATGCTTGGCCGAGCAGGTCGGTGTAAAAGCGCCGGGGACCGCAAAGAATGCGATGGTCTTGCCGGCAAAAACATCTGCCGTGCTGCGAGGCTCAAGCCCGTCCGCTGTTGCCTCGATAAAAGTCGCCTCGGGTACTTTGTCGCCAATTTTGATAGTCATCTAGTCTCTCCTGATAAGTCAAACCGCACCCTACCTGTCTGACGCGCAGGATCAACTTTCTTTGTGTGGGTTGCTTCTTTGGCGCGCGTGATCCAGCATGAAGGCGCAATGGGTTGAAGCACATGGATCTGACCGGAAAAATACTGATAGCGATGCCCGGAATCGGCGATGACCGTTTTTCCGGTGCCGTGATCCTGATTTGCGCTCATGCAGAAGATTTTGCCATGGGGATCGTGCTGAACAAGCCAATGTCCGGCGTCACCTTGCCGGATCTGCTCGACCAGCTGGAAATACCGCTGCGTGTGGAGCTGCCGGAACTCGAAGTGCTAAACGGCGGCCCTGTGGGGAAAGATCGCGGTTTCGTCCTGCACAGCAGTGATTTCAATTGCGATCAGGCCACCATGACCGTCGGGGATAATCTTTGCCTCACCGCAACGCGCGACGCTTTGCATGCAATCGCATCTGCTGCGCCGCCGGAAAACGCCATTCTCGCGCTTGGCTATTCAGGTTGGGGCCCGGGGCAGATAGAGGCTGAACTCCAAGACAATGCCTGGCTGGTGAGCGATTGTGTCCACGATCTGATCTACGAGCATGATCATGACACCAAATGGAACCGCGCGCTCGATCACCTCGGCATATCTGCCGCAAACCTGCAGCCCGATGCGGGCCACGCATAAGGCTCGAGCACGCCGCCTCTAGGTCTCATCCTGCAATAGACCGATTTTGCGTTGCCGTATTTCCGCAACCTTGCGCTTGGTTTCAGCCAAAGCCTTCTGCACGCTGGCAAAACCATCCTTCACGCCAACAGCCCGGGCAAACCGGTCGGCAAGAGCGGCAGATATTTCCTCATCAGGGGTCCGGAGCGCCAGACGCTGGACTTGTTGAAGAGAGGACAGCAAGACGAGCGCTTTTGTCAGCGTCTCGCCCTCGGTGTCGCTGAACCAGCCCGCTTTGTTGAGGCGGACAATCGCTTCATCAAGCCGGCCATTGCCCGCCAATTGCGCCTTGGGGGTCAGCAACAAACCCTGCTGCACACAAAATTCAAGATCGACCAGACCGCCATATCCCATTTTCAGATCCCAACTGCCTTGGGCCGGTTTCTCCTGCTCAAGCCGGAGACGCATATGGTGGATATCATTGCTCACGCCCGAGGCGTCACGCGGGTCTGCAAACACATCGGTCACAATGGAAGCGACCTTGGCGTCCAGACCATTGCGAGCAATAACAGGCCGAAGGCGGGTCAGGGCCATATGTTCCCACGTCCACGCATCTTCCTTCTGATAGCGCTCAAACCCTGACAGTCGCACAGCGACAGGGCCGGAGCGTCCCGACGGCCGGAGCCGCATATCAACTTCATAAAGCAGGCCTTCAGCCGTCGGCGCCGAGAGCGCAGTGATCAATCTCTGCGTAAAGCGCGAAAACCAGACCATATTGCCATCATCCGAAACCGGCTCGTAAAGCACCATCAAGTCAAGGTCGGACCCTGCCGTCATCGCTTCGCCGCCGAGTTTTCCCATCGCGCAAACACACCATGAACCGGGCGGCGGCCCGAACTGTTTGATACATTCGGTCTCTGCTGCATCCGCCATCGCCGCAACGACCCAATCGGCCAAATCAGTATAAGCCTGCCCAGCTGCCGCTGCCGCCACCCGCCCATGCAGCAAGTCATGGCCGATCAAAAACGCACGATCGGCCTGATAAATCCGCGCCGCATCCATGGCCTGATCGAAGGCCAGCCCGACATCCATGTCAGGCGGCGTGATCAGCGCAGGTTGCAGCACGGCTTCAAGCAAGGCAGGGCGCCGTCCCAGCGTGACAGCCAAGGGCGGCGCCAATGCCAGCGTGGCAATAAGGTCTTCGCGCAAGCGTGCTTCGGCAAGCAGCATGGACAGGGTTTGCACGCCGGAGGGCAAATGTTCGAGAAACACCGAAAAATGGTGGAAGGCGCGGTCCGGCTCGCCGGTCGCCGACATGTCCTGAAGTAGCCCCGGCAACAAAGCTGTCAGCAATTCGCGCCCGCGTGCCGCACGTGTCGCCGAGAGATGGCCGCGATGCCAGTGCCGGATCGCGCCGATCACGTCAGAAGGGCTGCGAAACCCCAACGCTTCGAGGTTCCTAACCGTACCGGGATCATCATCAACACCGGTAAACACCAAATTTCCGGTCGCCCCTGTGGCGCGCTCCTGCTGCCCGAAAAGCTCGATATATATATCATGTACTCTTTGGCGCAGGGCCAGAATATGCTGGTCAAAGAGCGCCAGATCATCATAACCGCAAAGCGCGGCCACATCTTTGCGGCGCTCATCATCCTTTGGCAAAGAATGGGTCTGTTCGTCCTGACGCATTTGAATACGGTGCTCAATCTGGCGCAGCTCTATATAAGCGTCTTGCAGCACTGCTTCGGTGTCCTGACCGACCGCGCCGCTGTCTCTTAACGCGCCCAGCGCTGTGCTCGTATCCCTTTGGCGCAAAGTCTTGTCCCGACCGCCGAAGATAAGCTGCTGGGTCTGGGCAAAAAACTCGATCTCGCGAATGCCGCCCGCACCAAGCTTGAGGTCGGCATTCGGCAGGGCAAAGCTCGCCCTGTCATCAGACGCATTGATCATCGCCTTGATCGCGTGAATGTCATTGATCGCCCAATAATCAAGATGCTGACGCCAGACAAAACTCTGCATAATTCCGAGAAACGCCTCGGCGGCCTGAAGATCACCGGCAAAGGCGCGCGCCTTGATCCAGACCATCCGCTCCCAGTTCTGGCCGACGCTCTCATAGTAGATTTCAGCCATACGCGTCGAAGCGGCGAGCGGTGTCGAACGGGGATCAGGACGTAGGCGCAAATCGGTACGCAACACATAACCCTCTGCCGTTCTGGTTTCGAGCAGGTGGACCATATGTTTGACAATCCGCGCCGCCGCATCGCCCGCGCTGCGCTCGCCCCCGTCAAAAACGTCCGGATCATAGAAGGCAGCGATATCAATATCGCTCGAATAGTTCAGCTCGAGCGCCCCCATCTTGCCAAGCGCGATGAGAAACAAGCCTTTATCTGACAAGCCCGCAGACCTTACCGCATGCGCCAAAGCATATTGCGTGGCCATATCGGCAAACTCGGACATTGCCGCAACCACACGCACCAGCGGCCACTGGCCAGACAGATCCGCCGCAGACAAAACGAGATGGGCACATTGCTTTGCCTGGCGCAGCTTTGCCATCGCATTGGCGTCATCCGTTTCCTCATAGGCCAGAGTCTCGATGATCGACCTGTAAGCCGTCTCCGCGCCTGCCTGCCGGATTTGCTCAAGACATTCAGGCTGGCTCGACATCAGGCGGCGCAGATAAGGCGCGTGACCGGCCGCTGTTTCAAGGGCGGCGGCAGGGTCTTCGGACAATGGTTTCACGCACAGGTCCAGAGCGCCGGAGGTGGCAGCAACGTGCATTAGGCTTTCGGCAGCAGCAATTGCGCCGAAAGCCCACGCTGCCCATCCTCTTTGCCATTACCATCTTCAAGCCGGAACTCGCCATTATGGACCCGCCCGACAGCTTCTACGAGTGCCAGACCAAGGCCAGAGCCCGGCTCGGACCGGCTGGACTCCAAACGGACAAACCGCTCAACGACACGCTCGCGCTGGTCCGCCGGAATGCCCGGGCCCGTATCAATCACCTGCAGCAGGATTTTGTTCTCGCGGGCACGCGAGGCATTAAAGACAATCTTGCCGCCTTTTGGCGTATACTTGACCGCATTGTCGAGGAGATTGGACAAAGCCTGCGCGATCAGGTTTTTCTCGCCCATCACAAACAGGCCGCGTGCGATCGTAACCGACAGGGCGAGGCCAGCCTCTTCGCAGGCCGGTTCGAACAATTCCGCCAGCTCGCCGGCCATCGCGCTAATGTCCGTTCGCTCCATTCTGCCGCCTTGGCCCGCTTCAAGCCGGGACAGGCGCAAAATCGCGTTGAACGTCGCGAGCACATTGTCAACTTCACCAAGTGTCTGGCCGAGCGTCTCCTCGGCCATTTCGCGGGACATCGGCTCAGCCATTGTCGTTTCGAGACGATTGCGCAGCCGCGTCAAGGGCGAGCGGAGATCATGCGCAATAGAATCGCCAACATGGCGGGACGAGGCCATCAAGGTTTCAATCCGCCCGAGCATGGCGTTCAATTGCTCCCCCAGCCGGTCAAATTCGTCGCCAGACCCGACCACTGGCACCCGCCGTGACAGGTCACCGGCCATCACATCTTCAGCCGTCTTCGCCAAAGCATCAGCCCGCCGCGCCGCCGACCGTGAAATGACAATCCCGCCAATCAGCGACATCAACAGCCCGATTGGCGCAGCCGTCCAGACAACCCGTGTCATACGCGGCACAATGCGTTGAAACTCGCCCACATCATAGGCCACCAGTATAATCCCGCCATCAGGCAAGACCACGGCGCGGCCCTCCGCCGGACGCGAAACAATGTCACCGTCAGGCTGTTGATAATCAACATCGAAAAGATATTTTTGCCGCCCATCAAGCGGAATACCTTCGGGCAAAACACTCAAACCGCCACCGATCTTCTGCCCTTGCGCATCTTGCAAAAGGTACAGGAACTGGCGGGAGCCGGGCACCGATTGCCGCTCGCGAACAGACCGGTTAAGCCGCACAAGCCCGCCCTGGCTATAAGCCCGCGACAATTCGGTCAGCTCGATATCGAGACTGTCGCTCGCTTCGGCCCGTACATAGACCACGGTTGACGCATAAAGATAAACCAGCAGTCCAAGCACAAACACGGTGAACAGGATCGAGTGCAGCAAGGCCAGCTTGAACGTCGTCGTGCGAACAAGGGTCGGTAGCCGGATATTCATGCCTGCAGGCGGTAACCAGCTCCGCGAACCGTGTGCAGCAATGCTTCGTCAAAATCCTTATCGATCTTGCCGCGCAGCCGCGAAATGTGGACATCGATCACATTGGTCTGGGGGTCAAAATGATAGTCCCAGACTTTCTCGAGCAACATGGTCCGCGTCACCACCTGACCGGCGTGGCGCATGAGATATTCCAGCAAGCGAAACTCGCGCGGTTGCAGATCGATCTTCTGACCGTTGCGCGTGACTTTGCGGGCCAGCAAATCCATTTCAAGCTCACCAGCCTTCAACACGGTGACAGGGGCCTCGCCACCTTGACGCCGGCCGAGCGCTTCAACACGGGCCACAAGCTCGCTCGGCGCAAACGGCTTGGCGAGATAATCATCTCCACCCGCCTTCAAGCCTTCAACACGATGGTCCACATCGCCAAGAGCTGACAGAAACAAGGCCGGAGACGCGCCGCCACTTTCGCGATACTCGCGTACCAAAGTCAGACCATCTTTTTCCGGCAGCATCCGGTCAACAACCAGAGCGTCGAAGTCACCCGCACGTGCGAGGGTTAGCCCCGTATCGCCGCGATGGGTCATATCAACAACATGTCCCGCTTCGGTCAGCACTTTAGAGACGAAGGACGCCATGTCCTCATCATCCTCGATAATCAAAATATTCATGGCGCCTCAAATCTCCGCTTGATCCGAATGACTACTCTTCGTCTTCGGAAATATCGACTGTCGCAAAGCCGGTCCCGGCAGCAGAGCGAACCGCCACCAGAACTTGCTCTTTGCCACTGTCCCGCGCCGCAGCGATCGCTGCATCGAAATCCGCGCGTGTTTCAAGCATCCGGCCATTGACCTCGAGCAAAGCCAGACCTTCTGTCGCGCCAAGCGCAGCAAACGGGCTGTCAGCGTCGATTGCTGTGATCAGCAAACCCAACTCATCATCATCCAGACCAAGTGATTCCCGGGTATCGGAATCCAGTGGATCGAGCGCCAGACCAAGCTGCCCTGTTTCGCTCTTTTCCTCTTCGTCATCTTCCGGCTCGGCGCCGGGGACTGCGGTGTTGTTCAGGCTGGCCAGAGCTTCGGCAGTACGCTCGGCAATGACAACATTCAATTTGAGCTCTTCGCCGCGACGCAGAATGACAAACTCATTGCGCGATCCAACCCGCAACCTGCCAACCGCCCGTGTCAATTCACTCGATGTTTCGATATCGACACCGTTGAGGGCGATCACAACATCAGAGCGACGCATGCCCGCTTTGTCCGCAGGGCTGCCATCACTGACATCGCCAATGAGGGCACCTGCTCCGTTTTCAATATCGAGCGCCTCGGCAAATTCCGGTGTGAAGTCGCGAATAGTGACACCAAGCCAGCCGCGAGACACACGACCTTTTTCCCGCAATTCATTGGTCACCGAAATGGCCAGCTCCGCAGGAATAGCAAATCCGATGCCGACCGATCCGCCTGTTGGAGAGAGAATTTGCGTGTTCACGCCAATCACGCGGCCATTGAGATCAAATGTTGGTCCGCCCGAATTTCCCCGATTGATCGAGGCATCGATTTGCAGGAAGTCGGTATAGTTGGACCCGGTAATGTCGCGACCATCGGCAGACACAATGCCCGCCGTCGCCGTTCCGCCAAGACCGAATGGATTGCCAAGCGCGACGACCCAATCGCCAACGCGGACTTTGTCCGTCTTTTCAAACTCGACATAAGGAAAAGTGCCGCCATCCAGGACTTTGACCACAGCCAAATCCGTATCCGGATCAGCGCCAATGAGTTCGGCCTCAAGTTCGGTGCCATCACTCATGACAAGCTGGATTTCGGTGGCCCCGTCAATCACATGATGATTGGTCACAGCGAACCCGTCTGCGGAAATAAAGAAGCCGGACCCCTGCGAGCGGGTTTCGCGCGTTTCAGGTCCGTTTTCGCGCTCATCTTCGCGGCGGCGTTCAAGAAAATCTTCAAAGCCGGGAACGCCGCGAAACCGCTCAAGCAATTCTTCGGATCCGGCAGCACCGACAGCTTGCTCTCCACGAACATTCACGCTGACAACAGCTGGCCCAACTTTTTCAATCAGATCGGCAAAACTAAGAGGGGCTCCACGCGGCGCTTCGATCGTAATCGGATCAGCGTCCGCAGACGGGGCGAATTGCGGCCCCAATACCAAGCCGCCAACAACAACCCCGCCAAGCAGGAAAGCTGAAAGCGCAACACCAGATTTGCCAAACATACTCATTATAAAATTCCTATCTTCTGTACGCGCTAATCTAACGCATAATTCCAATCTATCCTAACACGTTACATTTGGTCATTAAAATGCGTTTAGGGAAGGGGTTAAACTGTGTCTTTCTTTAGGCAGTTTCATTGGCCAAGTTGTGTGCGAACCACCGCTTGAGCCTCCAAAGTCCTATGAACAGGGCATTTGTCGGCGATTTCGACCAGTCGCGCGCGCTGCGCATCGTCCAGATCACCAATGATTGATATGGTGCGTTCGAACACATCAATCCGGCTTTTTCCGTCACAATCGACGCAATCGGTCGCATAATCCTTGGCGTGTGACAGCGAAACGCTAACCTTTTCAAGCGGCCACTTCTTGCGTGAAGCGTACATTCTCAACGTCATCGCCGTGCAGGCGCCAAGACCTGCCATAAGGAAATCGTAAGGCGTCGGCCCGGTATCATCGCCGCCAACCGAGAGCGGCTCGTCTGCAAGGAACTGGTGGCGGCCAACGGTCACCAAATTCTGGAAATTACCGATTCCAGTCTCCGTTACGGTCATTTGGCCATGGTCGGCCTGTGTGGGCTGGGCGTCAGCCTCCGCATCAAGATATCCGGCTGCCCAAACGGCGATCATCCTGGCAGCATAGCTCGCATCGGCTTTGCGGCTGAGCAAATGATCCGCATCGTCGAGACTGACAAAACTCTTTGGATGTTTGGCCGCCACAAAAAGGCCTGTCGCATTTTCGATGCCCACCACCTGATCGAGCGGCGAATGCAGGACCAGCAAGGCCCGTCCAAGATCGGCAGCGGCATCGCGGACCTTCGCGCCGGAAACATCTTCAACAAATTGCTTTTTGATTTTAAACGGACGACCTGCCAGATTCACATCAGCTTCGCCCTGCGTCTCGATCTCTTCGAGCCGCGAGCCAAAAGCGTGAATCACATGGTCGGCATCCGAAGGTGCGCCAATCGTTGCCACCGCCTTGACGCTCTCGAGCCGTGAGGCCACAGCCACAACCGCCGCGCCGCCAAGCGAATGCCCCACCAGCAGCGAGGGTGCCTCATATTCCGCGGCCAGCCAGTGGGCAGCGCTTTCAAGATCGGCCAGATTTGTGGAAAAATTCGTGTCTTCAAACGCGCCTTCGGAGGCGCCCAGTCCGGTAAAGTCAAACCGCAGCACGCCATAACCTTCCGCCGCCAGCGTTCGGGCAATCACCCGTGACGCCGCAATGTCTTTCGAACAGGAGAAACAATGGGCAAACAAAGCCATTGCGCGCGGCGGACGGCCATCGGGCAGGTCCAGTAGCCCGGCAATTTTCTGTCCTTGCGCCCCCGTAAATTCAACCGATCTATTCATCTGTCACTTATCCCGTCTTTTCCGCCTGATAATCTCAACCCCATTTATACAGGGAAATCCCGGTCAAAGTGAAATCAGTTTTCCAACTCGCTATTGTGATCGGTCACCGGATCAAACGCTTCTGGCGCGACCGATTCAATTTTTCCTTCGCCTGCAGTTTTTGCCCGCATGCGGGTCGCAATCGCCAGACCCAAGCCGCCGAGCAGCAAAATTCCGAACGGCAATCCCCAAAGCACCAAACCGCTCGTGCCGGTTGCCTGCGGCCGGAACAGAACAAATTCACCATAGCGGTCGGCAAACCATGCCCGCACCTGCGCATCGCTCTCGCCAGCCGCAATCATCATCCGAACACGTTGACGCATATCTCCCGCAATCTCTGCACCCGATTGAGAGATCGGTTCGTTCTCGCAAGCGACACAGCGTATCTCGTCCATCAGCGCGAGTGCACGCGCTTCCTGTTTGGCGTCGGCCAGCGGGACGTCTGTAAACGCCATCAGAAAAGGTAATAGAACGAGCAGGAAAAGACGTTTCATCATCCAGCCTCTCCCTCAGGTTCGGATTGAGTGTCGATCTGAGGGGTTTTCCGAGCGCTCATCTGAGGGTCTTTGCCGCGTCCCCCAAAAGCGGCCAGTGCCCCGCCAAGCGCCATCAGAAACACTCCGAAAAAGATCAGATCGATGAGCGGATTATAATAAATCCGGAACGTCCAGACCGTCCGTCCTTCAACCTCCCGCCGGTCGCCCAAAGCAGCATAAAGATCCCCTGCTCCGGTTTTGTGTATCGCCGTTTCCGAGGTCGGCATTCGTGCCGCCGGATAATAGCGTTTTTCAGGTTTGAGCGTGGCCGACGCGCTGCCTTTGCGCGCCAGTAGTGTGGCGCGATCAGCATACCAGTTCGGCCCTTCGGCGCTACGGACCTCCTCAAGCGTCACCGCCCAACCTGCTATTGCGGCCTGCTCTCCGGCTGCCAGCGCCACGGTTTGTTCATACCGTCCACTCGTTTCAACCACAGCCCCAATCACAAAAAGTCCGATGCCCAAATGGGCAAGGCTCATTCCCCAAACCCTTAGAGACATTGAGAAAATACGCTTAAGGGTGACCGCACGTCTAAGCAGTTCACGGCCAGCGCCAAAGACCAGCCAAAGCCCCAGCGCGACGCCCAGTCCTGCCCCCAAGGGCAATTTCAGAAGCCAAAGCGACACCAGCGCCAATCCGCCTATTGCAAGACCGACAATCGCTCCGCGCAGCCAGACCATATTGATTTTTGCCGCGCCCCAACTCCAGCCCTGAACCAGAGGCAATAAAAGCAACAGGCCCGCCATGATCGGCGCAAAGGTCAAATTGAAATACGGTGCCCCGACAGACATCTGACGCCCCGTCGCCTCGGCCAGAAGAGGAAAGATTGTTCCGAGCAAAACAGTCGCCGTCGCAACGAAAAAGACCAGATTGTTCAGCATCAGCGCCCCTTCGCGGCTGACCAACTGCCAGGGAGGCCCGCCTTTGAGCACGGGCGCACGCCATGCGAACAAGCCAAGGGCCGCGCCGCCATAAGCCATCAAGCCGCTCAGCAGCAAGCTGCCCCGTAAAGGATCGATGGCAAAAGCGTGTACCGATGTCAGCACGCCCGAGCGCACCAGGAACGCCCCGAGTATCGAGAAGCAGAAGGCCAGTACCGCAAGCAGAGCCGTCCACGCTGCAAACCCGCCGCGCTTCTCTGTGACGATGATTGAATGCAGCAAAGCCGATCCCAGCAGCCAAGGCATAAGCGACGCATTTTCAACCGGATCCCAAAACCACCAGCCGCCCCAGCCGAGCTCATAATAAGCCCAATAACTGCCAAGCGCGATGCCGAGCGATAAAGGCACCCAAGCGGCAAGAACGAAAGGCCGCGTTGCCCGCGCCCATATCCGGTCGATCCGGCCTTCAATCAATCCTGCCGCCGCCAATGCAAAGACAAAGGAAAAGCCGACATAGCCCAAATACAGCATGGGCGGATGGATCGCGAGGGCCGGATCTTGCAGAACAGGGTTCAACCCATTGCCCTGCAAGGGCGCAGCGTCGAGCCGCAAATAGGGATTGGAGGCGAACAACAAATAGACCAAAGACCCAAGTGAAACAGCGCCCTGCACGCCAAGCGCGCGCGCTTCAAATTCGACCCGTCCCGTGCGCAGCCGCCATGCGCCTGCCGCAGCGAACCCGATCGAAACAAGACACCAAAGCGCCATCGAGCCTTCATGATTGCCCCATGTTCCGGCAATTTTATACATCAAGGGTTTGAACGTATGGGAATGGCTTGCCACCAGCGCGACGGAGAAGTCGGACGTTACAAACGACCAGATCAGCAAGCCGAACGCGAGAGACATCATCCCCAAAGCGCTATAGGCCATGCCTGCTGCCATCGCGCGATTGCCCCGCAAACCGTACCAGGTCTGCACAAGACAGGCGGCCAAGGCGAGGAATGCCGCCATATGCCCGACTTCAATCAACTCGCTGGTCCTTCAACATCTTTCAGCTCACGCGGCACATAATTCTCATCATGCTTGGCCAATAGGCGGTCGGCGACGAAGACGCCGTCGACATTGAATGCGCCATCAGCCACAACGCCCGCCCCTTCCTGAAAAAGAGACGGCACAACGCCATCGAAAACAACATCAATATGGTCGGTCTCGTCAACAATGCGAAATTCCAGCTCGGTACCCGTCGTATAAACAAGCGACCCCACAGCGACGAACCCGCCAACTTTGCCCGCAAGTCCTGGCGTCGGTCCACCTTGCAAGGCCAGGGCCGATGGCGTGTAGAAAAGGTTGGCATTCTGCTTCAGTCCGACAAAAGCCAATGCGGCCGCACCTGCAAGCAGCACTGCAGCGACAACCACCAACCCCAAGCGTCTTGTTCTTGCTCTCATCCGGCCACTCTACAGGATATTACCGTCACGGGGCCAGTTATCTTGACTGCGGCACAATCCCTCATTCGTCTGCCGTGACGGCCTCACCAACGTTATCGGGCCCGCTGTCCGGGGTTTCGATCTGATCTGCAACCACCGATCCTCTCACGACCACCGCACCGCCAGTCAAAGACGATACCCGGTCTGCAAGCGCCGCCTGCTGATCAGCATTGCCTTCAAGACGGATCCATAATCCATCCCAGACAAGCTGCGCGCCAGCATCATCGCCCGCTTGCCACGCTCCAACGCCGACCATAAAGCCCGGATGAATCTGCGACGGATCAACGGTTGCTGCCTGCCGGTAAATCCTGACCGCCTCTGGCCCGACAAGCCCACCTGCCGAGCGGGTGATGGCATCGGCCATGCCGACCATAGCCGGCACAAAGCGGTCATCCCGACGCAGCGCCGACTGGAAGGCGCGAATGGCATCATCGTTGCGGCCCTGAGCGGCCATCATCTCGCCAATGACGAAATGCGGGCGTGGATTCTCAGGTTGCTCGCGGATCAGGCTTTCAAACTGCGCCAACACTTCCGCGCGACTTCTCTGCTCGGGCGGGATCTCTTCGAGTGCCGTAATTCTCGCCTGATAAGGCTGATCTGCCAATCCAGCACGTCCAATAAACAGATAGCCAAGACTGGCGAGAAATCCGCCAAGCAAGATCGCAATAACCGCGCGGTCACCACGGCCAAGCCTCCTGGCAATCTGGGACGCCGATAGAACAGCAAAAAAACCAAAGACCCAAACCAGCCAGATCATGCGCGCGGCAACCTCAGTGATGCCCGCAATCCACCCAGTTTCGACGCTTCTTCGAGTACAAAACTCCCTTCATGCATATCCGCAAGCTCTGTGACGATCGACAGGCCCAGCCCTGTTCCCGGGGCTGCCTCGTCAAGCCGCACTCCGCGCTGAAGGGCGGCCACCCGTTCGTCGGGCGTCAATCCGGGGCCGTCATCATCAATTTGTATCAATAGACTTTCTGGGTACACGAGCACACGCACTTTGACTTCGCTGGACGCCCACTTGCAGGCATTCTCCATCAAATTTCCAGTCATTTCTTCAAGGTCCTGCTTCTCGACACGCGCAAATAACCCCGTCTGACAGGTCACGTCCACATGAATATCCTGACGCGCAAACAGCTTGTTCAACAGCCGTGCCAGATCATCCAGCACAGGTTTGACTTCCGAACGGGCGCCCACGACCTGCGCGCGTGCCGCCGCCCGTGCCCGCTTGAGATAGTGCTGGACATTGTCATGCATCGCGCCAGCCTGCCGGCGAACGACATCATCGAGCGGCGCCTCGCCTTGAGCTTCGTTCATCAAGACAGCGAGCGGTGTCTTCAGGGCGTGAGCCAGATTTCCAACATGCGTCTGTGCCCGTTCAACAATCCCGCGATTGTGCTCAAGCAGCTTGTTCAGTTCGAGATTCAAGGGAAGAACTTCCAGCGGGTAGTCCGTCTCCATCAGAGTACGCCGCCCCGCGCGAACATCGGCAATATCCGATTCAATTCGCCGCAAAGGTCTGAGCGCAGACCGTATGCCAAGCCAAAGCGCGCCCAAAAACCCCACGCCCAAAGCGGCCATGGTTGCCGCCAGTATCAGCGTAAACCGCAACGAGCCGCGATCGGTTGCCGACCGATCAAACCCGACCAGAAGCACAACCGGCATATCAATCTCCGGCAAGATCATCGCCTGACCAACGAGCCGCAACGGTTCGCCATTCGGGCCGGTGCCATCAAGGCGAACAGGATGACCGGGGCGTTCTAAAATGTCAGCTATAGTATCGAGCGACCAAGGTAGCGCCTCGTCCCACACGCTCGGCGAGCGCCGGACAGCCAGATAAGGAGCACCGGGATATTCTGCGAGGATCGCCCAGTATCGTCCGGACAAGGGCCGCTCGAAAAACGGGTCCGACGGTTTCCGTTCCTCATTGAGCTGAATCTCCCCGTCTATGTTCGCGTCCACAGCCCCCTGCAGGGTGACAACGGTACGATCGAGCTCATGGTCCAGAGTTGTCACGATCTGGCTGGAATAAAGCGTGGACAAAATCAACACGATCCCGCCAAGCAGCACCACCCCGATCACGCCAGCTGATGCCGTCAGCCGCCGGGCAAGCGAATTTTCAGATAAGATCGCAATGCGTTTCATAGACTTGTCATGACTACACCACAAAACATCGTCGAGCAGCCTGGCGGCTAGGCCACGACACCGTCAGCTTCTGGATTAATCAATCTGTATCCCAAGCCGCGTTCAGTCTGAATGCGCTCAGATCCGATTTTCTTGCGAAGACGACCGATGAAAACCTCAATCGTGTTTGAGTCGCGGTCAAAGTCCTGATCATAAATATGTTCGACCAGTTCAGTTCGCGGCACAACGCGGCCTTGATGGTGCATCAGATAAGACAAAACGCGATATTCGTGCGCGGTCAGCTTAATCGGTGCGCCATTGACAGTTGCACGGGCCGAACGCGTATCAACACGCAAAACTCCGCATTCCAGCGCCGCTGCAGAATGTCCAGTGGCCCGCCGTAACAAGGCCCGCAAGCGCGCAAGCAATTCTTCCGTGATGAAAGGCTTGGTCAGATAATCATCGGCGCCAGCATCAAAACCAGCGACCTTTTCGCTCCAACGGTCACGCGCCGTCAAAATCAGAACTGGAAAGTTCCGGCCGTCTTCGCGCCAGCGCTCGAGAACCGTTACGCCATCCATCTTCGGCAAACCGAGATCAAGGATCACAGCATCATACGGCTCGGTGTCACCCAAAAAGTGTCCGTCTTCACCATCCGAGGCCAAATCAACGGCATATCCAGACTGCGAAAGCGCATCCGCCAATTGGCGACGCAGGTCCGCATTATCTTCGACAACTAGTATTCGCATAGCATTCAGCCTCCCGTCGAACTGATAACACGTCCGTTCTGAGCGTCCACCACTAAGCGAAGTTTTCGGCCATCATCGGTAATCCAGTCAATTCGATACTCGGCGCCACCTCCCTCTTTGGAAAACAACTCAGCGCTCAAATGGGATCCGCCAAACTCTCTCTTTAGTTTTTGGATCACCTCGCGGAGCGGTTTAATATCGCCATTCTGGCTCGCATCACGTGCCTGGCCCGGCGAAAAAGAATTACCCCATCCTTGCGCACTTGCAGGCGCAGTTGTCCCCAGCGCAGCAATCGCAATTAGCATTACAAAAGAGGCAACCCATCGATACATGTAAACTCGATTAGCTTAAACTCACTGAACAACCCGTGAATATATCTCTCACAAACGCATCAAGAAGTCCCTTTTTTGAAAAACTTCTTCAACGGGTCAATCTCTTTATTGTCCAGCACAATTTCAAGTCTTGCATATAAATGTCCTGTAGCCCCTTTTCGTTGGACGCCTTTTCCCCGCAAACGCAGAACAGCACCAGTATTTGAGCCCTCCGGCACCTTCAAACTGAGTGGTCCTGATGGCGTGTTTACCTCGATCGTACCGCCCAAAACCGCGATTTTCAAAGGAATCGGCACTGCCATGCGTACATCATCACCGTCGCGGGTCCATTCTTTGTGTCCGGCAACAGTCACTTCAACCAGAGCATCGC
This sequence comes from uncultured Hyphomonas sp., assembly GCA_964644755.1. GTDB lineage: Bacteria > Pseudomonadota > Alphaproteobacteria > Caulobacterales > Hyphomonadaceae > CALLCD01. Next base: position 1,082 of record CAZXXY010000052.1, on the reverse strand, counting down.
CGGGCGGACCACCATAAGGCGAAGTTTGCCCCTGACTTTTCAGGCGGAGCGTTTGCCCGCTTTCGACACCTGCAGGGATATTCACATCAATGGATTGCCCGTCCGACATCTTGATTCGCCGCTGACCGCCTGTCACGGCATCCGCGAAAGACACATGGATCTGATAGCGTACATCGCGGCCTTTTCGTGGCCCGGGTCGACCGCGACTACGTCCACCGCCCCCGAACAGGCCCGACAATATATCCTCAAAAGGGTCGGCATGCTGTCCACCGGCATGGCCACTTCTTCGTCCGCCACCAAAGCCGCCGCCAAAACCGCCACCCCCACCGAATCCGCGCGGCTGACCATCGCCATCAATCTCTCCGCGATCAAATTTGCGGCGTTTCTCCTTGTCACCAAGGATATCAAATGCCGAAGATGCCTTCTTGAACGCGTCCGCTTTCGCATTGTCACCGGGATGCAGGTCAGGATGGAGTGCCTTGGCTTTTTTGCGATAGGCACTGCGAATCTCGGCATCATCGGCAGATCTGGACACTCCCAGAATGGCATATGGATCGGAACTCATGAATCACTCTTCTGCTTCTGAATGTAAATCTAGTGCGCCCGAGCCCAGATTGAAACCTCAAAGCCTCACAAGACCAGCTGCGCAGGCCATCCTCGACGACCATCCTCCCCGATCTCACGCACCTGAAAGATATCGCCAGAGACCGTCTTTAGAGGCAATTCCCATAGCGCCTCGGCGACAGTCTCCGATGCGGCTAGACCCCCATCTCGTATGATTTCCACAGCAAACCGGCCAGTATTTTCAGCCGCAGCGCCCACCCAATTGTCGCGAATATCGGCTCCGCGCCGAACCCAAGTCGCCTGTAGCCCCCCACTCGCAGACCGTCCAATCCGCAAATGAACAGGGGCAAAAGCCAATCCGGCCTTGTCTTCAAACACCGCTGCGATCGCCGGCCCCGACAGACCACGACCTTCTCCCTGCCAGACCAGCTCAAGTCCTGTCTCTTCACGCGAGATATTCCCTCGCGCCAGTCTCGTATCGAGGAACACGCAATGGGCGCCATCTTCAACACCCAGAA
>CAZXXY010000051.1:0-18403 GCA_964644755.1 uncultured Hyphomonas sp. | reverse complement strand
CCCTTGCGGTACCGCTCTTTTTTTGTACGAGTGGCTGGCATGACACAAAGCCAAAGCGCCCCTGATTGGTATTTCTACCATCTCGAACGCACCACGCTGGAACAGGCGGCAGGGGCCTTGCTCGAAAAATGCCTTGAACACAAAAAACGCGTGCTTGCGGTAAGCAGTGAGCCGACGCGCAGAGCAGCGCTCGATCAGGCCTTGTGGACATATGCTGACGACAGTTTTCTGCCACATGGCCGCGCTGAGGCAGAAGGTCTGGATCCTACCCGTCAACCTATCCTGATTACGGATGTGCCCAACAATCAGAACGAAGCAAGTTTCTGCCTGTTGATGGACGGGATGCAGCTTGACGATAATGGCTCAGGCTTCGAGCGCTGCATGGTGATGTTTGATGGCGGCGATCAGGCCACCCGCGATGTGGCTCGCAAGCAGTTCAAAGCAGCCAAGGATCGTGGCGAGACGGTCCGCTACTTCCAGCAATCGGGAAAGGGCTGGAAGGAAGCCGGAAAATAGGGGTTAGTCCGGCGGCGCTGCAGGTTTACCAAATGTGCTCTGCAAGACCGACAGCACGAGCCCGATGACAACCAGCGAGATAAATGCTTTGGCAAAGATGACGGGCGCGAGCGTGTCGAACCAGAGCGCATAAAGCGCCATCGCCGCCAACAAAATGGCTCCAATACCAAAGATCAGTTTCCATAGACTGTTCATAACTATTCCTCCCGCCTTATCCGACTGTACCAGTTTTAGATGCATTTGGCAGCCTGCCAGGGGCAATAGGGATTGCAGGTCTGTCCAGAGGCGGCTATAGCGCGCTCAAATTGCCTTTTATCAAAACCTTCTAAAGGAAGCATTACATGTCCGTTCAACGCACGTTTTCAATTATCAAGCCTGACGCAACCGAGCGTAACCTTACCGGGGCGATCAACAAAGTGATCGAAGAAGGCGGCCTGCGCATTGTTGCCCAGCGCCGTATTCACATGAGCCGTGCCCAGGCCGAGCGTTTCTATGGCGTGCACTCGGAGCGTCCATTCTTTGGTGAATTGGTTGAGTTTATGACGTCGGCGCCTGTTGTTGTGCAGGTTCTTGAAGGCGAGAATGCTGTCGCAAAATATCGCGACGTTATGGGCGCAACCAATCCTGAAGAAGCTGCCGACGGCACGATCCGCAAATTGTTCGCCAAATCCATTGGTGAAAATTCTGCGCATGGTTCTGACAGCGAAGAGAATGCTGCGCTCGAAATAAGCCAGTTCTTCTCCGAAGCCGATATTGTTGGCTAAGTTGCCAAAGGGGAGGACGCGATTGGTATTGCGTCGCCCGATATTATTTTGTGCGGCCTCGTCTGGACCCTTGAAATATCGAGGGTTTGGCCGAGGTCGATCAAATTTGACCGATCTGCCTAACCGGCTGTTGTCTTTGATGTGCTAATTCCCGCTCCATAAAGTGATGAGGTTTGGGAACTTAGAGAACGATGCACCGACTGATATATACGAGCACGGCAACGCGCCTCCTGCCAAAAGACGAACTTCATAAGTTGATGAATTCCGCGCGTCGGTACAATGCAGATGCCCGGATCACTGGGCTTCTCCTCTATCATGACGGCTGTTTCCTGCAGGTGCTTGAGGGTGAGAAAGACGCGGTCGAGGCTTGTTACAAGCGCATTTGTAAGGATGGCCGTCACACCGATTACATTCAACTGGCCAATGAAGCGACGACGCACCGTCTCTTCTCGGCATGGTGGATGGCCTTTCGTGAATTCTCCGAGCTTGGGGCTTACCAGCGCAAGCAGTTTGTTGAATTGAGAGATCTGGCAACCAAGGCCGACGCGGCTCCAATGGTAGATAATCTCAAAGTGAATGCGATTTTGCTGGCCTTCCTGGCATCCTTCCGCGATCTGGAACTCACGGCTTAAGCGCTGGGGAGCTTGAGGCTCCAAGTGTCTATTTTTCTGGCAGAAATCCCCAAGCGCCCTTACATTTGTCCTGGGCAGAGGGACGCTCGTCACGGGTCTATGCGCCAGTGAGAGCGGCCGGTTGCTAGCTGGTTGAATGGAGAAGCTTTATGTCACGATCGAAATTGCCTTTTTTGTCGTTGTGCCTCTGCTTCATCCTTGTGGCGTGTCAGCCTGGCTCGGTTGCCCAGCGCACCAGTGATCCACAAGCCGTCGAGACAGGGCAGATTGAGGGGGCGGTGGGGACGCCCGTTGAGAGGCTCGGGCAATTGCAGGTGACGAATGGCAAGATCACGGGAGCCAGCGGCGTGCCTGCATCGCTTGCCGGCCCTAGCTTGTTCTGGAGCAATACCGATTGGGGCATGACCCGATTTTATAATCCGGCCGCTGTCGAGTATTTTGCCAAAGACTGGAATGCCGGGATCGTCCGCGCCGCCATCGCAGGCCAACATGAAGGTAGCTATCTTGACGAACCGGACGCAAATCTTGCCCGCGCCGAAGCGGTCATTGATGCGGCCATAGCGAACGGTATTTTTGTTATTGTGGATTGGCATAGCCACCAAGCTGAACTGAACATAGATCAGGCCGAGGCCTTTTTCCGCCAGATCGCGCAAAAGTATGGCCACACGCCAAACCTGATTTACGAGATTTACAATGAACCTCTGGATACGACGGACTGGGCATCCACGGTCAAACCCTATGCCGAGAGAATAATCCGCTCTATTCGTGAGATCGATCCTGACAATCTCATCATCGTCGGCACCCAATCGTGGAGCCAGGATGTGGACAAAGCGGCGGCCAATCCCATTCGGGGATATGAGAACATTGGTTATGCGCTTCATTTCTATGCAGGCACACATGGCGCGCAATTCCGGCGCAAAGCGGAACGGGCGATAGCCGCTGGCCTTCCAATTATGGTGACCGAATGGGGCAGCGTAGATCATACCGGCGACGGGCCTGTTGATCGTGCGTCAAGCGCGGCGTGGGTGGCCTTTATGAAACGTCATCAGTTGACCCATTTGATCTGGGCGGTCAGCGACAAACGTGAAGGGGCGGCGATGCTGATGCCAGGCGCACGGGCCTATGGCGGCTGGACGGATCGCGAACTGACCCTGTCTGGCCTTTATGCACGCGACATCATTCGCAACTGGGATGGGAATTAGGGCGTTTTGCTCAAAACTTGCGCGCAGGCCAATTGCAACGCCTTCGGGTAAAGCTTGTGCTCTTCGATAAGTACACGCGCGCGCAGTGTCTCGGCCGTGTCTCCAGCCTGCACTTTGATCGCAGCTTGGGCAATCGTTTCGCCCTGATCGACGCCTGATGTCACCCAATGGACGGTGCACCCATGCTCGCTGTCACCGGCATCAAGCGCACGCTGATGAGTGTTGAGCCCGGGATATTTGGGCAGAAGTGATGGATGGATATTGATCATCCGGCCTGCCCAGCGCTCGGTAAACCAGGGGGTCAGGATACGCATGAAGCCAGCCAAAGCGATAAGCTCTACTCCGGCCTTGTTGAGAGCTGCATCGAGATCACGCTCGAAGGCTTCGCGATCTTTGCCGAACGGCTTGTGATCAATCGCGCAAGTGTCTACACCGCGTGCCGCAGCAGCCTGCAAGCCTTCGGCGTCGGGCCGGTTCGAGACGATGAGCGTCGGCTCGGCTTGAACATCATCTTCGATGCATGCGTCCAGCAAGGCCAGCATATTGCTGCCGCGTCCGGAGATCATTATGCCCAGTTTCAGGCGTTTCACTGAGCTGCAAGCTCGCCAATCAGCACAGGAGTCTCGCCGAGATCACGAAGCATTGCCAGTGCAGCGTCCGTCTTGTCAGCGCTGACCGCAAGCACCATGCCGATGCCCATATTGAAGGTCTTGTGCATCTCGTCATCGGAGATATGGCCGACCGATTGCAGCCAGTCGAAGACCGGTAGAGGTGTCCAGCTTGTGCGGTCAATTTGCGGAATGAGGCCGTCTGGGCACATGCGCGGTGTGTTTTCGGTAAGCCCGCCGCCCGTGATGTGGGCAAGGCCGGTGACAAGTCCTGCGCGGATAAGCGGCAATGTCGCATCAGAATATAGCCGCGTAGGGGTCAGCAAGGCGCGCCCGAGCGGTATGCCCGCTGCAAATGGTGCCTCATCTTCATAGGACAATTCGGACCGTTCAACGCATTTGCGGATGAGTGAATAGCCATTTGAATGCGGTCCTGACGAGGCCAGACCGATCAACTGGTCACCGACTTTCATTTGCGCATGATTGGGCAAGATAGCGTCGCGTTCGACCGCGCCGACAACAAAACCGGCCAAATCATAGTGTCCCGCCGGATACATGCCGGGCATTTCCGCCGTTTCACCGCCTGTAAGCGCACATCCAGCCTGTTTGCACCCTTCGGCAATGCCGGAAATCACCGCCTCGGCTATGCCGCCTTCGAGTTTTCCGGTTGCAAAATAGTCCAGGAAAAACAGGGGCTCTGCGCCTTGGGCAAGGACATCATTTGCGCACATAGCCACAAGGTCTATGCCGACACTGTCATGGATGCCGGTTTCAAAGGCCAGCATCAGCTTTGTCCCGACGCCATCTGTACCTGAAACGAGGACAGGATCGCTCCAGCCGTCGGCCTTTAAGTCGAACAGGGCACCAAAGCCGCCCAGGCCTCCCATGACGCCTTTTCGGCTTGTGGCGGCTGCCAGTGGTTTGATCGCTGCAACAAGTGCGTCGCCTGCCTCAATATCGACACCAGCATCGCGGTAAGACAGAGGTTTGTGGTTGGATATGCTCATAATGTGCCCGTTAGCATAGGGAGTTGTACATTGCCAATCGCTCTAATGGTTTCAGCTTGAGGCGAGGCCTGCTAGAGAATAGTTAGATAGGAGATGCCCGTCATGATTCGCCATTTATTACTCGTTCTTTCCCTTGGTTTAACACTCGCTTTTTCCGCAAATGCAGACACGCGAAGCCTCTATACCGTTATGGATATCGAGGTTGATGAAAGCGCAGCGAGTGTGATTGAAGCCCAGCAATTAGGGTTTGCCAAAGCGCGCCAGATCGGCGTGGAACGCATGATCGAACGAATCACTTTGCCAGCGGATCGCGCCAAAGCGGCCCCTATTGTCGTTGATGCCGCCCTTGCACAGCGCCTTGTGCGGGCTGTTGATGTCCAAAAGGAAACACGCGGCGGCGGACGCTATATTGCAACTTTGTCGGCGGTGATGAACTGGCAGAATGTACGTGCATATCTTAGAGAGCTGGATATCGATTATATCGACACACAGGCTCCCGCAGCGCTGCTGATACCTTTGGCACGCAATCGCATATTGGGCGATTGGCATACTGCATGGGGCGAGCGTAATGACGGGGCTTTGGTGCCTTATGTGACGGCTCAACTGCCTTATGCCGAGGGCGTGACTTGGGACGAGATCCAAGGCGAAGTCGGCAGCGCTGGGACCCGGCGAGGTATTTTGGCCCAGCTTGACGGAGCTGAAGGGGCTTATTCGGTACGTGTGTCGTCTCTTACCGCGAGTGGAGAAATGGTTATCGGGACGTCTAGACGCGTTGCAACAATGGACGAGGCTGTGCGCACCGTTTCAGGTATGATGGATGATATCTGGAAAGAGCAATCGATTGTCCGCTCCGGTGTCCGCACGCTTTCGGAAACCAGCGTCCTTTATACCTCGCTGCCTGAATGGAATACGCTACGCGCAGCCTTGGCGCGCTCGCCCCTTGTGTCTGATTTTCAAATCAAGGCCATAGCCGCAGATGGCGCCGTGGTGCAGTTTGCTTTTGCTGGCGACATTGAACGCCTGCAAAGTGATTTGCGCCAACGGGGGGCATCGCTTGATGCTCATCCGGCTGGATGGACACTGCGCTCGGCTGTCTCGGGCGTGCGATAGGGCGGTTTGAATATCAAGAATGCCGCAACAGTATAGTTTACGATTCCCAGATCAGCCTGAACGGTTTTCAGACCTCGTCGTCACTGGGTCAAACAGGGGCGCGATAGAGGCCATCCGCAATTGGCAGGGCTGGCGGCATACAGCGCTTTGCCTTGTCGGACCGGTACAAAGCGGCTTGCGGGTTACAGCACGGCTTTGGGCAGCCGAGCTGGAGGCAACCTTGCTGGAGGCAAAAGCGTTTGACGCCTTGTCCGAAGTAGAAATTGCCGAGCGCGCCAGTGGACATTGGGCCATTGATTTGGCTGACCAGATATCAAACGAAAATAATCTTCTGACATTGCTAAACCTGATCGAGCAGCGCGATTTGCGGCTTTTACTGACGGCGCGGACCGTGCCATCACTGTGGCGCACCCAGTCGGCAGATCTGGGGTCGAGGCTTACCGGATTGCCGAGCACGGAGATTTATCCGCCCGATGAGGAGATGCTGGTCGAGCGTTTACAGGCAGCCTGTCGACGGCGTTATATGCGCTTGAACGAGCAGACAATAGCGTTTTTGGCCATTCGATTACCCAAATCTTATGCGGCAATTGAAGACTATGTGTCCCGCCTTGATTCAGCAGTTGATGCAAATCAACGTGCTCCTGGTATCCATTTAGCAAGGTCTGTGCTTGAAGATGGGGCAGGATCCCATGCACTGTTTGGCGATGCAGATGATCCCTAGCGTAGCGTAGGAAGCCATAGGGCAGATGAGAAGATGACCGGACAAGCTGAGAAGGTATCTGCAGACAAGTTTTTCAATCGCGAGATTTCGTGGCTCCATTTCAATGCGCGCGTTCTTGAAGAGGCGGCAAATCTCGCTCATCCACTATTGGAACGGCTACGTTTCCTGTCGATTTCCGCAAGCAATCTCGATGAATTCTACATGGTCCGCTATGCTGGCCTTCGCGAGCAGGTGCGTGCCGGTGTTAAGCGCAAAAGTCAGGATGGGTTGACCCCGACAGAGCAGGTTCAACTCATTGAATCTGCTGCCGGCCAACTTATGAAAGAGCAGCAGGCTTGCTATAAGCAGTTGCGCCGCGCTCTGGTCGATGAAGGCATCAAGATCATCGGGCCAGATAAGCTGACAAAATCTGACAAGGCCTGGCTAACGAAAACGTTTCACGAGAAAGTTCTTCCGATTCTGACGCCGCTAGCGGTTGATCCGGCACACCCATTTCCATTTATTCCCAATCGCGGCTTTGCACTTGCTTTGGCGTTGCAGCCTGTCGATGAAGGTGAAGCGATGACCGGTCTCGTGCCGCTTCCTGCCTTTGCCTCACGCTTTATCCGGCTACCAGATAAGTCGGCCAAGACCGTGCGCTATATCGCACTGGAGCGCGTGATACCCATGTTCGTTGATCTGCTCTTTCCGGGCTATGTAGAGGAAGGTCGTTGCCTGTTCAGGATTGTCCGCGATTCTGATATCGAGATTGATGACGAGGCTGAAGACCTTATTCGCGAGTTTGAGATCCTGCTGCGGCAACGTCGGCGTGGACGGATTGTGCGGATCAAAGTCAATGCCGATGCCCCGGCGGATCTGCGCGATCTGATTTTACGTGAAATGGATTCCGAGCCGAACGATCTCGTATTGACGGGCGGGCTGATCGGATTGGCCCAGCTTGCGGAGCTGATCACCAAGGAGCGAAGTGATCTCCAATTTGCAACCTTTGAGCCGCGTTATCCTGAACGCATTCGCGAGCATGGCGGCAATTGTTTTGCAGCCATAGATCAGAAAGATATTCTGGTTCATCACCCTTACGAGTCGTTTGATGTGGTGGTCGAGTTTTTAAAACAGGCTGCCCTTGATCCCGATGTCGTCGCGATCAAGCAGACCCTCTATCGCACAAGTGTCAATTCGCCGATTGTAAGCGCGCTTGTCGAAGCGGCCGAAGCAGGCAAGTCGGTGACCGCGCTTGTCGAGATCAAAGCTCGCTTCGACGAGGAGGCAAATTTGCGGCTGGCGCGTGATCTGGAACGTGTGGGCGTGCAGGTTGTCTATGGATTTATCGATTACAAGACCCACGCAAAAGTGAGCCTCGTCGTGCGGCGTGAAGGCAATGAGTTGAAGACTTATACGCATTTCGGGACCGGTAATTATCATCCGATCACGGCGCGAATTTATACCGATCTCGCTTTGTTCACGAGTGATCCCGCTATGGGGCGCGATGCTGGTCGACTGTTCAACTATATTACCGCTTACAAGGAGCCGCCGGCCAATAGCCCCGATATGGAGAAAATCACCATGTCTCCCGTGTCGATGCGCTCCAGTCTTTTGCAGCTTATCGAGACCGAAACAGAGAATGCAGCGGCAGGCAAGCCGTCTGGCATCTGGGCCAAGATGAACTCGCTTGTTGATCGGGAACTGATCAATGCACTTTATACGGCCAGTGCGGCCGGCGTGCCGATAAGGCTGGTAATACGCGGCATCTGTTGCTTGCGACCGGGGCTAAAAGGGGTGTCCGAGACAATCGAGGTCAAAAGCATTGTTGGCCGATTTCTGGAGCATTCTCGGATTGTGGCGTTCGGCAATGGAAAGCCCTTGCCATCTCCGGACGCAAAGGTATTTATTTCGTCAGCCGACTGGATGCCGCGCAATTTGCAAAGGCGGGTTGAGGCTCTGGTTCCGATTGAGAACCCGACAGTGCATCGACAGGTTCTGAATCAAATTATGGTCGCCAATTTGAATGACAATGCGCAAAGCTGGATATTGCAGCCCGATGGCAATTATCGTCGCTATCGTCTGGAAGAGGGCGAAACCGCGTTCGATGCGCACCAGTACTTTATGCAGACCGATAGCCTGTCCGGACGCGGCAGCGCGATTGAGTTGAACCAGCCCCCGCGCCTTGCGCCCAAGTTCCAAGGTGACGACTGATGCATCCAAGCGAACGGATCTCGTCGAAGGCTGTGATCGATATTGGCTCGAATTCCGTGCGCTTGGTGATTTATGATGTACATGGCAGTGCATTACTGCCTCACTACAATGAAAAGGTCATGGCACGGCTCGGTGACGGGCTGCGGGAGACCGGCAAGCTTTCAGTCAAAGGCGTGGATGTCGCGTTTGGAGCGTTGGCGCGTTTCCGGGCCATTCTCAAGGGGCTTGGTGTCACGCAAATTCGGACGATCGCAACCGCCGCGGTCCGGATGGCTGAGGATGGAGCAAGTTTTGTCAGCCGCGTACAAGACGAGATAGGATTACGGGTCGATATTATCAGCGGCATTGAAGAGGCGCAGCTGTCCGCGGGCGGTGTTGCTGCGGGGTTTCACAATGTCAGCGGTTTGGTTGGCGATCTTGGCGGCTCCAGTCTCGAATTTTGTGCTTTGAAAGAAGGTCAAATCGGGCAGGGAGAATCGCTGATTCTGGGACCCTTGGCGCTCGACGCACGTCGCCGTGATTTGAGAAAACTGGCCAAGCCCGTCGCGCGCGAATTGGCCAAGTCGAAACTCCTGGCGGATTATGGTGGATCTTTCCTAATGGTAGGAGGTGCATGGCGAGCACTGGCGAAGTTGCATATGGAAATCGTCGATTACCCGCTGCGCCAATTGCATCATTACCGCATGGACGGGCGAGCCGTTCGTATGCTTGTTGAGGCGGCGATGTCAGGCGACCCACTCAATCGCGATCGGAGGGTGCGGGCCAGTCGGCGACGCTCGGATATTTTGCCCTATGCCGGTCTGGTGCTTGGTGAACTGTTTGAAATTGGCGGATTTTCAGAAGTCATTGTTTCCGCCTATGGGCTGCGGGAAGGGGCGGTGGCTGCGGAAAATACGTCTGCGCCTATAGGTCGCGACGGCTTGACCGATGGTGTGGTGCTGTCTGGCCGTTTGCGCGACCATACATTGGAGTTCGGTCAGGCATTGGCCGCATGGACGACGCCTGTCATTCGGCCGCAAGAAGACTTGTTTGGCGAACCGGAAGTCCATGACCGATTGATTGCTGCCGCCTGTTTGCATGCTGATTTTGGCGCGCGCTTGCATCCAGACACCCGCGCGCAGCTTGCGTTTGAGCGCGTTTTGTTTGGGGCATATGCAAACGTCACCCATGCTGAGCGGACATTTATCGCGCTGGCTGTAGGGTACCGCTATATGCAGAATTTCAAAGCGAATGAGCAGTCCATTCTTGGATTGCTGAGCAAAGGGCAAATTAAGCTTGCCCGCCAATTAGGGGCCTGTATGCGGCTTGGCGCTGTGTTTTCGGGACGGTCGGCAGCTGTGCTTGAAAGCATCAAGCTCAGCCGTGACGATGGCTTGCTGACATTGTCCGTCTCCGAGGAAAACCGGCCCTTGGTCTCGTCAACGGTCCGGCGGCGCTTGCAGACACTCGCAGAGCTGCTTGATTGTGAATGGCAAATTGTGACGGACGGTTAGTGCGTCAGCTTATGACGAGGTTTCGAACAATCGGACCTGACCATTCTCGAATGAAATTGCCAGAGCACCAGACAATAGAGCTTTCGCCCGCGAGCCGAACAGATCATTCCGCCACCCGGAAAAGGCGGCAATATCTTCCGTCTCGCCGCGCGCAATACGTTCAATATCTGCAGCATTTGCAATCAGGCGCGGGACCACGCTGGCTTCTTCGGAGACATGTTTGAGAAGCACTTTGAGCAATTCCGGAGCGCCGGCGGGGGTCTGGGCATTGTGTTTGCGAACGGGCAGTGGCGGCGCGAAATCCTTGGGGGCCTCAATGGCTTTGTTGACAATCTCCATCAACCCCTCGGCGTGACGCGATTTCATGAACCCTTTGGGAACTGCGCGAAGCCGGTCATAGGCGCCCGCATTGCGGGGCTTTTGCTCGGCAATCTCGTAGATCGCATCATCCTTGAGCACGCGCCTGCGGGGGCGGTCGAGTTCCTTGGCGCGGGTTTCCCGCCATCCAGCGACTGCCGCAAGCACAGCGGCATAGTCTTCTCTTGGTTTGCGGATCTTGAGGCGCTGCCAGGCATTCTCTGCTGATGTATCGTACAGGGCCGGGTCTTCGAGATGCTCCATCTCGTCGCGGACCCAATTCATGCGCTCTTTCTTGTTGAGCTCTTTGGACATGATGAGATAGGCGTCGCGTAGATGGGTGACATCACCAAGGGCATAGGTGAGTTGCTTGTCGCTGAGCGGACGTCGGGTCCAGTCGGTAAACTGTGAGGATTTGTCGACTTTCACACCGAGGACACGCTGGATCAAATTGTCATAGGAAATCGAATCGCCAAAACCGAGCGCCATGGCAGCGATTTGCGAATCGAAGATCGGTCCGGGCGGGTAGCCGATCAGCCGGTTAAAGATTTCAATGTCCTGACGGGCGGCATGAAACACTTTGATTCGTGATTCTTCGGCAATGAGATTTAAGAACACTCCAATGTCCAGATCTTCGGCCAATGGGTCGATCAGGCCCTCGACGCCGGGGGCGGAGGCCTGAATCAGGCACAGTTCAGGCCAATATGTCGTTTCCCGATGAAACTCGGTATCGACACAGATAAACTCGTGCTTAGATAGGGCGTCGCAGAACTCGGCGAGTTCATCTTGGTCGGTTATCGGGCGTAAAATCTCATTGCTCATAAGTGAGCCGTAGCCGATCACCTTGACAAAGACCAGTTGTGGTGCGCGTTTGCGCTGAAATATATTCGAATGAACAGGGAAATTGCCGCCATGCACGCCTACCGAAGCCATAATTGTGGACAGTTGCGAAAATCCGATGTGGGCCAGACCGTCAAATTGTCGGGCTGGTTACATAGACGGCGCGATCATGGCGGGGTGATGTTCATCGATCTGCGTGATCATTATGGGCTGACACAATGCGTCTTCGATCCCGACTTTCCTGCCTTTGCTGTGGTCGAGCGCCTCCGCACCGAGAGTGTCATCACGGTAGAAGGTGAAGTCATGGCGCGTGACGCGTCTTTGGTGAACGACAATCTCGCGACGGGCGAGATAGAAGTCCGCGTCAAAGAAGCCAGCGTGCAGTCTGAAGCAGCCGAGCTTCCATTGCCGGTATTTGGCGAGCCTGATTACCCTGAAGACATTCGCCTGACACACCGCTATCTCGATTTGCGCCGCGAGACGCTGCACAAGAATATGATCCTGCGCTCGAATGTCATTGCCTCGATTCGCAAGCGCATGGTCGAAGGTGGTTTTACCGAATACCAAACACCGATCTTGACGGCTTCCAGTCCTGAAGGCGCTCGGGATTTCCTCGTGCCGTCACGTGTGCACCATGGCCAATTCTATGCCCTTCCGCAGGCGCCCCAGCAATTCAAACAGCTCCTGATGGTGTCGGGCTTTGACCGGTACTTCCAGATTGCGCCTTGCTTCCGTGACGAGGATGCCCGCGCAGACCGCTCACCCGGCGAGTTCTATCAACTCGACATCGAGATGAGCTTTGTCACACAAGAAGATGTGTTCGGCGCGATCGAACCAGTCATGCGCGGTGTCTTTGAAGAATTTGCTGATTGGGAAGGCAAGGGGCGTGAAGTGCCATCCGAGCCATTCGTGCGGATCCCCTATGCAGAATCAATGTCGAAATACGGCACGGATAAGCCGGACTTACGCAACCCGATCCATCTGTCGGATGTGACGGATTTCTTTGCTGATGATAGCAAGACCGGCTTTGGTATTTTTGCCAAAATCATTGCAGGTGGCGGCAAAGTCATCGCGATTCCTGCACCTAAGGCAGCGGCCGAGCAGTCGCGGAAATTCTTCGACGAAATGGACAAATGGGCCAAAAAGGAAATGCAGGCGCCTGGCCTTGGCTATGCGCGTCTACGTGAGGCCGAAGGTGGCGGTGTGGACAGCCAAGACCCTGTGCTGAAGAACTTCGAGCCGGCACATCTGACCGCATTGCTGGAGCAGATGGGCCTTGGCGCAGGCGACGGCGTCTTCTTCTCGGCCGGCAAGAAAGGCGATGCCTATAAGCTCGCTGGGGCGGCGCGCACCAAGATTGGTGAAACACTTGGCATCATCGAAGATGGCGTGTTCCGGTTCTGCTGGATTATTGATTTCCCGATGTACGAATATGACGAGGACAACAAGAAAGTCGATTTCTCGCACAATCCGTTTTCCATGCCCCAAGGCGGCCTTGAGGCCCTTGAGGCAGCGGACACGGAGGAAAAGCAGCTCGATCTGAAAGCCTATCAGTATGACATCGTCTGTAATGGCTATGAGCTCTCGTCTGGTGCGATTCGGAACCATCGCCCGGACATTATGCTCAAAGCCTTTGAACTGGCTGGATACGGCCCCGAGATCGTTGAAGAAGAGTTTGGCGGCATGTTGAACGCTTTCCGCTATGGCGCGCCGCCACATGGAGGGATTGCGCCGGGTGTCGACCGGATCGTCATGCTGCTCGCAGATGCGGACAATATTCGCGACGTGACCCTGTTCCCGATGAACCAGCAAGCGCGCGACCTGATGATGGGGGCGCCGTCGCCCGTCGATGAGCGTCAGCTCAAAGAACTCAACATTCGCATGGCACCTGCTGTTAAGTCCTAAAGGACCCAGCAGGAGCCTTCAGCGCTCGTGTTCAGTTTGTGCAGGATCTCAGCTTAATGCCATTTGGAAGGCGTGTCTGGGCCGATCCGCAAGCACCGGCGAAGTCCGCCTGTTCGGCATTTTTTGCTCCGGAAAAGTCCGCCGCAGCCAGTCGTGCGTCGCGGAATTTTGCCCCTGCAATGTTGCTCTCGTTAAAGCTGGCACCACTCAACTGCGCGCCGTTGAAGTTGGATTGCTCCAGATTGGCATAATCAAACTGGGCACCGCTGGCATTTGCAGCGGAAAAATCAGCCCTGAACGCATTGATATGGGTTGCCGAGGCATTGGTAAGATTGGAGCCGATCAGTTTGGCGTTGGTAAACTTGCCAAAATCAAGTTGAGCCTCGGAGAAATTGGCGCCATTTGCCTCTACATCGACAAAGCGGGCATTGGTCAGCGTCGCGTGCTCCAATTGTGCATTATTGAGCTTGGTTTGACTAAAATCGGCATATCGACCGATCATACCGCCAAATTGGGCATTGTCTGCGATCGATCCAAACAAGGAGGCATGGCTCAAATCAGCCCCGCTATAGCGCGCGCCGCTTAAATCCGAATACGGCATTTGCCGCCCGATAAGAGAGCAATCTTCGCAAGATCCTGAATAGGAAGGCTGCCAGGTGACGCGGCTCGCACCATCAGCAAACCCCTTACCGGGCACAAGAGCGCCCACGACCAGAGCGACGGCTGCCAGATTTCGTAAACTTATCAAATCCTTCATGGCGCCGATATTAGGCTGTCACGAAGGCGCTTGAAAATGACGTTGCTGTAACAAATGTATTTTTTAGCTGCAGTGTTGCACAGATAGCCCAGTTGGCAGCTTCGTGAATTCGTCTCCGCAGGCGGCGTTCAACTGGTCTTGTGTCAGGCCGCGCGACTTGGACATCTCGGCACCAGAGAGATTTGCATCGGTTAGATTCGCGCCTTCAAAATTTGCGGCGTCGAAGGAACCGCCCACCAGAATGGCGCGTGTCAAATCCGCATTTTTGAAGCTCGCGCCTGTAAAACGCCCGCCATAAAGGTTGGCGATCGACAAATTCGTGCGGTTGAAACTGACGCCGTCCATGGTTGAAAGGGTCAAATTTGACTGCCGCAGCCGGGATCCGGCAAATGTGACATTCTTGATCTTGGAATAGGAAAGTTCGGCCTGAAACAGGTTGCAGTCTATGCAGCTTTCGCCTTTTTCAGCCTTGGCGATGTCAGCGGCACTTTGCGCCATACCGGTTGGGGACATTAGCGCGACGATGCCAGCGGCAATCAAAATTTGTTTCAACATGGCACAAGGCTCCAATATGATTTCGGACGTATTCACCCTAAACTCGCAATTTGAATGCCACATGTCTAACTTATTGCAGAATGAGGTGTTTTGATACTCAGACGCTAAGGGGCCAAGCTACTTTCGGCGCCGCAAGCATCGCAAATTGCTTGAGTGTCCGCTTCTTCATCCTTGTACAAGGTGAAGCTACCGCATGTCGCGCACGGTTCGCCGATATAGTCGGGCTGGGGTGCGTCATCGTCCGCATCTTCGCCGTCGACTTCCGATTTCTCGTTACGTTTCTTGTCAAGGATCACAATATTGTCGGGCAATTGACCGCGTGAGAAGCCGCGCGAAATGACTTTTGCCGCTTCTGCAGTGAGTTCGGCCGGTTGACGGGTTCCATCCTCCAGCCCCCGGCCCAAGCCATCATGTGTGACCCCGTCGGCGATTTCGGCGAGATCGGTCCGGTCGAGATATGACACGGCCAATTCGCGGAAAATATAGTCGAGAATTGAAGTCGCCTTGGTAATCCGGTCATTCCCGGTCACGTCTCCTGCCGGTTCGAATCGGGTGAACACGAACGCGTCTACAAACTCATCCAGCGGCACGCCGTATTGCAGGCCAATCGAGATCGCAATCGCAAAATTGTTCATAAGCGAGCGGAAGGCAGCGCCTTCCTTGTGCATGTCGATGAAAATTTCACCAAGCGCGCCATCGTCAAATTCGCCTGTGTGCAAATAGACTTTATGTCCACCAACTGTGGATTTTTGAATATAGCCTTTGCGGCGATCGGGCAGCCGTGTCCGGCTTGTTTGGATTGAGGCCTCGTCAGGGTCTGGGATCGTGTCCAAATTGCTGCCAGCGGCGGATGATGGCAGTCCAAACTGATCGGCGTGTCGGGCTGGATCTATTCCGCTTACCTGCTCGGCCATGTCATGAACCATAGCCAGCGCACTTTGCATGCGCTCGGAAATCAGCTCGCTAGGGCCATCACGTTGACCATGGAATATGGCGCCGACGGAATGGTCTTTGGCGTCAGCAAGAAATTGATCGGCCTCGCTGCCCGGCAAACTCAGGACTGGCGGCAGGCTAAGCTGCTTTGCAATTGCCGAGGCAAGTTTGAGCTGGACCTGCACACTTGGAGCCGGTGTAAACCCTGCGGTTTCAAGCGCCGCATTTACGGCTGTGCCTGCGCGGGCATCAATGGCCGTTTCTGCGTCGTGAATGTCCTTCTTGGAAAATCCCACAGCTGAAAGGAGCGCGCGTCCGTCTGTATCGTAGTTTTCGGGATTGAGATCGAGCTCATCACGCAGAAAATCGTCCCCGAGTACCCAGCGTGAGAATGCGGCATTGAGCGGCAACCCCTCATTGATGGCACGGGCAACGCGGCCGAGCGCATCGGTTGTGAACCCCCGATCTTTCAGCTTGGTTTCACTGAGTCCGGGAATCGGGTCGCCTTTGTCTGCGCCCGACAGGTTTGACAGCAGCAGGCCAAGTTGATCAGGCGCGCGGCGCGACAGGCCCAACCGGACACAATTTGCCAAGTCGGTCGGGACAGCCTCATCCCCGAAATAGGTCGTGACCGGCTGAGCCCCTTCGCTCTCGCTGCCAAGCCAATTGGTCCACTTCGAGCGCAAGGGCAAGATGGCCAATCCTGTGGCCGATTTCACACCTGCTTTTTGCGGCGCGATTGCAAGCCGCTTGGCTTTGACGGCCGGAAAAGCCGAGCCTTGCAGTCCTGCTTTGACGAGATGCACAAGGGCGTCTGCGCACGCGGCGGCGTCTTTGTCGGCATAGTCTATGCCCAGGGCCATCAGGGCTGCGCCAAGTCCGGTAATCAGAAGCATCCCCTCGTCACCGAGCGTTTGAGCGCAAAGACCAAGCGACGCGGAAAGTGTGTCACTCTCAAGTCCGTCAGGTGTGATGAAGGCTGGCAGGTATAGCGCCATAGCAATGGTATTGGTTGCTTCGGATACCGGAGCTGGCAGATCGGCCAGACCGATGATGCACCCTGATCTGAGCGCCGCTTTGAAGGCTTGTTGCGCCTCGCCGCCCATATGGGGCGGAAAAACACGGACGGCACCCGTTTCAGGCTCGGCGGCAGACTGCCTCATCCGGGAGGCTGCGCCGATCGGTCCTTCGGGGTGACGCAGAGCTTCCTCGATAATGGCTTCTGGCAGACCGGCTCCAATCGCTTCGGCGAGGTCATCATTGCGTGGGGCGGTGCCCAGTCGTTCAAGCATCTCGGCAATGGCGAGTTGTCCGGCAATCTCGATATGCCGGTTCGAGCGCGCTGTCCGGAGAGAATCGAGTTCCGCCAAAATGGTTGCATCTTCGCCGTCCAGTACTGATTCTGTTATCGATATTGGGGTGAGCTCAGCCAGAGGCATTGGCGGGGTCAATTGTCTGAGATCGACCGCTTCGGCGAGGCTTTGCTGGTCTATCGTGGTCAGATGCCGGGTCAAATTTTCGTAATACTGCAATGTCATATCATGCTCGCTGATTGCCGCTTTGCGGCAGCGTGACGGTGTTCGGCCGCGGTTTCAATGGGGATAAGCCGGTGCTGCACAGGAATATCGGGCAATCTGGACGATTTTTCTGATACTAGGCTTTCCCTTCATCAGCTAGAAATGCGATGTGTATGATTGCCCTGCGTGCGGCTCTGGATTATGCCCTTATCTCGACATAAGATTGCCGCAACACTGCTCGAGGATCATTCTGATAATGTTTGCAAGACTATTCACCTGGTGGAACGGCTCCACAATTGGCGCATTGTTCGATATCAAGCGCCGCTCCGAATTTGTCGGCGAGGATGCCTATGGCAATCGCTATTTCGAGGATCGTGAGGCATCGTTAGAAGGCCGCCATCGCCGCTATGTGGTCTATAAAGGGCTGGCCGAGCCGTCGAAAGTTCCCGCCGACTGGCATGGCTGGTTGCATCACACCTTTAAGAGCCCTCCCACAGTTGACCCATTGAAACGTCAGGACTGGGAAACCGATCACAAGCCGAATATGACAGGGACATTGTTTGCCGATGTCCCCCAAGGCAGCTTGCGCGATGCCGGCCAGCGTTCGGGTAACAGTGCAGACTATGAAGCGTGGAAGCCAGATGCGTGAAGCCGTACTAGAAACATTGATTGGCGCCGCCGTTGTCGTGGCCGCGGGCGCATTCTTTATGTTTGCAATGGCCAATGGGCGCGAGGCGTCGGCTGGCAGCGAGACATATGACGTTACGGCGCGTTTCAACAATGTCGCCGGATTGAACCGCGGGTCGGATGTACGGCTTGCTGGGGTTAAAATTGGCGTTGTGAAATCAATTACCGCCGATTATGACCGCGCAGAGGCGGTTTTGCAGCTTTCGGTCGATTCGGCTTTGGACCTGCCTGACGATACGGACGCCCGGATTTCCACCGAAGGCCTGCTTGGCGGATCATTTATATCACTGGAGCCGGGCGGCGGTTACGACCTGATCGAAAAAGATGGAACCGGTGAGATCCTCTTTACCCGTGGCAGTGTCGATCTATTGACGCTGGTGGGGTCGTTTGCGTCCTCATTGGGCGGCGATGATGATACGCAGGAAGAGGCTCCTTGATGAACCAGAAGAAGCGGATATTGCTGTCCTGCTTGCTTGCAAGTGCTTGTGGTTTGGGCGTTGCCATAGCGCAAGAGACCCCTTTGCCCACAACCGAGGCGCCGCTTCCGGCTGATCCGGCAGCCATCGGTTCGCTGGATGGCGTTTTGGAGTCTGGGGATGAATTGCTCTC
>CAZXXY010000050.1:0-18421 GCA_964644755.1 uncultured Hyphomonas sp. | reverse complement strand
GAGCGCCGGATTCCTAATCCGGAGGCCACAGGTTCAAATCCTGTCGGGGACGCCATTCTATACCGGGGCGTTGAGGCGGGGGAGAGATACGCCACAGAAAAAGGGGAGCCTCGAAAAGCTCCCCTCAGAAACACTATAATCGCAGCTGCGTTTAGATGCTTTCATTGATCCATTCAGTGATGCGCTGCTTGGACATGGCGCCCAGATGCGTTGCCGTGACTTTGCCGTCCTTGAACATCATCAGCGTCGGAAGGCCACGGACGCCATATTTGGATCCGGCCATAGGGTGGTCTTCGACATTGATTTTGACCACTTTGACTTTGCCGGAAAGCTCGTCGGAGACGGCTTCGAGGTGGGGGGCCATTTGCTTACAAGGGCCACACCATTCGGCCCAGAAGTCGACCACAACCGGCACATCGGCCTGAATTGTGGCGTCAAATTCGTCATCTGTAATGTTTAGAGCAGCCATGCTGATCTCCTTTTCCTGATATGCCCTACAGATATGATGTTTTTTCGAGAATTCAAACAGCTAGACTCGTTTGTGACAGTGTCTTTTCTAACAAGTCGGCAGGCAGCGGCATCAAAGCCGGTCCATCGGTCCAGACCAGAGCGGCCCGAATCGTATGGTTTGGATAGGCTTTCCGCAGCACGGCGCGATAGGCGGCCATCTGTAAAAGATAGGAAGTGCCGACCTTTTCCGCCGTTTTCGGGGGAGGCCGGTCGGTTTTGAAGTCGATGATGAGCACGTCGGTCGCGGTCACGATCAGCCGGTCTACGCGGCCATTGATAATTGTGCCTGCAGGCAATTCCGGCGCGGTGCCGATGACCGGCGCTTCGGGCCGTCCGCCTTCACCGAACACTTCGTCAAATTGTGGATCGGTCAGCACACCCATGGCAGCGTCGAGCATGTCCTTGCGCTGCGTGTCATCAAGCTCGCTATCGCTTGCGAGAAATGCCGCGCCCGCTTTTTCACGGTCGGCCATGGGCAAGGCGGGAAGCCGCTCGAGCAGGGCGTGGATCAGCCGTCCGCGTTTGAGCCTTGCCGCCCGCTCGTCGCCCATTGGCGGCAGGACGGGCGCATCCTCGGCCAGGAGCGAGGTTGGCGCGAGCAAGCGGGCGGGGGCGGCATCTTGCGGCGCGGGGCGGGTCAGCCAACCGGGTGCGGAGGCTTCGGCCTGAAGCTTTTGCGCGCCGGTTTCGCCCTTGGGCGGCAAAGGCCCGAAGCGCCATGTCAGGGGCCGCCCATTGTTCTCGTCCATAGGACGGTCCGCATCGAGCAGGGTCATGGCTTCGACGCACAGCGCATACCAGCTTGCCTTATCATAGCCGGTGCCGACCTCTTTGTCCGGTTTGGGGCGTTGGCCTGCCCAGGCTCCGCAAATAATCAGCCGATCTTGTGCGCGGGTGAGCGCCACATAGAGCAGCCGCCGTCTTTCGCGGCCCTCGCGCAGAGCGGCGTCCTGTCGAGCCAGTTCGGTTTGCGCCGTGTCGTCCCCCGCTTTTGACAGCCAGACCGGCGCGCCGGAAATCTCGACAACAGATTTCGCGCTTGTCTTGGGGCGACGTGTGCTGTCGGGCAGAATAACGATGGGCGCTTGCAGGCCCTTGGCGCCGTGTACGGTCATGACCCGCACCTGACCGTTCGGCGCGGCAAGGTCGCGTTTGATCTGGCTTTCGTCGCCTTCCATGCTGGCGACAAAGCCTTGAAGGGAGGCAGCGCTTTTGGCGTCATAGGCCATTGCCCGCATCAGCAGGGCCTGAACCGGATCACGCATGGGCGGCCCAAGCCGTGCGGCGAGCAAGTCCCAGCCTGTGTCGCCATAGACGCTGGGGGTTTCGAGCACGTTTGACAGAAATTCGAAAGCGGGCAGGGCGCGCCAGACGAGCAACTGGTCAAGGAATGCCCGCACGGTTTGATGCTCCGGGCGCGATGATGCGCACAATCGCTGCCACAAGCTTTCGGTGCCGCGCTCATGGGCGAGCGGGAACAAGTGCACATCATCGTCGACAAGATTGGCAAAGGGACCGCGCAGAATCTCTGCCAGCGTCAGATCGTCGTCAGGCAACAGGGTGAAGCGCAACAGGTTCAGGCAATCCTGCACGCCAATATGATCGGCAAGGATCAACCGGTCAGCGCCGGCCACCGGAATTTTCTTGTCTTTCAGGGCGCTGATCAGCGCATCAAACAGTCCGCCCGTACGTTTGTCGACGAGGATCAGCACATCGCCTGCCGTTGCGGGACGATAGGCCCAGCGGCGCTCGGCATCTTCGGCCCAGATCATTTCGCCCGTGTCGATGATTTTGCGGATTTCTTCGGAAACTTTGCGTGCCAGCTTGTTTTTCGGGCTTTGCGCCGATTGCGTATCGCGCGGGGCTTCGGCGGGGATGGCTTCTTCTTCCGGCTCGGGCACATCAATCGGCCAAAGCTCGACACAGCCGGGCTGGTTTGAGCGCCGTGCCGTGTGCAAGGACAGGTTTGCCTCGGCGACAGGGCCGGCAATATAGGGATGGCCCTCGACCTCGCCGCATTCTGAGACGCGGTCGACAAATTGCAAAATCTGCGGCGACGACCGGAACGACATGCTCATCTCCGGCAGCTCGGCTGCGCCAAAGGCCGCCCTTGCGCGGGCTTCAAAGCTCTGGCGTTCTTCGAGGAATTTTTGCGGGTCTGCGCCCTGGAAGGAATAGATCGACTGTTTCTCGTCACCCACCACGAACAGGGTGCGCGGGTCTTGGGCACGTTCGGGGCCAGCCCCGGCAAAGAACTCTTCGGTCAGAGCATTCAGCAGGCCCCACTGGTCAGGGCTCGTATCCTGAGCCTCATCAAGTAAGATGTGCGTCAGGCCGCCATCGAGTTTATAGAGCACCCAATTGGCCGCTTCGGCTTTGGTCAGCAATCTATGGGTCACCGCAATCAGATCATCAAAATCCAGTGCGGCATGGTCGCGCTTGGCCTTTTGGTAATGGCGCAGAATGGGCAGGGCCAAATGAACCAGTGCCCGCGTTCGGGCATACAGGCGGGCAGCTTTTATATCCGCATCAAGCGCTTTGATGCGCAACACTTCCGTCCCTTCGGGAAGCTCTGCCGTTTCAAACAGGGCGGCCGCCTCGGCATGCTTGAGCACAGGCTTTGTCACCACGGCTTTGCGCAGCGGTCCGGCTTGGGTAAAGAACAAGCCGCGATAAAGCTGCCATCTTGCAGTCGGGTCCTCTGTTTCAAAAACAGAGCGCAGCGTACTCGCGACCCGCATCGAGCCGGACTTGCCGTCCGCTTCAAGAATTTCAACGACGCGGCCAAGGTCGGCCAGAGGCAGCGCGGCCATGGCGTCGGCAATCAGAGTGTCTGCGTCCTGCTCGGGCGCGTTCAAGGCAGATTGCAAGGCAGCGTCCATTCGGGCGAGGTCGTGGCCGTGCGCCTCGGAGAAGCCTAGCAGGGCGCTGCCATGATTTCGCGCCGTATCAAGCCCGCTTGTGACCCCGAGCCCGCCGCCCGCCAAAGCCACCGTATCGAGGATGTCGCGCTGGTCTGCGGCGGCATCGAGCAATCCGGTCTTGACTGCACCGCCCCAGAACTCGTCCGCATCGACATCATCAATCTCGTTGAAACCGGGCGCAACATTGGCTTCAAGCGGGAAGCGCCTGAGAATGCGTGAACAGAAGGCGTGAATGGTTTCAATGCGCAGGCCGCCGGGCGTTTCAAGCGCTTTGGCGAAGAGGGCGCGGGCATCGCGCAGCTCGGCCTCTGTATAATTATCCGGCACGCGGCTTTCGAGCGCGGCAAGCTTTGTCTTTAGCGTGTTTTCATCGAGTACCGACCAGGTGCCCAATTGTGCAAACAGGCGTTCGAGCATCTCATTGGCCGCCGCTTTGGTGTAGGTCACGCAGAGAATGGAATCGGGGGACGCGCCTTTGAGCAGGAGTCTGGCCACCCGATCAATCAGCACTTTGGTTTTGCCCGATCCGGCATTGGCAGACACCCATGCTGAATGGGCCGGGTCAGCTGCGCGGATTTGCGCCCGCGCTGCGTTTTCATATTCAGGACTGTCAGGGCAAAAGATCGGTTCAGTCATCGCTCGTGTCTCCTGCCCATTCTGCGCGTCGCGCAAGCCGGTCAAAATCGCCCGCATATTTGCTCATCAATTGAACACGCGGCACCGAGAAATATTTGGCATCGGGCTGACGGTAGGCGGCAATCAGTTCGGAGAGGATCGAGATAGATTTCGTTGCCAGCGCATCGGCATCATCGGCGCTGGTCGTGGCGCTTTTGCTTTCAAATTTATACCGTACCGAGACATATCCAAATTCGCCGACCTTGCCGCCGGGGGCGTGTTTCAGTTCGCCATCGCGTGCAATCGCTGCGAGAAGGGGAAGCTGCTGCTCGAAACCGGCATCGATCTCTTTGCGGGATTTTCCTTTGCCGGTTTTGAAGTCGATGATTGTGTAAGTGCCGTCTTTCATTTTCTCGACACTGTCGGCAATGCCGGTCAAGCGGAATGGCGCGCCTTCTATGTTCAGTGTGATTTCGCCTTTTTCTTCGGACCAGACCTTGGCGCGCAAAGGCTGGCGGGCCTTCCACCAGTCGACATATTGCTCTGCCGTTTTTTCAAGAATGGCGTCTTCGGCGAGCACAATATGATCGGGACTGCCAGCCTGGGTCAGTTTCTCGATCAGGACGGTCTTCAACACGTCCGCTGTTTGCTCTGCGGCGGGCAATGTTTCGAAGTCTTCAAGCGCGGCATGTATCGCGGTCCCGCGCGGCCTGGCATCGAGCGGCGCATCGAGCGGGTCCAATCCGTTCAATCTCAGAATACTTCCGGCATAGATCGTATAGGGATCGCGTTGCAGCGTATTGATCTTTGTTACAGACAGTTGCTTGGGCCGCGCCTCAATTGGCGGGCAGGGGGTAGGCTTTGCGAAATCGGCTTTTCTAGTCTGCACGTCGCGGCGCATCAGTCTGGCCCAAATGCGTGGATCGGCCCCTTGCGGCGGGGCGAGTGCTTTTGCTGCGCCATCTTTTCCGAGCGCGCCTTCGACCAGAGTTTTCAGCCGGAGCACCCAGCGCGAGGGGACGGCAGGAGCATCATCACGGCGCGCAGCATAGAGCATCAACACGTCCGGCGTCGTGGCCAATTGCGCAAAGTCATGGGCGGCCAGACCAAGACGGGCTTCCGGCGCCGTCAAACCAAGCTCGGTGCGAAAGCGGCGCGGCAGGAAAGCATCGGGGGCGGGCTGGGCGGGCCAGACCGTCTCATTGAGGCCCGCCAGAATGATTTTGTCCGCCTGTTGCAGCCGCGCTTCGAGCGGCCCCCAAATGGCAAGGCGCGGATGTCCGGCGGTGCTTGTCTGCACGGTGACATTGGCTGACAGCGTGTTGACGATTTCCTCGAACATGTCTGGCGTCATCGCGCCGAGTTCTTCGGTGAGGGCGGCGACAGACTCAAGCAGCCTTGAGGCTGCGGTGCCGCCCGGGCCAGTCCACGCTTTGGCATCATTCCCGACCAGTGCATTGACCAGCTGGGTCAGCACCGTCACAGCGTCCGGTCCGTGAATGGGTGCGTCCGGATCGGCAAACAAAGGCCCGTAGCTTTCAGCAATCGTGACAAGCGGGCCGGAGACATTGAGCGCAGCGTCGCGGCTTTCTACAGGGATCCGGCCATATTTTGCGTCCTTCATGGTCTCGGTCTGGGCGGGAATATAAGCGTGGAGATCGGCAATATCGCCCCAGCGCCTTGTGCCTCTGAGAAAATTGACCTCCAGTGCCACAAGCTCGTCTTCGGGCACGGCCAGAAAATCATGTTTGAGCAAGGCGGCCAGCGCAACAGGGCTGCCCGTATCGCATATCCAGTTGAGCGTGAGCAGAAGGAAAGAGCCTGCAGCCGTCCGGCTCAAAGGCACCCCGCCAGAGGGGGCGGCCTCGATATCCCAGCGCTTGAGAATGGCGGCAACCTGACGGGCAATTTCCGCATCAGGGGTCACCAGTGCGGCTGTGCGCCCTTCGGTTTCGAGTGTTTCGCGCAAGGCCAAAGCTGCCATGAGTGCTTCTTGCGCGCCGTCTTCGGCTTCGACCAGAGACAGGCCCTCAAGCGCAAGCGTGGCAAATTCCGCTTCGCCATTTTCACCGGCCAGCTCTTTGAGGCGAGCGAGCCAGTCTGCGGTTTGCGAGGCTGGCGCGAGGCTTTCATGGATCAGCCGTCTGCGGGCGGCAGGTCCGGCCTCTTCATCAGTGTCCGGCCAATTGGGAATGCGTTCAGGGGTGAGACCAAGCTCGGCCATAGTTCCCGCCAAAGCGTGTTGGGGATGGTCCGGCGCATCCAGTATCGCAGCCCATGCCTCGGCGCTGGCATCATGATCCAGCCCCGGCAATACGACCAGGCCGTTTTCCAACTCGCAAGCGGCCTGCATCAAAGCCCGAGAGGCCGGTGTCGCGCCCGTTGAACCGGCAATCACGAACAGGCCTTTTGGCGCGTCTATGCGTAAAGCCTTGGCAATGGCTTCAGCCACGATCCTCCGGCGTGCGAACGGTTCGGTGGCATTATGGACTTTCAGCCAGTTGGGCCATTCTCTGGTGACGATTTCCAGAAACGCGACCGAGTCGGCCCAATGACTTGCCAGATCAACATCTGCGACAAGGTCCGGCAGAACTGACCAGTCCACGTCCTTGGACAGGGCGGCGGAGTCGAGCAGGCGGCCGAGCTCACGTGCTGCGGCGATTGCCGAGGCGGGCGGTAAGGCGATATTGCGCGCCTCATAAAACTTCATGACCAGTTTTGCCAAAGCGCCCAGCCGCGTTGCCGCTGGCAGGGGAGGCCCCAGATCGGTCAGGGCTTCTTCGGCACCGCTTGGCGGCTCTTCCGTTTCAAGGTCGCCAAGGGCGCGAATGTCCGGCGGCAGGATGGGCTGGTTGCCGCTGGCTTCATATAGGGCCAATGCCAGCGCGCGGGCGGACCGGCGATTGGGCACATAGATCAGCGCATCGGCCAAGGCGGCAGGGTTCGTTTTCAGATCTGTTGCCGCCGCCAATGTCTCTGCCAGCGCCTTGAGGAAATCCGTTCCGGGCGGGACGGTCCAGACTTTGGGACTATCGGGTGCAAGCAGATCGGATGGGGTCATGCGCCGTGACACCTCAGCCACATATTCGCATCCGCCAGCGCCTCGGGCGTGCCGACATGCAGCCAGAAATCATCCAGCCTGTGGCCCGTCATCCGTCCTTGCGCCAATAGCGGCTCCCAGATTTTCAAGGCCGAGAAAGGCTCGGCGGGCTGGCCATCATAAAGCGACGGCTTGATGATCCGTACCCCTGCATAAGCCCAAGGTGCAGAGGGAGCGTCCCCGCGTCGTTTGATCAGCCCCTCATCATCGCGGAAGAAATCACCTGCGCCCGGAAAGCCGAGACATCTTTGCGTGTCGGCCAGCAATAGGGCTGCGTCCATTGTCTCGCCATCGAATCCGTCCGCCAGCTCTTGTAAGGGCGCCGCTGTGCCGCTGCCCCAGAAGGCGTCCGTGTTGACCACAAACACCGGATCATCTCCGAGAAGGGGCCGGGCTTGTGCCAGTGCGCCGCCGGTTTCGAGCGCGCCTGCGCGTTCATCGGAAATGACAATCTCTATATCGTCGCGGGCCTTCACATGCGCCTCGACCAGATCGGCGCACCAATGCACATTCACGATCGCGCGTTTGACGCCGGCCTCGACCAGCGGATCGAGCAAATGGTCTATCAGCGCTTTTGGCCCAACCTTGATCAGAGGCTTGGCCGTCTCATCGGTGAGGGGACGCATCCGCGTGCCAAGTCCGGCGGCGAGCACCATAGCCGTGTGGGGGGTGAAACTCATGTTTGGGCCTCGAAGATAAACGGCGCATAGGTGCGCACAAAATTTGCCATGGACGCGCAAGCCGGATGGGCGAGGTTCTGTGCCAGAAGCCATTGCAGGCGCGGCATGAAGTCGAGATAGCGCTGTTTGCCATCGCGGACCGGCAAGCGGGCAAACAGACCCGTAATCCGCAGGGCGTTCAGCGTCCCGAGCACGGCGAGCCTTGCTTCAAAATCGTCGCGGGATTTTCCGGTTCCGGCAATATAGGCGCTGATGGCGGCGTCTCTGGCCTCTTCGGATACCGTGCGGCGGGCGTCCTGAACGAGCATCGCCATCGTCCAGCCATCCCAACCGTTAATCGCGTCCTGAAAATCCAGAAGGCCAATGCGGGCATGGCCCGAGCGATCAGG
Source organism: uncultured Hyphomonas sp. (assembly GCA_964644755.1). Classification (GTDB taxonomy): domain Bacteria; phylum Pseudomonadota; class Alphaproteobacteria; order Caulobacterales; family Hyphomonadaceae; genus CALLCD01. The sequence continues at coordinate 10,203 of CAZXXY010000050.1, read as the reverse complement.
CAGCCATAACAGGTTTTCGGCATGGAAATCGCGCAAGATGAACTCACGCGGAAACGACATGGCTTGGCCGATCAGCTCGTCGCGCGCTGCCGTCCAGCGGGCCTCCATCCGGTCGTCCGCTTGCATCCGGTCATCCAGCTGCGGAAGCCATTGCGGGAACAGATCGGCACTGACCCGCAAGGCCAATGCGTCATAGTCGAGGATCGGCCAATCGGCGAGTTTTGTGGGGGCAGGTTCTGCGTGAAGTTCGGCCAGAAGCGCGCCTGCGGCGGTATAAAGCGATACTTCGTCCTCGGCGCCGCGCTCAATCAGGCGCGCAAATTCGAAACCCGTCCCGAAATCTTCCAGCAAAGCCAGCCCCGTTTCGGCATCATGGGCGTAAATTTCCGGCGCTGAAAATCCGCGTGCGCGCAAATGCTCCCCGACCGCCACAAATGCATCCACCCGCGAGGCGGCGAGGCGCGATTGCGCGTTCCAGCCCATCTGGTTGCGCGTTGCTTCGTCTGCGTCCGGCGGGCAGGGGGCTGCTTCGATGCGGGGGGCATCCATCAAAAGGGCGGTTTTGGTGCCGTTATCGAGCCGCCCATAGCGGCGGGTCGAGGCATCTTGCCCGAGCCAGTCCAATTCTATGCCGGCCCAGCCAGCCTGGGCGAGAAAGTCGGCGATTTGTGCCGCGCGCGTATCAGAGTGCGAATCCATCTAACCGCTTCTGCCAGTCTTCGCCGCGCGGTTCCAGTCTTGCTTTGCGCCCGCCTGGATGTTCTTCGAGAAAGACGTCGAGCCGCCAGCGCGGCAAGTGTCCTTCGGCCCGTTCAGGCCATTCGACCAGTGCCACGCCATCTGCGGTATCCTGCCAGCCCAGTTCGATCAGCGCGTCCGGACTTTCAATCCGGTAGAGATCAAAATGCCAAAGCATGAACTCTGCCGCGTCATAGAGCTGGACCAGCGTGTAAGTCGGGCTCGGCACTTCGGTTTCGTTGCCGAGCAAAGCTCCGATGATGCCGCGCGACAAAGTGGTCTTGCCCGCGCCAAGGCCGCCATACAAGGTGACCATGTCTCCGGCCCGCAAAAGGGGGGCGAGCGCTGCGCCCAATTGCAGGGTTCGGGCACTATCCTCGAGAGTAATGTTAATCATGGCATAGCCCGTCAAACAAAGGAATATGGATCAATATCGACCGAAACACGCGCATTAGATGGCACTTTCATCCGTTTTCGCCAATCTGCCATATAGGCGGAGAGGTCGACAGTGCGCGGGGACTGGATCAGAAACCGCCGCCTGTGGCGTCCGCGCACCACGGACAGAGGCGCCGGCGCGGGACCAAACACATCGACCCCCTCGCCATGCGGCGCGAGCGCGGCAATGTCCTGAGCCAGCGTGTCGACCGCTTCGGGAGAAGGGGCAGAGAGGATCAAAGCGGCCAGTCGCCCAAAAGGCGGCATACCGACCATGGCGCGGTTTTCGCGTTCAATGGCTAGAAATCCGTCGCGATCGCCAAGCAAAAGGGCCTGCATGGCGGGGCTGTCGGGGACGAATGTCTGGATCATGGCCGTGCCGGGGTCATCGGCTCGTCCGGCCCGTCCGGCGACTTGCGAGAGCAATTGATAGGTCCGTTCACCGGCGCGCAAATCGCCCCCTTTCATGCCTGTATCGGCGTCAATCACGCCAACAAGGGTCAATTTCGGGAAATTATGACCTTTTGCGACGATCTGGGTGCCGACGAGGACATCAATATCGCCCGATTCCATCCGTTCGACGATGCCGCGTGTTGCGTCGCCGCCCTGAGCCGTGTCGGAACTGAAAATCTCGATCCGCGCTTCGGGCAGCAGAACCCGCGCTTCTTCAGCCACACGCTCAACCCCGGGGCCGACGCCCATCAAGCTGTCTGCCGCCCCGCAAAGAGGGCATTTGTCCGGTTTGGCGACTGAATAGCCGGTGACATGGCAGACCAGCCGGCCGGTATAGCGATGCTCGGTTAGCCAGCTGTCTGTGCCGGGGCTTTTCAGGCGTTCCCCGCAGGATTTGCAGATCACCAGCGGCGCATATCCGCGCCGGTTCATGAACAAAAGTGACTGTTCGCCGCGTTCGAGCCGGTCTGCCATTGCCTCTGCCAGAGGCGGGGAGAGCCATTTGCCGCGTTCTGGACCGTCACGTTTGAGGTCGATCAGCTCAATATCGGGCAATTGGACCGCGCCGGGTCTTGCGGACAGTTTTAACACCGAATATCGCCCCGATTCGGCGTTTGCGACCGTTTCAAGCGCCGGTGTTGCCGATGCCAGGATCACCATCGCACTCTCAAGCTTGGCCCGCATAACGGCGAGATCGCGGGCATGGTAAACAACACCATCTTCCTGCTTGTAAGAGCCATCATGCTCTTCATCGACGATAATCAGGCCGAGTTTCTGATAGGGCAGGAACAGGGCCGACCGTGCGCCGATAATGATACGGGCGCGGCCATGGGCGGCCTCGCGCCAGCTCCGGCGTCTTTGTTTCTGGGACAAGCCCGAATGCCATGGGGTCGGCGGCGCGCCAAACCGGTCTGTAAAACGGGCCAAAACGGCCTGTGTGAGCGCAATTTCTGGCAAAAGGACCAGAATTTGCGCCTCGGCGTCCTGCTCCAATGTGGCGGCAATCGCTTCGAAGTAGACTTCCGTTTTGCCCGAGCCCGTTACCCCGTCCAGCAGGAAAGGCGCGAACCCGCCAGCGTCGATTCTATCTTTGAGTTCTGTAGCAGCGGCAGACTGCTCGGTGGTTAACGTCTTGGCCTGGCCTTTGCCGCTTGGCAGGGCGAATGGGGCGTCAATATCGACCCGTTTTGCCTCAAGGGCGCCGGTTTTTGCCAATCCGGTGACCACAGCGCTTGACGTTCCGGCCTCGGCGGCAAGTGCGCTGGCCGATGCGGGGCACAAAGCCTTAGCGGCATCGAGCACCCGCAGGCGGGCTTCGGTCATCCGGTCCGGCGTTTTGCCAGTAAGATTGTAGACGGTTTCACGCGGAGAGGGTTGCAAGCCGCCGCGCGCCCGAAGCGCCATGGCCAGCACAGCGCCGGGGGCGGCGACGGTGTATTTGGCGGTAAAATCGATAAATTTGCGCATCGGGGCGCTCATCGGCGGTGTTTCGAACACATGCTCCACCGATTTGAGCGTCCGGCCTTCCGCCACTTCGTCGCCAACAATCTCCCAAACCACGGCATTGCGCAGGTTTTTGCCCAGCGGCGCCATGACATAGCTGCCCGCGACAAGGCTCATCCCTTCGGGCACCGCATAATCGAACGGTTCGGGCAGGGCGATTGGAAAGAGAATACGGGCCACCGGCATCTGCCCCCAATATATCAGCCCGCGCAGGAGGGAAATGGGCAGATCACCGCTTACCCTGCTTTAACGCTCTTCTGGCAGGCTCTGGCTATGGATTTACTCAATGCATTTCTCGACTATGTGCGCGATGAGCGACGGCTCGCCGACCATACCTTATCGGCTTACAGCAGTGATCTGGCCGGATTCTTGGGATTTACCCGCGGCCATACCGGTCAGGAGCCGGGGCCGGTTGCTTTGTCAAAGCTCGGCGCACGCGACATTCGGGCCTATCTTGCCGCTCGTCGTCGTGACGGGCTGAGCGACGCGTCAATTGCCCGGACCTTGTCCTCGATCAAGGCGCTATATCGCTGGCTTGACCGGATGCACGGCCTGCCCAATGCCGAAATCAGCTATCTTGAGGGCCCCAAACGTCCCGCGCGGCTGCCGCGACCTGTTTCGGTAGATGTTGCCAAGGACATGATCGAACAGGCTGAAACCAATCTTGAAAAGCCGGTTTGGGTGGGGGCGCGTGATGCGGCGGTCCTGTCCCTGCTTTATGGTGCGGGCTTGCGGATTTCCGAAGCTTTGGCGCTGACGGGGGCGGACGCCAAGCTGCCGGCGCGTTTACGGGTGACGGGCAAGGGCGGGAAAATCCGGATTGTGCCGATTCTGCCCGCCATTGCTGCGGCTGTCGCTGATTATGTCAAACATTGCCCCTATGCGCTGGGCAAGAGCGACGCCCTGTTTCGCGGCGAGAAGGGCGGGCCGCTCAGTCCTCGTATCGTTCAGGCCCGTGTCCAGCTTTTGCGCGGCGAGCTGGGTTTGCCCAAAACCGCGACCCCGCATGCCTTGCGCCATTCTTTCGCAACGCATTTACTGGCCAATGGGGCAGATTTACGCGCCATCCAGACCTTGCTCGGCCATGCCTCGCTCTCGACCACGCAGATCTATACCGGCGTTGACGGGGCACGGCTCAAAGCGGTCCACCGGGAGGCCCATCCGAGAGGATAGGGCCACCGGTGATAGAGGCTTAAACAATTCCGTCGCGGGCGTGACCTGCCGCCACAGCCGCCTTGGCAAATTCCCAAACCTCTTTCGAGAAAGGCATCAATTTGGCCGTTTCGGGATCGGAAAAGCCATCATCATACCAATTTGCCGTTGCTTTATCGGTGTGCTCATCGCCATCGGAAAACAATTGGGCCGCTGCCACCCAGCGTTTGCCGAATTCAATCGCTTCAGGCGTATCTGGCGCACCATGCCGGAGCCGCTCGGCGTCCGCGAGAATGCTCTCCCATTTTGCTGCCATTTCCGCCTGAAACTCGGGTGACATTTTGCGTGCGGCAAACATATCTCTCTGTTCCTTGGTGTAATGCCGCGCGGCCAGTTCTTCATGTGCCTCGGTCCATCCAAATTCACTCATATCCGTCTCCTGTGTCAGATTTATCAAATCGTCCGTGGTGAGGGTCCGACCGTCTTTGAGCTGGGCCTGGGCTTTCGCCAGAACGTGTCTGGCGCGCGAAAGCCGCTCTTGCTGGTGGGCAAGCGCCTTGGCCTGCGTTTCCAGCACTTTGGCCAATTCAATGCCGCCCTCGAGCAGCTTTGAAATCTCGGCGAGCGAAAAGCCAATGGATTTCAGCGTCTGTATTTTATGCAGCCGGGCAAATTCCTCTGGCCCATAGACCCGCCAGCCAGCACTGGTTCGTCCGGGCGCCACAAGTCCGCGCACCTCATAAAGCCGAAGCGCTTTGACGCTCAGCCCCATCAGATCGCCCGTTTGTTTTGCCGTTTTGAACCCTGTCATTGGTCAGCCTTTCCTGTGGACGATCCCTTTTTCGGTCCGGCCCCAAGGGACGGTGCAAGCCCCAAAAGGCGACATTCTGGAGAAAACGCCAAATTTACCGCTTATCAGTGTGAATTGCGACTAAAATGCCGTTTTGCGGTCGTACTCGCTGCTTATTTGTCTCGTAACTGAAGCGAATAGTCATTTGGAGGGGGCCCATGTTTCGAAACATAATTCTCGGCGTAATCTTGCTTGTGATCGCGGTCTGGGCGTTCAATTCGTCGTTTTTGACAGGCCCTGCCGAAGATGCCCAGACGCGGATTCTCTCCCATCGCGGCGTCCACCAGACCTATAGCCGCGAAAACCTAGGCATGCAGGACTGCACGGCTGTGCGGATATTTGAACCGTCCCACGGTTTCTTGGAGAATACGATCCCGTCCATGCGTGCCGCATTTGAGGCAGGCGCGGACATTGTCGAGATTGATATCCACTGGACGGCTGATGGCCATTTTGCCGTTTTCCATGACTGGACCCTCGATTGCCGCACGAATGGCAGGGGCGTGACAGAAGATGCGTCGCGAGCGGATCTGAAAAAGCTCGATGTCGGCTATGGCTACACGGCTGATGGCGGTGAGACATACCCGTTTCGCGGGCGTTTTGTTGGCGCTATGCCGATGCTCGACGAGGTCTTCGATGCGTTTCCAGACGGACGCTTCTATGTGAACTTGAAGAGCAATAATCCGGAGGAGGGGGCTGCCTTTGCGGCCTTTATCGGGGCACATCCGGAATGGCGGGCCAATGTTTACGGGTTTTATGGCGGTGCGCGCGCTGTGGCGGGGGCGCAGTCGGCGTTTCCGGACATTGAAGGCGTCTCGACGGCTCTAACCAAAGCGTGTCTGACATCCTATGCCCTTTGGGGCTGGAGCGGACATGTGCCGGAAAATTGCCGGAACACGCAAATTTTGGTGCCGATCAGCCATGCGCATTATCTGTGGGGCTGGCCGCACAAATTTACTGCCCGCATGAAGGCGGCAGGATCGGATGTTATGCTGGCAGGCCCTTATAGTGGTAATCGTGCTGGCGCGGGCGGGATTAATACTGGCGAAACCGCCGCCCGCGTGCCGGCAGACTTTGACGGTTTTATCTGGACCGATCGGGTCGAGGAGATCGTTCCTTTTTTGCAGAACCGCGAGTAATTTACCGCCCCCGCGCCATTCGGTCGCGCCTTGAGTGCTAGCCCAATGTTGTCAGAGTGTTTTCGAGGTGCTAAGTCGCGCGCACTGACGGGTTATAGGGTGGAAGACGCCAGATGCCCTGATGACCTTATTTTCGGGGACATTTGCCCCCAAACAAACGGATGGAAGCTTTGGCACAAGCCCTGACCAGCGAAGCCGCACGGCGTTATGCTTCGGCTCTTTTTGATCTTGCGCAGTCTGGTGGACACTTATCGTCGATCCAGTCGGCGTTTTCCGGATTCGCAGACACTGTTTCGAAGAGCGAAGACCTGTCGCGCCTTTTGGCCTCGCCGCTGTTTACGCGCGAAGACAAGGCCGCAGCTCTGGCCAAACTTGGCAAGGCATCGGACCTGCCGGAGCTTCTGGTCAAATTCTTCGGCACCATGGCGATGAATGGCCGGGCGGCAGATCTTCCAGCGACCCAAACCGCTTTTGCAGCACTTTATGATAAACAGCGCGGCGTCCAGCGCGCTGTCGTGCGCACCGCGAAAGATATGACACCGGCCCAGCACGCACGGCTTGAAGGCATCATTGCCAAATCCGTTGGCGGCGAAGTCGAGCTTACAACCGAGGTTGATCCTGATCTCGTCGGCGGCATTCAATTGCGCATCGGATCGACACTTGTCGATGCGAGCCTGAAAGCCAAACTTGAACGTATGAACACTGCCATGAAGGGAGCTTAACGCTCATGGATATCAGAGCTGCGGAAATTTCCGACATCCTGAAAAACCAGATCGAGAATTTTGGAGTCGAGGCGGAAGTCTCCGACGTTGGCCAGGTTCTCTCCGTCGGCGATGGTATCGCCCGTGTTTACGGTCTCGATAATGTCGAAGCCGGTGAAATGGTCGAATTTGATGGCGGCATCAAAGGCATGGCGCTGAACCTCGAAACCGACAATGTCGGTGTCGTTATCTTTGGCGATGACCGCGGCATTAAAGAGGGCGACAATGTTAAGCGTCTCTCCGAGATTGTGTCCGCGCCGGTTGGCAAGGGCCTGCTTGGCCGCGTGGTTGACCCGCTTGGTGAGCCGATTGACGGGAAGGGCGCGCTGACCGATGTCGCCGCTCGTGAACGTGTTGACGTGAAAGCGCCGGGCATTCTGCCGCGTAAGTCTGTGCATGAGCCGATGATGACCGGTGTTAAGGCGATTGACGGGATGATCCCTGTTGGCCGTGGCCAGCGTGAACTTGTTATTGGTGACCGCCAGACCGGCAAGACCGCGATCTGTATCGATACGATCCTGAACCAGAAGCAGATCAATGATGCGGCCAAAGACGATAGCGAGAAGCTGTTTTGCGTCTATGTCGCCATCGGCCAGAAGCGTTCCACCGTTGCGCAGGTTGTTAAAACCCTCGCAGAGCGCGGCGCCCTTGAATATACGGTCATCGTCTCGGCGACCGCCTCCGAGCCTGCACCGCTGCAGTATCTTGCGCCGTTTACAGGCTGCACAATTGGCGAATGGTTCCGTGACAATGGCAAACACGCCCTGATCATTTATGATGATCTGTCCAAGCAGGCTGTGGCCTATCGCCAGATGTCGCTTTTGCTGCGTCGTCCTCCGGGCCGCGAAGCGTATCCGGGTGACGTGTTCTATCTTCATAGCCGCCTGCTTGAGCGCGCTGCGAAGCTCAATGAGGATCACGGTTCAGGGTCTTTGACCGCTCTGCCGATCATTGAAACACAGGCGAACGATGTGTCGGCCTATATTCCGACGAACGTTATTTCGATTACCGATGGCCAGATCTTCCTTGAAACCGATCTGTTCTATCAGGGCATCCGTCCTGCGGTGAATGTGGGTCTGTCCGTGTCGCGTGTGGGCTCTGCGGCCCAGACCAAAGCCATGAAGAAAGTGGCTGGCTCGATGAAGGGTGAACTTGCGCAATACCGCGAAATGGCGGCGTTTGCGAAATTCGGCTCTGACCTTGATGCGGCAACGCAAAAACTGCTCAATCGCGGCGCACGCCTGACCGAGCTTTTGAAGCAGCCGCAATTCTCGCCGCTTCAGATGGAAGAGCAGGTTGTCGTGATCTATGCCGGTACGCGCGGTTATCTTGATGCGATCGAATTGTCGGACGTGACCCGCTATGAGCGCGATCTGCTGACCAATCTGCGCACCAATCACGCTGATCTCCTCACGAAAATCCGTGACGAGAAAGCCCTGAGCGGTGATATCGAAGACGGTATCAAGAAAGTGCTCGAAGATTTCACCGGCAAATTCGCCTAACGCTCACGCTTGAGAGATAAGGACTTTCAGCTATGCCTAGCTTGAAGGAACTCAAAAACCGGATCGCCAGCGTGAAGTCCACGCAGAAGATCACCAAAGCCAAGCAAATGGTGGCGGCAGCGAAACTGCGTCGGGCACAGGAAGCGGCTGAAGCGTCGCGGCCTTATGCTGTGCGGATGGCGTCGGTTGTGGCCAATCTGACCGGATCTATGGGGGAAGGGGCCGGTGGCCCGAAGCTTCTCTCCGGTACGGGGCAGGACGACACGCATCTGCTGGTCGTGATGACGGCCGAGCGTGGTCTTTGCGGCGGGTTCAACGCCAATACGGTCAAGCTTGCGCGCCAGACCATCGATGAATTGCGGGCGGTCGGCAAAACCGTCAAGATCATCACGGTTGGCAAGAAGGGGCGTGAGCAGCTCGGATCTGAATATGGCGATCTGTTTGTCGACCATGTTGATACAACCGAAGCGCGCACAGCGGCCGACCAGAGCGAGCTGGCCATTGGTTTTGGCAGCGCTCTGAATGCCCGCTTTGGCGGCGAAGAGTTTGACGTTTGCACACTGATCTATTCGCGCTTTAAGAACGTCTTGAGCCAGGAGCCGACGGCCCAGCAGCTCATTCCCGCCTCGGCGCCAGAGGGCACGGAAACCACGGACCTGTCCGGCGCGATCTATCAATACGAGCCGTCAGAGCCTGAAATTCTCGAAACGCTTCTGCCGCGTTATCTGAACACGCAGCTTCTCTCTGCCATGCTCGAAAGTGCAGCCGGTGAGCAAGCCGCCTCGATGACGGCGATGGACAATGCGACCCGCAATGCCGGCGATATTATCTCCGCGCTGACCTTGCAGTATAACCGTGCCCGTCAGGCCCAAATCACCAAAGAGCTGATCGAGATCATCTCTGGTGCTGAAGCGCTTTAAGGGATCTGGTTCGATGGCATATTGGGTCTACGAAAACAAAATTGCCAAGCGGGCCCGCATCCATATTGGCGAGTGCCGGTATTGCAATCATGGCGAAGGCGTTACCGACACTGATGCCGGTGCGAGCGACGAAAACTGGGCTGGCCCGTTCGAGACGTTTGATGAAGCCGACAAGGCCGCCATAGCCACCGGCCAGCCCGATGTCCGCCCATGCGGTGTTTGCAAAGCCCAGACCGCAACAACCATTTCCGTAGCCGAAACCCCGGCCGTCGAGCGTCCTGCCCCGCAAGCCGCCTCAACGCCTCCCTCTTCACCTTCTCCAGCGCCCGTCGCTGCCAAAACAAAATCCGCTCCGAAGGAGACTTATAAGATGAGCAACTCAGCCAACGCCAAAGGCGTTATCAGCCAGGTTATCGGTGCCGTCGTCGATGTTCAGTTCGACGGCACATTGCCCGATATTCTCAATGCTCTGGAAACCGAGAACAATGGCACACGCCTTGTCCTTGAAGTGGCCCAGCATTTGGGCGAGAGCACGGTCCGCACAATCGCGATGGACTCCACTGAAGGCCTCGTTCGCGGCCAGAAAGTCGTTGACCTTGGCGAGCCGATCATGGTGCCGGTTGGCCCTGAAACGCTTGGCCGAATCATGAATGTGATTGGCGATCCGATTGATGAGCGTGGCCCGGTCAAGACGGCAACCACCATGCCGATCCACGCGCCAGCGCCGGACTTTGTTGACCAGTCAACGGAATC
>CAZXXY010000049.1:14703-18506 GCA_964644755.1 uncultured Hyphomonas sp. | reverse complement strand
TTTACCTTATTGGAAGTGACCGCTGAAACCGCCCGTGCCGAATTCTACAAAGTGTCCACGGTCACAGAGCGGGGATATTCTCTCTCGCGGGTTGCCGGTTTCGAGACGGTGCGTGGTGCTCTTGGTCAATTGCGGAGAATCTAACCGGTGTGAAGGGGGCCAAGCCGCCTTCTGCCGGGCATGTTCAAACTAGCGCAATGCCTCGGGCGGGCGCGGTAGATCGGCAATATCGTCAAGTGAATGCTGGATGATGACAGTCGCCTCAAGCTCTGCCGCGCGTGCTTCAAAAGCGTCCATCGAGGTTCGGGTATCTTGAGCGCTTGAATTGAATCTGGGAACACGTTTCAGCTCGCGGTTTTCGCGGTGATGGTAGAGATTGCCTGACAGCAGCACAGGCCCCGTCCACGGCAGCATAATCTGCAAAAATGTATGACCGGGCGTAGGGCCTGGTGCCGGAACGATCATAACTGACCCATCCCCGAAAACATCTCTTTCGCCTGTAAACGTCTCGTGGGCTAGAGGCATAAAGTCGGCAAAAGGGGGCACCACTTCGCCGTCAATATCGGTGGCGTTTTCAAGCGCTTCGGCATTCGCCGGGAACATGTCATTGTATTCGGCCTCGTGGACAAGCCATGTTGCTTCCTGAAACTGGTCAGCCTGTCCGGTATGGTCGAAATGGCTGTGGGAGATGGAGATGTAATCCAAATCCCAGGGGGCATATCCGAAGTCACGCATCTGATCCGTTATCGTCCGGCCCATCGACAGAACGAAAACGCCGCTTTCCTGTTCGCCAGCGCCAACAAGACCGGTGGGAAGGCCCAGATCCCAAAGCAAATCACCTTCAGGGTGACGGATCAGCCAACACGTATTTGCAAAAGTTGCTGTCTGACCGGCATAATCCCCTGCGTCTGAAAACCCATCAAGATCGGAAACATAGATGTTTCCGCAATCGAGCATGTACATATGTAATGGAGAAGAGGCTGCTGTCTGGGACGTGTCCGAAGACGCAACCGGGCTGTTGCTGACGGCTGGGGGTGTTTCAGTGTTGGTATCGGATCCGCCCGAGCATGCAGCGATGACGCATGCGGCCAGCAAGAATGATGGGATCTTCATGTGTTTCCCCCCTGTGATTCAGGCTATGACTTAGCCTGTTTCGTCATCATGCAAAAGACGGTCGCCTGATATCTGTCGATAAAAACAACTCTTCCTATTGGTGTGACAGGCATTCCCTGTCTGGTTTACTTTCATCAAAATGGCATCTTGATCACAGTCAATCCGCAACTCGACCACTTGCTGGGTGTTTCCGGACGTTGCCCCTTTAACCCAGAGTTTCTTGCGAGATCGTGACCAATACGTCGCTTTTCCGGTCTTTATCGTCTTGGACAAGGCTTGTTGGTTCATCCAAGCCAACATGAGAACTTCATTCGTAGAGGCGTCTTGGGTAATAACAGTAATCAGCCCCGACGCATTGAAGCGCGGGCGCAATTCTCTGGTGTTGTCTTGCTCTGTTGCGGAGAAAAGCGGCGGGGAAAACAAGTTTGCCATACTCTATTATCCGTTCTCATACGTGACTCTAAACACAATTTGAGCCTATTTACCGAAAGCGAGATGGAATCTCAACATGCTTCCTTTGACAGGAGAAAAGACAGGCGTGACAAATCGGATAGATATTGTGGAGGTGGGGCCACGGGACGGATTGCAAAATGATGCTGCAGACCTGACGGTAGAGCAAAAGGTCGAGTTCATTCACCGGCTTGATAAAGCGGGGGTCCGCCGGATGGAGACAGGAAGCTTCGTCTCTCCAAGAGCTGTTCCCAAAATGGCAGACAGCGCCGAGGTCTTTCAGCGTGTAAACAAAGAAAAATCTAGCAGTCGTATTGCGCTCGCCTTGAATGAAAAGGGGATGCGGCGGGCGATTGATGCTGGCGCGGACGAGATAAATTTTGTGCTCGTTGCGGGCGAGGGGTTCGGCCAGCGCAATCAACGCATGAGCCCGCAAGACACCGCAGATATGCTGGCACACTGCGCGCCGCTCGCGCATGACGCGAATATTCCGCTCTCGGCGACGATTTCCGTGGCGTTTGGCGACCCTTATGATGGCGAGGTTGATCCGGCTGTGGTTGCGAATTTGGCCGCGCAGGCACAGCGCGCCGGCGTCAGCGAGGTGGCACTAGGCGATACGATTGGCGTGGCCACCCCTTGGCAAGTGCGGGACGTGTTCGAGCGTGTGCGTGTCGAGGCGCCTGATGTTTATTTGCGGGCGCACTTCCACGATACGCGCGGGGCCGCTTTGGCCAATGTATATGCAGCGGTGGAGGCGGGCGTGAACATTATAGATGCAAGTTGCGGTGGGATTGGCGGCTGTCCGTTTGCACCTGCTGCCACGGGCAATGTCGCGACCGAAGATGTGGTGTTTATGCTGCAACGGGCTGGATTTGAGACAGGCATTGATCTGGACAAAATGATCGACACGGCCAAATGGCTTGAAACCGTATTGGGGCATCCGATCAGCTCCAGCCTCGCGCGGGCGGGCAGCTTTCCTTAAGCCTTGCGAAGTTTGGTGGAGCTTTGCGCATTCAGAGGGGCTTTGAGAAAGGTCCAGGCTGGCGCGGGATGGTCTGCCAAAGTTGCCGAACGGTGTTCGGGGCAGCGGTTTTGTGCAAACCGGCGTTCAAACGGGCTATTGCCTGCGCGTTGGCCCGGGCGTGCGACAATGGCGATTGGTACCGAACGCGCAATTGATTGCCAGTCGCGCCAATGGTGGAAACTGGCGAGATTGTCAGATCCCATAATCCACACAAACCGGTCGGTCCGGTGGCGGGCTCGCAGCTTGGCCAACACATCAACTGTATACGTCAGATTGAGTTGCGCTTCGAGATCGAGAATCCTCATACGCGGATGAGCGGCGGCCATGGTGCGTGCCGAGGCGAGGCGGGCGGAGAAATCTCCATGGCTCGACTTTAACGGATTGCCGCGTGCCACAATCCACCAGACCCAGTCGAGCTGCAATCGTTGCAGCGCCGTTGACGCGACATGCAGGTGACCTTCATGGGCAGGGTTAAACGATCCGCCAAACAGGCCGATCCGTTGGCCGCCACCGGGACGATAGAGAGCTGGCTTATCGGTCAGAGGGACGATCCTTCGGAAGTTGGGCTATGGGTCGGTCAGTGTGCTTAGCACATATCCGTTCAGGAAAAACACGTCTTCCTGTCATATCCGTGATTGTGTGTTGCTTGTTCGTGTTGACCATGGGGAATATATGGGAGACAATCAGATCGAAGGAAAAGTTATGAAAAATTCTATTGTTTCAGTGTTTGCAGCTATGGCTGTGCTCGCAGCAGTTCCGGTTTCGGCGATCGCTCAAGATGGGGCGACAGTTCAAACAGCGGAAGAAGCTGCCCGGCCAAGTGTTTGGGACGGCAAGCCGTTCGCTGTGGGCGGGCAGGATGTTGTTTCCTACCAAACTGAAGGTGGTCCTGTGCTCGGGTCTGAAGAGTTTACCGCCAATTGGGACAATACTGAATGGCGTTTCAGCTCGGCAGAAAATCGGGACGAATTCCTCAATGATCCGAACCGCTATGTGCCGCAATTTGGTGGCTACTGCCCGGTTGCGCTTGCGCAAGGCCATGCCAAAATCGGCAGCGCCCAGCATTTCAATGTCGTTGACGAGAAACTCTATCTGAACGTCAATCGTCGCGCCCAGAACTCGTTTGATGATAATTCAACCGGATATATCGCGGCCGCGAAGCTGACCTTCTAAAGTACAATTCCAAGCAGAAGCAAAAGGCCCGGGCGTCACGTTT
>CAZXXY010000049.1:10613-14603 GCA_964644755.1 uncultured Hyphomonas sp. | reverse complement strand
ACGTTTATGGCGTCCGGGTCTGTCCGTTTCCGCGCACAACGTATTTGAAAAGCGTCAACTGTTCGGCGCCAACCGGCCCGCGTGCATGGATGCGGCCGGTTGCAATGCCGATCTCGGCGCCCATGCCAAATTGGCCGCCATCGGCAAATTGCGTCGAGGCATTGTGCATGACGATGCCGGCATCGACTTCTGCGAAGAACCGGCTTGCTGCCGCTTCGTCTGTTGTCAGGATGCATTCGGTATGGCCCGAGCCATAAGTGTCGATGTGGGCCAGCGCGCCGTCCAAACCGTCAACCAGTTTGATCGAAAGCGTGGGCGCGAGATACTCGGTGCGCCAGTCGTCTTCACTGGCCGTTTCCATGTCGGGTACAAGAGCGCGGGCTCTCGCATCGGCGCGCACCTCGCAATCGGCTCCCTGTAGAGCGCCAACCAGCGGCGCCAGCTGGGTTGCGGCAGCCTTGGCGTCGATCAGCAATGTTTCGAGTGCGCCACAAATCCCTGTCCGGCGCAATTTGGCATTCAGGACAATTTCGATCGTCTGCTCCAGCGGCAGGGTGCCATCGACATACATATGCACGAGCCCTTCGAGATGCCCGATGACTGGCACACGCGCGTCTGCCTGAACACGCTCGACGAGGGACCGTCCGCCGCGCGGGACAATGACATCGACACCGCCGCCAAGTCCGGCCAGCATATGCCCAACGGCGGCCCGATCGGTTGTTGGCACTTTCTGGATCGCGTCTTCAGGCAGTCCGGTTTCGGCCAGCGCCTGACGCAGCAGATCGGCAATTGCGCCAGAGGAGTGTGTGCTTTCCGAGCCGCCGCGTAAAATGGCTGCATTGCCAGAACGGATACATAAAGCGCCAGCATCTGCGGTGACGTTCGGGCGGCTTTCATAGATAATGCCGATCACACCGAGCGGCGTGCTCACGCGGGCAATGTCGAGGCCGGTTGGAACGGTCCAACGCGCAAGCTCGCGGCCCACAGGATCATCGAGCGCGGCGACGGCATCAAGGCCATCGGCAATGCTCTCGATCCGCACCATGGACAGTTCCAGACGGTCGAGCATTGACGGTGAAATCTTCTTCTCGCGTGCCGCCTCCATATCGAGCGCATTGGCTTCCAGCAAGCTGCCCGTATTCGCTCGGACAAGTTCGGCCATGCGGACAAGCGCTGCGGTACGCTGATCGGCGCTGGCAAGGCCAAGCGTTTTGGCGGCTGTGCGGGCACGTGTCCCAATTGCGTTCATCATCTCGGCGAGCGTATCGGGTGAAGTGGGGGTCTGGATGTTCATAGAGGTTGAGTGCATTAAAAGCGCCGGTTGAGCAAGCCTTTCGCATCGCCAAAGCCGCCAGATGAGGATGCAGGCTTCCCTTGCGCTAGGACTGGACAGCGTATTTGTCTATGGCAGGCTGGCTTCCTCATAATAGGCGAGGGCATGCGAAATGAGTGACGCATCAGAGCCAGCATTGGTTGGCGAGAGATTACCCTTGATGACCAAGCTCGCTTACGGCTTCGGCGCGGTTGCCTATGGTGTGAAAGACAATGGTTTCGGATTTTTCCTGCTCGGCTTTTATGGGACGGTGATCGGGATTGACCCAAGGCTGGTCGGGCTGGCCATGCTCATTGTCCTGCTTTTCGATGCGATCAGCGATCCGGTGGTTGGCTATGTGTCGGACAATTGGCGTTCGAAATGGGGACGGCGGCATCCTTTTATGTACTTTGCCGCCATTCCGGTGTCGGTGTCGTTCTATTTTCTCTGGAGTCCGCCTGACTGGTCCGAAGCGGCCCTGTTCTGGTATCTTGTCATCATTGCGGCTGGGATCCGGACCTTCATAACGCTCTATGAGACGCCAAGTTCGGCTTTGTTGCCGGAGCTGGCCAGTGATTATGATGAGCGGGCGAAGCTGCAAGCCTACAGATTGTACTTTGGCTGGACGGGCGGGAACGCGATGGCCCTGATCGGGTTCGGGGCAATCTTTGTGGCGACGGCTGAGTTTGAAGATGGGCTGCTGAACCGTGCGGCTTATGCGGAGTATGGCCTTTTGGGGTCTGTTCTGATTTTTGCTGCGATCATGGTTTCGGCAATGGGAACCCATCATCGGGTCAGTACTTTCCATCCGCCGCTACCTCGACGCACCTTGACGCTCAAACAAGTGTTTGGCGAAATCTTCGAGACATTGGGCGAGCGATCTTTCACGGCGCTGTTTGTGGCGACCTTGTTTGGCGGCGTTGCATCGGGTTTGTCTGCGGCGCTGTCCTTTCTGCTTCTGACTTTTTTCTGGGGGTTTTCGGGGCCGCAAATCTTCGTCTGGTTGCTCTTTGTTATGCTGTCGGCAGTGATCGGTTTTATTGTGGCGCCGCTATTTGTGCGTTGGCTTGGTAAGAAGCGTGCTGTCATCATCCTTGGTGTGTTTGCCTTTGGCGCGGCGCCTTTGCCAATTGTTCTGCGGTTGATGGGCTTGTTTCCGGACAATGGTGATCCTGCACTTTATCCACTGGTTCTGGTGATAAATACAATTGATGTGGCGTTGATCATTGCACTGCAAGCTGTGCTGTATTCCATGATTGCCGACTTGGTCGAGGTCAGTGAGCTCAAGACAGGGCGTCGCTCCGAGGGGGTCTTCTATGCGGCTGTCACTTTCATCCGGAAATCTGCCCAGGGGTTTGGCGGCGCTGCGGCCGGTTTCGTGCTGGCTTATGCCAATATGCCCAAGCGGCCCGAGCCGAGTGATGTGACGGGTGACATGTTGTTTCGGATGGGGCTTGGCTACGCGCCCACACTTTGGCTGCTCTGGACACTGATGCTCGTTGCCATCAGCTTTTACAAAGTTGACCGTGAGGACCATAATCGCAATCTCGCCGAACTGGCAAAGCGTAAGGCCGAGGCGGCTTCGAGTTAGCCAAGACTAACAAAAAGGGAAATTGACGCGGTGCAGCATTTGGCCATAGGGTCAGCCCAATTCAGGAGCCAGATATGACAGACAAGACCCCGCGCCAGTTTTTCAAGCCGCTTGCTATTGGCGCGCCACCACCTCTGCGTGACCTGCCTGTCAGGCTCGAACGGATGATCCATTTCGTTCCGCCGCATATCGAAAAAGTCCGCGCCAAAGTGCCCGCAATGGCGACGAAAGCCGATGTTATTCTCGGCAATCTTGAAGATGCTATCCCCGCCGACCAGAAAATTGCCGCGCGGGAAGGCTTCGTCGAAATGGCAAAGGCTACTGATTTTGCCGCGCTCGGCACGGGCCTGTGGAGCCGTGTCAATTCGCTGAAAAGTCCGTGGTGTCTCGATGATATTACGACCTTGGTAACAGAGATTGGCGATAAGCTTGATGTGATCATGCTGCCAATGGTCGAGGGGCCGTGGGATATCCACTATCTTGATCAGTTGCTTGCCCAGCTTGAGGCAAAAGCCGGTGTGACCAAGCCGATCCTGATCCATGCGATTCTTGAAACCGCAGAAGGGGTGAAGAATGTCGAGGCCATTGCCGCGGCCAGTCCGCGTATGCAGGGGATTTCGCTTGGGCCAGCGGATCTTGCTGCCAGCCGCGCAATGAAGACCACGCGCGTGGGCGGCGGGCATCCGGGCTACCGCGTGATTGAAGACCCGCGCGAAGATGGCGGCGAGCGCATTAGTGTCCAGCAGGATCTGTGGCATTATACCGTCGCGCGCATGGTGGATGCATGTGCTGCCTACGGACTAAAAGCCTTTTATGGTCCGTTTGGAGATATTTCCGATCTTGACGCATGTGAGCAGCAGTTTCGCAATGCGTTTCTCTTGGGTTGCGCGGGCGCATGGAGCTTGCACCCGAACCAGATTGCTGTCGCTAAAAAGGTTTTTTCTCCTGATGCGGATGAAGTTGCTTTTGCGCGCCGCATTCTGGAGGCCATGCCCGATGGGTCCGGTGTCGCCATGATCGATGGCAAAATGCAAGATGATGCGACGTGGAAGCAAGCGAAAGTGATCGCCGATCTAGCGGATCTGGT
>CAZXXY010000049.1:0-10513 GCA_964644755.1 uncultured Hyphomonas sp. | reverse complement strand
TAAATCAAAATCTTGGCAATTCTCCTAATTCGTGTATTCTGAACAAATCGAATTTCGTTCAGGGCGCGAGGAAACATCATGGTTGCACTTATCGTTAACGGGACACGGCAGGACATTGCCGTCGATCCAAACCAGCCGCTGCTTTGGGCGATCCGCGAAAACTTGAAACTTACAGGCACCAAATTTGGCTGCGGTATTGCCCAATGCGGGGCCTGCACCGTACATGTCGATGGTGTGCCCGTACGGTCCTGCTCGACGCCGGTTGCGTTTGCTGAAGGCAAACAGATCACCACGATTGAAGGCATTGCCAGTCCCGACGGGACGCTGCACGCCTTGCAACAGGCTTGGATCAACAATCAGGTTCCCCAGTGCGGGTATTGCCAGTCCGGCCAGATCATGTCGGCCGTCGCGCTGCTTGAAACCACGCCCCGTCCAACCGATGACGATATCGACACGGCCATGCGGGGAAACATCTGCCGCTGCGGGATGTATTCGCGCATTCGCAAAGCCATCAAGGAGGCGGCCCTGACTTTGCCAGAACCGGCTCCGGAGGCCGTTGATGCGGAGGGCGAGATCAATGAATAAGTGGACACGAAGAGGTTTTATCACTGCAGGCGTTCTGACAGGCGGCGCGCTTGTGGTCGGCGTTGCAATCCGCCCGGGCCACCGCGCACCGAAACTGGCTGGCATGGTGACCGATGAGGGCGAGACGCTCGTCAACACATGGGTTAAAATCGACGCTGACAATCTGGTCACGGCGATCGCACCGCATTCTGAAATGGGGCAGGGCGCTCCGACAGCGCTGACCCAGATGCTGGCCGATGAGATGGATGCTGACTGGGACCGCGTTGCTTTTGAGGAAGCGCCCGCGCATGAAGACTTTGCGAACTATGCTCTCGCGCGGGAATATTTGGCGGGCGAAGCGACGATCCCGAGATTTTTGGATGGTACTGTGGACGGCGTTTTTCTCGCCCTTTCCAAGAGGATGGAAATTCAGGTTACGGGCGGTTCGACATCCATTCGCCTGACAGGACAGCGCGGCATGCGGATTGCCGGTGCGGCAGCACGCGAGATGATTGTCAAAGCCGCGGCGAAGACATGGAACGTGCCTGCGCGCGAGCTGCGCACCGAACGTTCGCATGTCTTTCACGATGCCTCGGGCCAGTCTGGCCGCTATGCGGATTTCGCGGAAGAAGCCGCCAGACACACGCCGCCTTCCCAGCCCAAGCTGAAAGAGGCCGCCGAATACCAGATCATGGGCAAGCCAAAGCAGCGCTTCGACATTCCGTCGAAAGTTGATGGCACGGCCAAGTTCGGGATTGATGCAGACCTGCCGGGCATGAAATATGCCGCTGTCATGGGTGCGCCGGTGATTGGCTCGATCATTAGAAGTGTCGACGCGAGCGCGGCGGAAGCCATGCCGGGGGTCATCAAAGTCATACATAAGCATCATTTTGTTGCGGTTGTTGCCGATGGCTATTGGCAAGCCCAGCAGGCCATCTATGCGCTTGATGCGACGTTCGACGAAGGCGAGGCGGGGACGCTCAATCAGGAAGGCGTTTATGACAAGTTCCGTGCAGTAATGTCCGAGGCCGTCGAAGCCGGCACAGAGAAGACGGATATTTCTGTCGGAAATGCCCGCAAAGCCGCCCGGTCTGCTGCCCGTGTGTTTGAGGCGGAATACCAAGTTCCATTCTTGGCGCATGCTACGATGGAACCGCTCAATGCGACGGTCAGCATTGATCGTGAGGCTGGTACGGCGCAGATATGGACAGGGTCACAAAACCCGCTGGGCACACGCAATGCTGTCGCAGAAGCGCTGGGGCTCAAGGCAGGCAATGTCACCGTGCACAATCAATTCCTTGGCGGCGGATTTGGTCGACGCGCGACACCAGATTTCCCCGTTATGGCAGCTGAAATTGCTGCCGAATGCGATTTTCCGGTCAAAATGATCTGGTCGCGCGAAGAGGACACCCAGCAAGACTGGTATCGTCTGGCATCGGTCAGCCGGTTCAAGATTGGCCTCGATGAGGACGGCATGCCGGTCTCGTGGGATCAGCAATATGTGGACAAGCATGATCCGCCAGAAGCAGCCCACCCGATTTACAATCTGCCGAATGCGTTCGTGCATTATATTGAAAGTGACCACCATGTGCGCTTTGGGGCATGGCGCTCGGTCGATCACACCCAGCACGGTTTCTACATTGAGAGCGCTGTTGACGAACTGGCCCATGAAGCGGGCAAGGACGGCTACGAATACCGCCGTGCGCTTTTGGCCGGAAAGCCGCGCCATCTGGCAGTGCTTGATGCGGCGGCCAAGGCGGCAGGCTGGGGGAAAACCATGCCGCAAGGTCACGGTATGGGGATTTCCATTGTCGAGAGCTTCGGTACGATTTGTGCGCAGGTTGTCGAAGTCGATATGAGCTCCGGCGCACCACGTGTGACGCATGTCTATGCTGCCGCTGACCCCGGCTTTGTGATCAATCCCGATGGGTTCACCGCGCAAATGGAAAGCGGCGTGATCTATGGTTTGACGGCTGCACTTTATGGCGAGATTAGCTTGGAAAACGGCCGCGTCGTGCAGTCGAACTTCCACGATTATGAGATGGTCCGCATGGATGAAGCGCCCGAAATTCACGTAACGCTGATCAATTCTGGCGCGCGGCTTGGCGGCGGCGGAGAGCCCGGCACACCGCCGATTGCCCCTGCGCTGGCCAATGCGATTTTCAATGCGACCGGCACCCGCCTTCGCAGTTTGCCGTTGGCCAATCAGCCAACAGGGAACGTGTAAGTCGCGGGTTTTGATTTGACTGCCATCAGTCTGCCGCAAAGTTGATCGAATCTGGTATCCGTAACATATTGCTGGCCGTTCGGCCGGGCGGTTCACACAGGAGATGAATGATCGTGAAGAAACTTGTATTGGCGGCAGTGGCCGCGATTGGATTGTCAATGTCGTCCCATGCAGACGAGGTCTGGACGACCAATGCGGGCACATTCGAATATGAGCGCGACATTGACTCCAAACAGATGGCGGTGATCAGGGGCAACGGCATCACCATGTATATTGAAGGTCTGGCAGGGGTCACGACCGATCGCGGTGCCTATTCCGGCATTTGGGTGCTTGATCAAGCGCCGACTGATGAACCGGGGTGCTCGGTGGACATTGTCCTGCCTGGCACAGTGAATCAGACCACAGCCTATTGGGGGCAGATGGAAGTGACCTTTATCGATCCTGACTTTCCAAGCATCTGGATGGCGCAGCTTGGCCTTTGTTTTGAAGGGCCGAACGACACGATCGTCGCCCGACCGGTTGTTACTCGATAGTGCGTCTGTTTGTCGGCATCTTGTTGTTAGCCGTGCTTGCGGGCTGCTCCAGCTTCAGGGATGTTGCCAGTCGCCCGACAGCGCCGGTTATCACGGGTGATTCCCGACCGGCTGCAGGACCAAGTACACAGATTGCCCAATGCCGTTCCGCCGGCGCGCGAGAGGCGAAGATCCTCTATCCTTCAGGGTGGAGCCGGCGCGTGAGTGCTGCGGAAGTTGAAGATGAGCTGCTTGGTGGCGGCCCTGCCAGCCGCGTGGCGACAAGTGCAGAGCCGCAACCTGTTGGCCAGATTATACCGGACTATCCGCGCACGGCGCTCTCGCCTCCGACTGAAGCGGTTTGCGAGGTCAAGTTCGACCTGTCGCGCCGCGGGGAGGCGTCCAATGCTATATCGGCCTGTTCAAGCCCGCTGTTTCTGGCTGAGGCTGTTCGGGCGGTTGAGGGCGCGCGGTTCGAGCCTTTCCGCGTGAATGGGCAAGTCGCCACGGGCATAAATCTGGTTTATTCAATGACATTCTGTTTGCGCGATTGATGGTGTGAATGTCGCCCAGACAAGGAGAGGCTTGGAATGCTCAAAAAAGCTGTTGAACCGACTGGCCACTCGGCATGGGTGCAAGCGTGGATGGATTATTTCGAAAGCCATGATCTAGGTCAGCTGGATCAGCTCTTGCATGATGATGTGGTGTTTCTCAGCCCTGTGGTTTTTAGTCCCCAGCGCGGCAAGGCCATCACCATGGCATATCTTGGTGCGGCGGGGAAAACCCTATCGAACGAACAGTTCCGCTATGTACGTGTGTTCGATTGCGGCCAGCGCGCTGTGTTGGAGTTTGAAACCGAAATGGACGGAAAATATGTCAACGGGGTTGATATGATTGAGTGGGATGCGGACGGGAAAATTACCGAGTTCAAAGTGATGGTTCGTCCCCTACAGGCGATGCAGACAGTGCATGCAGCCATGGGCGCGATGCTTGCCAGGATGAAAAACTGACCGGATTTTACTATCTGATAGGTGAAACGGGTTTGCCATTGTGCAATCTCGCGCTAATCAGTGGGATATGACGACATATCTTGATTTTGAAAAACCAATCGCAGAACTCGATACGAAGATTCAGGAGCTTGAAGCGCTTGGCGCAACAGGCGAGGGTCCGTCGATTTCTGACGAGGTGCAAAAGCTGCGGGGCAAATCTGCCCGCCAGCTTAAAGAGCTATATTCCGGCCTGTCCGCATGGCACAAAACCCAAGTTGCCCGACATCCCGAACGACCTCATTTCTCCGACTATGTGAAATATCTCTGTGACGATTATCAGGAATTGTCAGGCGACCGTGTGTTCGGCGATGACAATGCAATTCTTGGCGGGCTGGCCACATTCAAAGGCCGGTCAGTCGTTGTGATGGGGCACGAGAAGGGCCGGACCACTGAAAGCCGCCTGAAGCATAATTTCGGCATGGCTCATCCTGAAGGCTATCGTAAATCGCTGCGGCTGATGAATCTGGCCGAGAAGTTTAATCTTCCTGTCCTGTCTTTTGTCGACACTGCCGGGGCTTATCCGGGCAAAGCTGGCGAGGAACGTGGGCAGGCTGAAGCGATTGCCCGCTCGACGGAACGCTGTCTGACATTGCCTGTGCCGATGATCGCACTGATTATAGGCGAGGGTGGGTCTGGCGGCGCGATTGCGATCGCAGCGGCCAATAAAGTATTGATGCTCGAGCATTCGATCTATTCGGTGATTTCGCCGGAGGGCTGCGCCTCCATCCTCTATCGCGACGCGGCTAAGGCCAAAGATGCTGCCGAGGCGATGAAAATCACCGGCGAGCATTTGTTGAAACTCCACATTGTCGACCAGATTGTCAAAGAACCTGTGGGCGGCGCCCATCGTGATCCGGAATATGCAGTGCGGGAAGCAGGCAAAGTGATTGAAAAAGAACTGAAAGCCCTGTTGAAGCTCAAGCCCGACGATCTCAAGCGCCAGCGCCGCGAACGTTTCTATGCCATTGGACGCGAAGGGCTGGGCTAGAGGCATGGCCAAGCAGGTAAAAATAGAAGTTTGCCCTCTGGCGCATTTCGACGGATTGACGCTGCCGGCCTATGAAACGGCAGGTTCGGCTGGCATGGATTTGCGTGCTGCGGTGGACGCCGATGCGCCACTGACATTGGCAGCGGGTGCGCGTGCAATGGTGCCGACGGGACTGTCCTTTGCCATTCCTCTTGGCTATGAAGTGCAAATTCGGCCGCGCTCGGGTCTTGCTGCCAAACATGGCATTACCTGTCTTAACACGCCTGGAACCATCGACAGTGATTACCGCGGCGAGATCAAAATAATCCTGATCAATCTCGGGGAGACTGATTTTGTGATCGAGCGTGGCGACCGCATTGCCCAAATGGTGCTGGCTCCGGTTACACAGGCGGCTTGGCAAGAAGTTGCTATTCTTGACGAGACATCTCGCGGCACAGGCGGTTTCGGCTCGACCGGTCAGTAAATTTTAAAGCTTACGGCTTGCAATTCCGCCCAAGAGGGCCAATATCGAATATCAATATTGATTTTGGAGGGAAAGCTATGGGCGTGTTTGAGATGGTTGTGGTCATTGTCGTGATTGGCTGCGTGACCAGCAGCATCGACAATTGGGTAAAACATAAGGCGAAAGCCGAGAAGAACACGGCCCAGGATGGCGAGATTGTCCGATTGCGGGCAGAAATATCGGATCTGCAGACCAGAATGCAAGTCATGGAAAAACTGGCCACAGATGATGACTCCCGATTGCGCGAGGCGTTTCGGAAACTCGCCTGATAGGAGAATTTTGCCCCATCGTGTTTGGGGGTGTGTGCGTAAAACTGAATATTTATTCAGTGACACCTTGCGAGCTGAAAAAACCTTACTACATATTGTTTATCAATAAAAACTATTTGTAGGAGGGACCCTGATGAACTTTATTCTAATCGCTGCCATTGTCTTGATTATCGTTCTTATTTCGCGCGAGCCAAATCAGAAGCAAGTCGGCAAACGCTATGAACGGCATAAACAGATGCGTCGAGACAGCGCCCGTATCGAGTCTCTGAGCAATCGCGTTCGTGTGCTTGAGGAAGTCCTGCTCGACCGGGAGCGCCGCTTGCGAGACAAGTTTCGCGATATTTAAGCCGTCTCGGACGATCGGTTGGCTTCATAGACGCCGCGGGCAATGGCGCGCGCCAGCGTGCTCGCAGCCAACTCGCCAATGCGGGCCAAATTCAATGGTTTTGGGTCTGAAAGCGGCTTTTTAGCGGTTGAAAGCACGAAGACAGCATCGCCGTCAAAGGGCGCAAAAACAGGCCGGATGGCCCGCGAAAAGCCGGATAATGCCATCTGCGCCACCCGTTTGGCTTCATCCGTCGTTAGCGCCACATCTGTGGCCACACAGGCAATCGTCGTGTTCTGCCCAAGCGCCGGATTGAGCTTTGCCGCGCCCCAATCATCCGCATCTGCGGCGTAATCGGCGGGTGGACGGGCGCCGCCAAATTCTCCGTTCATCTCGTAAGGCCACGCCCAGAAACAGTCGGTTCCGGGCATTTGCGTTGCGCCGAAACAGTTCACCGCGGCCAGGGCACCGATGGTCATACCGTCATCGGTGACAAGGCTGGCCGATCCCAAGCCGCCTTCGAGGGCGCCCGCTTTCGCACCGAAGCCTGCCCCTGTTTTTCCGAGCGGAAAATCCGCATTGGCGGCCATTGCCTGCGCGAAAGCGTCTTTTCCAAGTTGCTGATAGGGGGCGGTGTCGCCCCAATCCTTGTCTCCGCCATTGGCGAGATCATAAAGAATGGCGGCTGGAACAATCGGGGTCTTGGGCACACCGGGGAGGTCGATCAGCCCGAATCCGCGTCCGGCCTTATGTAACCCTGCCGCGACCCCATCAGCTGCGGCCAAGCCGAAGGCGCTGCCGCCGGATAGGCAGATGGCATCTACGGCATCGACCAGCGTTCCGGCTGCGAGCAGATCTGTTTCCCGTGTACCCGGTCCACCGCCAGCGACGGCAACGGCAGCAATGCAGGGCGTCTCAGTCAGGATCACGCTTGTTCCCGTGCGCACTTTGGCATCCATTGCGTGACCGACCGTCAGACCAGCAATGTCGGTAATCAGATTGCGCGGTCCGGATGTGCTCATTGTTTCGTCCTCATCAGCCTATGGGTTGCTCCATCCCTAAGCAGGTCAGGGCATGATTGCAAAGACTGGCCACGAAATTCGCGCGTAAACGGGGCCAATGCGGCTTTTAAACGCCCAGAGAATTGTCCTGCTTGGGGAGATCGCCTTGCGCTTGGAGCGCGCTTGTGGGAACCCTATGCAGATCAGACAATCACATGAAATGGTGGCGAGCCCGACATGACACGTACTTTCTTTAGCGCTCTATTGCTTGGTTTGGTGGCCTGCTCTGCGGGGGCTCCAGTGGCACCCGAACGGGGTGTGGTCGATGCCGGGGCGTCGGCGGTTGCCAATGATGCGGCTTGGGACAAAGGGGCTATGGTGGCTGCAGCAGATCCGCGCGCCGTCGAAGCGGGACTGGCAGTCCTGCGCGAGGGCGGCCATGCGGTCGATGCAGCGATTGCTGCGCATGCGGTTCTTGGCCTTGTCGAACCGCAAAGTTCGGGCCTTGGCGGCGGGGCCTTCATGTTGGTTTATGATCGGGCATCCGGCACGACCACAGTGTTCGATGGCCGCGAGACGGCGCCAGCGGATGTGACGCCAGACCTGTTCGTGAAAGATGGCGAGGTCATGGGGTTTATCGAGAGCTGGCAATCGGGCCGCTCGGTCGGTGTTCCAGGTCAGATCGCGCTCTATAAGAGTGCTCATGACGCTTATGGAAAGACCTCTTGGGCGACACTGTTCGATGAGGGGATCAGGCTGGCCGATGAAGGTTTTGTCGTCTCGGCAAGGCTGGCAAATCTGGTCAATGGTGACCGTTTGCGCGGGGCGATCAAGCTTGATGAAAACCCGGGCTCTGCTGATTATTTCTACCCGCAGGGCACGCCCTTGCAGCAGGGTGATGTCCGTGACAATCCCGAGTATGCAGACACTTTGCGGGCCGTCGCGACTAAGGGGCCTGCAGGCTTCTATACTGGCGCCATTGCAGAATCGATGGTGGCGGCTGTGCAGGCGAATGATGGGACACTCTCGCTTGAAGATCTGGCTGGCTATGAGGTCAAGACCCGCGCGCCGCTGTGCGGAGCGTTCCGCACCTATCGCGTCTGTTCAGCCCCGCCGCCATCATCGGGCGGTGTCGCGCAGAATATGATTTTGGGTCTGTATGACCGGATGTTGTCATCGGCCGGTGAGGGTGATCCGACGGCGACGGACCGGCTGCTGGCATTCGTTGAAGCGCAGCGGCTCGCTTATGCGGACAGGGACCACTATGTCGCCGATGCCGACAAGGTACAGGTGCCTGCCGAAGACCTGATCAATCCGCTCTATCTGGATGCCCGCGCCACGCAAGGCGGGCCGGTTGGCGGCACACCAAAACCCGGTGACCCGGGCGAAGTGCTTGGCCGTGGCCCGATGATCGATATGTGGGGCAGAGACACAACAGAGGATGCGCCCGGCACAACCCATATTTCGGTTGTTGACCAGAATGGCAATGCTGTGTCGATGACGGCAACGGTTGAAGCGGCATTCGGGTCTTCAATCTGGGCATCTGGATTTCTTCTCAACAATGAATTGACTGATTTTGCCCGCCGGGCCGAGATCAATGGCAAGCCGGTTGCAAATGCACCGGCGGGCGGAAAGCGGCCGCGCTCGTCCATGTCACCCACGCTCGTGTTTGATCGGGACGATGATCTGTTCATGGTCACAGGATCGCCGGGCGGCAATTCGATTATCGCTTATGTTGCCAAAACACTGGTTGGTGTGCTCGATCAGGGGACAACGGCGCAAGGGGCGACCGCACTTCCGAACATTGTTGCCCGCGGCCAGACTGTGAACGTTGAAGTGGATCGCGGGGATGGACAGGCCATTGCCGACGAACTCAAGGCGCGTGGCTATACTGTCCGTGAGCGCCGTGGCGAAAACTCCGGTCTACATGTAATTGTTGTGCGCGAAGATGGCCTTGAGGGCGGGGCAGACCCGCGCCGCGAAGGTGTGGCGCGCGGGTTCGACTAATCCCTAACGCAGTGTTTCGATCATATCGGTCAAATCACCAATGGTCTTGATGTCACCAATGGCTTCCATAGGAAATGTAATGTCATAGCTGTCTTCAACGTCCATGATGACGTCGAAAATGGCCACTGAATCAACTTCGAGTCCTTGCGCGATATCCGTATCACGCGTCAGTTTGATACTGTGCCGGTTAAACTGCCCGAGCAGGATAACGACATTTTCCAGAACACTTTTTGTCTCCGGCTGTTTGACCTGACCAGCAGTGTCTGCAAATACTCCGTCCATAATTTCCCTCATGCTCCCGTTTGAAGGTATTGTGACTGATTTACACAATTTGTACGACTTGTAAAATCGTACTCTTCACCAAAATAGCAGATTTGTACCGAATGCTAGCAATATTTATGCAGTTGAAGGGAAAAATGTCGGATTTGATTGGCAGTTATTGACCTGAGTTAAAATATAGATGTCGGGACATTTGAACAATAATGAGAGATTTTTTTGCGAAAACGGACTGCCGATCGATGGATTTGAGTCTGACAACATGTTTCCGCTGTCGGCGGCGCAATGGAGCCGAGTTTGACCAAGCCGCCCTATAAGCCTGTCGCCTACGCCTTGTTGCGGACTTATAAAGCGACCCTCTCTGTCGTGTTTTATGCCTTTGGTGTGCGGTGCCGGCACTTGCCGACCTGTTCCGAGTTCGGGGCGGAAGCGGCCTCGCGACATGGTTGGTGGGTCGGCGGCTGGATGGCGCTCGGGCGCTTTGTGCGCTGCCGTCCGGGCGGCTCGTCGGGTTATGATCCTGTGCCATTGGACCGGCCGGTTGCTCCTTTTTTTGCGCCTTGGAAACTTGCGCGCTGGAGAAATAGCGCTAAGTCCTGTGATCACGACCATAACGAATAGAGATGACCGATGATCCAAGTAACGCTTCCCGATGGTGCTGTCCGCGAATACGAGGCCGGTGCAACCCCGTTGGATGTTGCCAAGTCGATCTCCAATTCGCTGGCCAAGCGGGTCATCGTCGCCCGCGTCGATGGCGAGCTTTATGACGCGACCCGCGCGCTCGAAGGCGACG
>CAZXXY010000048.1:0-18773 GCA_964644755.1 uncultured Hyphomonas sp. | reverse complement strand
CAGCTGCGGCTCTCATCGATTGATGCGATCGAGATTGACGAAGCGCTGGAAGAAGCGGTGACAGGCGAGGTGCGGATTGCGCCCTATTTGCACCTGTCTTTGCAACATGGCGACGATCTGATGCTCAAGCGGATGAAGCGGCGACACTCGCGGGCTGAAGCGATTGGGCTGGCCCAGCGTTTGAAGGCCAAGCGGCCGGAGATTGCCTTTGGCGCGGATTTGATTGCGGGCTTTCCGACCGAGACGGAGGCGGCGTTTGAAAATTCGCTGTCGCTGATCGAGGAGTGCCATATCGCTTTTTTACATGCGTTTCCCTATAGCCCGCGCCCCGGGACACCGGCCGCGCGGATGCCGCAACTAGATGGCGCGGTGATCAAGCAGCGTGCGGCCAGATTGCGCGCAGCAGGGGAGGCTGCGCTCGGACGGCATTTGCAATCGCATATTGGCACGGAGGCGATCGCGCTTGTTGAACGGGGGAGCAGTGCGCGCCTGCCAGACTTTACGCCGGTGACGCTGGAGCGCGACGCACAGGAACTGGCTGGACGGACGGTTGCGGTGGGGCTAGTCAGCCATGACGGAAAGACTCTGAAGGGCGTTTTGTAATGGTGTTCTGGTTCGGCAAGAAGAAAAAAGAGAAAGAGGCGGCGGCGGCCAAAGAAGCTGCTGACCTCGCCGCGCGTGAGACGGCTCTGGCCGAGGCACAAAAGGCGCAAGAGGCCGCTGATCTGGCCGAGCGGGCGCGGGTCGCAGATGAGCAGGCTGCGCTGGCCGAGGTTGAGGCACAAAGGGCGGCACAGGCGCAGGCCGAAGCGGCGCGCCTCAAGGCTGAACAAGAGGCCAAGGCTCAGGCGGAGGCTTTGGCACAAGCTGAAGAGGATCGTTTGGCGGCTGAAGCGGCTGCCCCGCGTGCGCCCGAACCAGAGGCCGAGCCGCCGGCCATTGTCGATGCGGCCCCCAGCGCAGACCCGGTTGCGACGCCCGACCCTGTTCCGGCCCAGACCGAGCCGGACACCGGACAAACGGCCGAAGAGGCGGCAAAGGCTGAAACCAAAGCGCCTGGTTTCTTTTCGAAATTGTCGTCGGGCCTGAAGCGTTCCTCATCCAAACTCTCTAGCGGCATTACGGGCGTCTTCACCAAGCGCAAGCTCGATGATGACACGCTCGAAGAGCTTGAAGACCTGTTGATCATATCCGACCTCGGCACCAGTGTTGCGCGCAAGGTCACGAAGAATATTGCCAAGGACCGGTTCGACAAAGAGATTACGGACGGTGAAATCAAAACGGCCCTTGCCGCCGAGATTACGGGGATTATGGCCCCGCGCGAGCAGGTGGTGGATTTTTCCGATGGTCCGCGTCCGCGCGTGGTCCTGTTTGTCGGGGTGAACGGGTCGGGCAAGACGACGACGATAGGCAAGATCGCGTCACGCCTGAAAGAGCAAGGTGCGAAGGCGATGCTTGTGGCGGCTGATACTTTCCGTGCGGCGGCCATCGAACAGCTCACGGTTTGGGGCGAGCGGGCGGATATTCCTGTTATTGCCAAGGCCCCGGGTGCAGATGCGGCAGGTCTTGTCTATGAAGCGGTCGAAAAAGCCAAGGCGGAGAATTTCGACCTTGTGCTGGTTGATACGGCAGGGCGGCTTCAGAACAAGACAGAGCTGATGAGCGAGCTGGCGAAGGTCGTCCGTGTTGTGCAAAAGCTTGATCCGGATGCGCCGCATGATGTCATTCTCGTTCTGGATGCGACGGTGGGTCAGAATGCGCTCAGTCAGGTCGAGGCCTTCCGGCATACGGCCGGGGTGACGGGGCTTGTCATGACCAAGCTTGACGGGACCGCGAAGGGCGGGGTGCTGGTTGCCATTGCCGAGGCGCACGAACTGCCGATCCACTTTGTCGGTGTTGGCGAGCGTGCTGAAGACTTGCAACCGTTTTCGGCCGAAGCCTATGCGAAAGCTCTGGTGGGGCTGGAGGAATTCTAAGGATCGGTACGGTGGGTCGATATGTCTATCCTTGAACAGAGCAAACGGCCCGACATTCCATGCGTTATTCTCGCTGGCGGTAAATCGCGGCGGTTTGGGTCGGACAAGGCGCTTGCGCGGGCGGGTGGCGAGCGGCTGATTGATATTGTCATCCGACGCGTCGAACATCAGACGTGCGGACCGATTGCGATCAATACGGGTGCTGAGCTTTCAGGGATCGAGGGGCCCGTACTGCCAGATCTGCTTGCGGGGGGGCTTGGCCCTTTGGCCGGTCTTCATGCGGCGATGATCTGGGCGAGCGAACAAGGCGCAGATGCTGTGGTGACGGTGCCGGTGGATACGCCGGTTTTGCCGGATGAGTTTTTCGAGACACTGATGACGGCCCAAAGGCCTGCCATAGCGGTGTGTTCTGGTCGTCTCCATGCTGTGCACGGCATCTGGCCGGTTGAGTTAAGTGACGCACTGGCCGAGGCTGCGCGCAAAGGCATGCGGGCGGCGCGGGACTGGGCGGCGGCTTGCGGTGCGTCCGAATGTGTCTTTGCAGAGGGCGAGCGGGTTGATCCGTTTTTTAACGTCAACACGCCCGAAGATTTGCTGACGTTGGAGCGGTTTCTGGCCGAGCGTTAGCGTGGTGCCCGGATGTGGCTCAGAGGCTGTTGGTCTGAGATTTGTCGGATCGCTGCATAAAAAACCACAATTTTCAATTGAAAAATAAGTGTGACAATGTGATAAACTCATGAAAATAATCGAAAAACGATAAATATTTGCACGTTCTGGTTTTTCCAGCTAAGTGTCCATTAACTTTTCCCTGTTAGGTTGCAAAACATAACCAAGGAGAGAAGTTTATGTTTGGAGTGTGCGAGACACCGGAAGGGAAATACCCGTTTACTGCGGGTCCGAGGGACCTGCCTAAACTTCGGGCGATGTGCCTGGGCGTTCTTGTCATGATGGCTGGCGGCTTGGCTAATGCCGAAGACGTTGCGGTCGAACTGACAGCCTATGCTGTGACGGTGAGTGCTGATGGTGAAGAAGAACTCAGCCCGACCACAGAGGTCAATCCGGGCGGCATCATCGAATATGAAATTGACTATCGGAATCTGACCGACGACCCGCTCGACAATTTTACCGTGCTGGGCGACGTGCCAGATGAGACGACCTATGTGTCTGTCACAGCTATTGAGGGATTCGATAGTGAGCTTGAGGTGCATGTGCCAGACATTGGCTGGAGCCTCGAACCAGTCATTCGATATGTTCAGGATGAGACGGGGGCATTGGTTCCCACTGAAGTCCAGCCTGAAGAGTATGATGCATTGCGGTGGCGAATGCCCAATGCACTCGCCCCGGGGGAGGAGATTTCGGTTTCCTACCGGATTCGTGTCAACAACTAACCAACCCACTGAAAACTAACAGTATATTAAACCGGCATTGCCGAGGAACAGGATGATCATGTTTAACTATAAAGCCATCGCAAAGCGAGTACTCTTTCCAACTATGGCCGTCAGCGTTACGGCGCTCGCGGTCGGAGCCGCCCTGGCCGAACCGCCTCCAGCCGATACGATTATCGGCAATCAGGCTGCGGCGACCTATACGTCGAACGGGACAGAAATCACCGTTCAGTCCAATCTGGTCGAGACGGTTGTCAACGAAGTGTTCGGCGTGGATCTTACGACAAGCCAAAGCCTGAACGGGGCACCTGGCGGTTTTGTGTTTTTTCCGCATACGGTCATAAATAACGGTAATACAGATGACCAGTTCGAATTCACGATTGACGAGACCCCGGCAGGTGATCTGTTTACCCTGACCGATATCTCGATCTTCCTTGATGCCAATCAAGATGGTGTGCCTGACAATGCAACGCCGATCACGATCACACCTGCTATTCTGGCAGGGGAGAGTGTTGGCGTTGTCGTCCGGGCAACAGTTCCTAGCGACGCTGCGGCATTGGAAACCAGTGATTTTACCCTGACCGCGACGAGCGTAGGCTCAACGGAGCCGGGCGAAACCCCGCAATCCCAAGTGAACACAGACACGATCACAATTACAACCGATGGCATTCTTTCGGTCCAGAAAGACCAGACGCTGCTTGTTGATGCCGATGGCAATGGTGTGATCAGTGCTGGCGATACGATTGAGGTCAATCTGCAATACACCAATAGCGGTATCGGGGATGCAACCGATGTCGTCATTGAAGATATACTCCCGTCAACCAATAGTGCCGGTGATCCGATCACACTGACATATGTCACCGATTCCGGTGTGTGGTCCGATGCGCCAGGTGTAACGCTGCTTGACACTCCGGGCGCCATTGATGCCACAAATGGCCTTGGTGCAAATCTCGACTATAGCTTTACCGGTCCTCTGACGGTTGCCGCGGAGATTGATACGGTGCCCGCAGGGCGTAGTGGATCGCTACAGTTTAGCTATGTCATTACCGATGCGCCACAAGGCGAATTTGAAAACATCGCGACGGTCGAAACCTCGACCCAGACCCAAACACCGACGAATACGTCGATTGTTGATGTTGCCCCTGCGGCGGCGTTGACGCTGGCTGATGCTGCCGGTCTTTCCGCTCTTGCGGCCGGAACGCCGGATGCTGCTGGAAACCTCGATGCGGCTGACCCATCGGCAACGGATACGGATGGTGCCCTGAATGATGTTGTCACGAGCACGGACAGCGTGTTTGCCGGCGGTTCGGTTCCTTTCGATCTGGTCCTGAGCAATCTGGGCAACGGGTCGGATACATTTACCCTGTCGGTTCCCACAAATTCATTCCCCGCTGGAACGCAGTTCGATCTCGTTGCGGCTGATGGCGTCACCCCGCTCGTGGGCAATGAAGTTACGCTAGCCTCTGGCGAGACGGTTCATGTGCAACTGATTGCAACGCTGCCATTTGATGCCCCTGCCACAGCAGCAGCGGCCGGATTTACGGCGACGGTTGAAGCCGTATCGCAAGTTGATCCTGATACATCGAACACGGTTACTGCCCAATTCGACGGCGAGGTTCTTCTGCCAAGTGTCGATTTGGCCAATACGGATGCTGGCGGAACGCCAACAACCGGGATTGGTACAGGAAATAGGGATGATAATGGTGATCCGTTTGTCAGCCTTAGCGCCAATCCAGGTGAAGAGGTGAGCTTCCCGATGCAGCTCACTTTGCCTGCTGGCGGTCCGGCGAATACGTTTGAACTGACCACTGGACCCCTGCCAGAAGGGTGGGTTGCCACCTTTATCGGGCCAGATGGCCAGCCGATCCAGAACACGGGAGCTTTGATCCCGACCGATACGGCTGATGCGACCTTCAACTATACGGTTGTGATCTCTGTGCCTGAAGGGACCGGACCGGTCGATGAGCCTATTGAAGTGATCGCAACGTCTCCAAGCAATGGTGCGACAGATAGTGTTCTGAACGAAGTGACGGTCAACGAGATTGTCGATGTGGAAATTCTGTCCAATGCAACAGTACAGGCTGCTCCTGGCGGCGTCGCTGTGATCTCCCATACGATTACCAATTTGGGGAATTCGGATGTGCTTGCGGGTGATCTTATCGTTGGTGATACTGATCCGTTTACCGATCAGGGCTTTGCCGCAGCGGTTTTTGCGGATGCCAATGACAATGGAATTCTCGATGCGGGTGACCCTGTTGTGACCAATATTTCAGACTTGATCGGACCGGATGGTCTGCCGGGTCTGTCGGCTGGAGAATCTGTGCGTGTCTTTTTGCGGGCCCAGGTTCCCTCGAGTGCGGTGTTCGGCATTCAGGAAACCGGCGACGTCACAATCGGTGCGACTTTAACAACCGCAAACGGAGCGCTGGCTGATAGCAATCTGGACAATAACTCGATTGTCGATACGGTCACGATTGTCTCTGGCGATATCTCTTTCGTCAAAGTACAAGCTCTCGATACGGACTGTGATGGCGTCCTTGAGACCAGCTTTACCCAAGCTTTGCAACAGGCCGACCCTGGACATTGTATTGTCTATCAGGTCCGTGCGGATAATTCCGGCTTCTCCGATGCGACAGATGTTGTCATCCGTGACACCACGCCAGCGTTCACAAGTCTGGAATTATGTGGCGGTGCTTGTTCTGCGACCTTCGATGTCGATGGCACAGTAGCAGCGCTACCTGTCCTGCCAAGTGACGAGGGAACCGGATTGATTGCAACGTCAGTTGATGCGAGCGGGTTCGTTCTTACACCGGGCCAGCGTGCGACGATGAATTTCACCGTCCAGATTGATGAGTAAAGCAGGGGAGGATTGATTTTTCTCCTCCCTGGTTTTCAGGTCCGATGACATATCGGACCTGACCCCTGACGGGGGCAACTTACCGCCCTGAGATTGCCCCCGTCAGTTTCGTTAGCCCCGGCAGGGGAATCTGCCGGAGCGAGTAGAGTAAGAAAGAACAGATCGGGTAAGGCCGCCGGCATTGTGGCCTCTTGATCTGCTCCCAGTGGGTGCGGTTTCCCCCTCCGCCCTTGCAGACCGCACCCACGCCTTACCTTGTGTTTAGAGTACCCCACGGAGCCATGCTCATGTCCCATAAATATTCTCCCGGCTTAAGGGCGACCGGCCTTGCGCTTGCAGCGGGTCTGTCGGCGCCGATCAGTCAGGCCAAGCCGCCAGCAGGCGGAACCGATATTTCGAGTGTGGCTTCAATTAGCTATACGAACGCCAATCTCGGCATCTTCGAAACAGTGCAAAGTAACACTGTGGTGACCCGTATTGGTGAGGTGCCGGCGATTGGGCTCTCACCTGACCAGACCCTTATGCGCGCGCCTGGCGATCATGCCCTGTTTGCTTTCCAGCTTCAAAATGTTGGAAACGTGCCGGTTTCGACGGTGGCGGACTTTGGTAATCTGGGCGGCGATTTCAATTTCTCGCAGGCTCTGGCCTACATTGACGTGAATGAGAATGGCAAGATAGATTCTGATGATGAGCGCATCGTCGCTAACACTGTCATTGATCTTGATGTTGATGCGACGGCCAGTATTCTTGTAGATGTTCGGGTCCCTGATAGTGCGACCAACTCCCTTTCGGGCCATGGTACACTTCAAGCGAATATTGTCGGGCAAAACAGTTTTGTCGAGGCGCTCGGCACCGTCATTGTGACAGAAGCGGTTGCCTCCTTACAGAAGTCTGCAAGCGTCGCCGAGAATACGAGCGGCGGCGAGATTACCTATACGCTGAACCTTAGAAACAATTCCGACAGCCCGATCAATCCATCTGCGACGTTTGATGGCGCACCACTGCGTCTCGATGGTATAGAGGAAGAGCTGCTTTTTGTTCGTGATAATATTCCTCTGAATACGGATTTCAGGCGCATTGAGGATGCGGTCAATTTCGATCCGGTCTTCCACCGGCGAGGCGATGCCCCCGAAGACTGGACCAGAGTTCAGCCCCAACAGACCGACCAGATTGATGCAATTGGCTTTGTGTCTGCGTTTCCGATGGCGGTTTCGACGTCTGTCGATCTGCAGTTTACCGTGGAAATTGGCGAGAACACTGGCGGTGTCCTGATTACCAATGAAGCCGAATTCTTCCTGCCGGAAGCGGGCGGTTCCTCCATTCTGACGGCCTCGAACCTCGTCACCACGGAGATTGAGGGTGAGAGCGGCAGTATTGTCTTTTTCGAGTCAGAAGACTTTGATGACCCGATTAATGAGACGGCTTTTGATGAATTGCTGTTTCTGGAGGTTGCTTCCGGGGCGTGTAATGTTTCTGCGGACATCGACCAGATCGATGTGACGCTGATCACTGTCACGGGCGGTGATCTTGAAAGGGTCACGGCGACCGAAACGTCAGCGAATTCCGGGATCTTCCGGATTGACGGTATTCCTACTGCCGATGCGAGCAATGTGCTTGAGAATGACGGTATTCTGCAAGGTGACCGCCGCTCCCAAATTCAGGCGAGCGTAGACTGTGATCCGGACATATCGGGCGGATTGGTGTTGTCGCCTGCGGGCGCAGTGTTCTTGTCGTCGACAAATGAGCCTGTGCCTGGTGCGCGGGTTGAACTGCTTGATGCTGCGGGGACCGTGTTAGACGAAACGGTCACAGACGCCGAAGGCTTCTACGATATAAAGCCCGAACTGACCGGCGTGCACACCATTCGTGTCACGCCTCCAAATGACCTTATCGCGCCATCGCAGCGGCAGAATTTTGTTGGATATGGACGGAACGTCCTTGCGAATGCGTCCTTTGCGGAACCATTTGTCGTGGGTGACACCAGCACGTTGACTGTGGACGTGCCGGTTGATGTCAATCTTGACGGCGCGCTCCGGCTTGCGATTTCGGCCAATAAGCGTGAAGTCCAGCTCGGCGACGTTATCCAATATACTATCGAGGTTCAGAACACTGCGGCGGTTGCAATTCAGGCAACCGAAATTTTCAATGATCTGCCGCGCGGGCTGGAACTGATCAGTGGATCAGTTTTGCTGGAAGGCGGGCCGCTGGCTGATCCGGCGCTCAATGGGCTGGGGCAGTTTGTCTTCCCGCTCGGATTGCTACAGCCAAATGAGAAAGTCACCGTGGTTTACGCTGCGCGGGTTTTGCCGAGCGCAGGCAATGGCGACAAGATCAATCGCGCCGTTTCGGAAGGTAGTCTGGTCGGGTTCGGTACCTCGATCACCTCGAACACAGATTCTGTAACGGTGGTTATCGATAATGATGGCGGCGTGTTCTCGCGCGAAGGCGTGGTTCTGGGGAAAGTGTTCCTCGATTGTGATGCCAATGGCATTCAGAACGGTCCGAATGAATTGGGTATTCCGGGCGTCCAGATCCATACCCAGGAAGGTCTGTCAGTCATTACTGACTTTGCCGGACGTTATTCTCTGTCGCAGCTTGATCCGCGCACGCATGTGCTTGATATCCGCGAGTCCAGTCTGCCTGCTGATACTGAAGTTCGGGCAACGCGTGTGCTTGACGCCGGACGGGGCGGGTCACGGTTTGTGTCTTTGCAAGCCGGCGAGATCCGGTCAGAAGATTTTGCTGTTTCAGGTTGCGGTGAAGATGTGCTCGCGAATATTCGCGCACGTGTTGAAGCGCTGAATTTCCATCTTGAGGCGCGCCGTTCGGATGCCGTGCCCGGGGCCGTTGCCTTTGACAAGGTGGGGCAGGGCACAGATACACGTCATGCCAGCGCACCAGAGACAGCGACGCTTGCCTCGGTTGCCGAAGCACTTGGATCAACATCCGAAGACAGCGTCGATCCGGCTTATGAAGCCCCGCGCCAGGAAACTCTTCTCGAAGTTCTGGCCAGAGCGCCGGAGGGTCTGGACTTCGTAGATTTTCATGATGAGGACCAGTTGATCCGACGGACAATTACGGTCCGTCTTACGGGTGCGGACAATCTTCTGCTTGATCTGACCCTGAACGGCGAGACTGTGAGCGCGGACCGTATTGGCCAACGTGTGTCGAATGGTAGCCATCAGGCTGTTGAATATGTCGCCCTGTCTTTGCAGCCGGGTGAAAACGAGCTTGTGCTGACAGGACGGGACGGGTTCGGGAACCCCCGGGCAACCGAAACACTGCGTCTGACGGCGCCAGGTGATCCGGCCCGTGTGCAAATACTCGCCCCCGCGACAGCGATCGCTGATCCAGCCAGCCCCGTGCCGATCCGCCTGCAAGTGGTCGATGCGGAAGGCCGGCCCGCTGCTGCTCTGGTTGAGGCCACGCTACATGCCGAGGAAGACCAGTTCCGCGCTGTGGATACAAGTGAACAAATTCCCGGCCTGCAGACCCTGATCGAAGACGGTGTGTCGGATATTGATCTGGTGCCATCTGATCTGGTTGGAACACGGATTATTCGCGTCGAGACCCCGTTTGGGCCAAGCGAGGCAAAAATCCGCTTCACGCCTGCTATTGATTCTGATCGCATTGCGGTCGGTTTCGTCGAAGGTGCATTGGGGATTGCGGCCAATGGGACGAGCACATTGCCCGGCGTTTTCGGGCGCGACGAAATTTCGCCGTTTGAAGATACAGAAGAAGGCGTTGAGGGCGGGATCTTCTTAAAGGGACGCGTGTTTGGGAATTCGCTTCTGACCTTCCGGCATGACAGTTCGCGTACGCCAGATGATGGCCTGTTTCGCAGTGTCGAGCCGGATGAGTTCTACCCTGTGTATGGTGATCAGTCCGAGCGTGGTTTTGATGCCCGCTCTCGCGGAAAAACATTCGGCAAAATTGAACATGGCAGCTCTTATGTTCTGTTCGGGGATG
This sequence comes from uncultured Hyphomonas sp., assembly GCA_964644755.1. Taxonomy (GTDB): domain Bacteria; phylum Pseudomonadota; class Alphaproteobacteria; order Caulobacterales; family Hyphomonadaceae; genus CALLCD01. Next base: position 8,586 of record CAZXXY010000048.1, on the reverse strand, counting down.
TCGCGTTTGATGCGGCTTCACAAGCTTTGCAACTTGGCGCATTCCAGCGCACGCTCGAAGGTGCCAAAGCGCATTTGGAAGCGGGGCGGCTGAGTGTTGATCTGTATGCGGGTAATACCGATACGGGACAAGTCATTGTCGAACTGCCAGCGTTGGGTATTTCCGGCCCGTATTCACTGGATTCGACCAATGTGATCGAGAACTCCGAAACGGTTGAATTGATTACCCGTGATCGTGACCAGCCGGATGTCATCATCCGCACCGAGCGGTTGGGGCGTTTTTCAGACTATACGCTAGATTTTTTCAGCGGTGCTCTGATTTTCAATCGTCCGATTGCCTCACGTGATGCCGATCTTAACCCGGTTGCTATTCGGGTGACGTTTGAGACCGATCCGGGGGCAGGTGAGGATTACTGGCTGTTTGGTGGTGAGGCGGCCTTTGCTGTGACTGACCGTTTGTCTGTCGGATATCGCCAGCTAACGTCGGATGGCAAAGAAGGGTCGCCAGATGACCAGACTGTGCGGGCAGCTTATATTGCCGCCAATATCGGGCAAAGTGGCCGGTTGGAAATTGAAGCGGCGCAATCCATCGACCCGCTCGACCAGTCCGGCACAGGGGTTCGTCTCGGTTACGAACAGCAGACACAAAAAGGCGCATTTGGCGTCAGGCTGTCGACAACAAGCAATGACTTCAATGCGCCCGGTGCGTCGATCAATGCCGGACGGGATGAGGCGCGTGTCTTCGGCAATCAACGCCTTGGGCCCGGCACCCTGTCGGCCGAGGGGATTTACACCTCGGAGCAGAGCAGCGACGCAGAACGGTTTGGTGCGGTTGCCCGCTATGAAACGGTTATCAATAGCAATTTGAGAGCCCGTGTTGGTGGACGTTATGTCGATGATACGTCTGCCTCGGGTGCAAGCGAAGATGCGCTGACAGTGATTGCCGGTGTCGGCTGGTCACCCAAAGCGCTGAAGAGTTTGACAGTTGATCTGGAAGCCGAACAGGAAGTGAGCGACGGCACGCAGTCACGGGTTTCGCTCGGAGCTGACTATGTGATTTCACCCAAGGCGCGCTTGTATGTGCAAGGGGAATATAGCGGGTCGCGCAGCGGTAGCTTTGGCCTTTCAGACCAGTTCAATGATGATGTGACGCTGCGGATCGGGGGCGAGTATCGCTGGACCGACAAGATTTCGGCGTTTTCCGAATATCGCTCGAATGACGGCTTTTTCGATAGCGGCGTTGCCAATGGGCTCAGCCTTGGTTGGTCCGTCTCGCCAAGCTTGAATCTGCGGACACGGGTTGAGCATGTCCAGCCGGTTGGCGAGCAGTTCAGCCGGAATACGGCTGTGTCTCTGGGCGCAACCTGGGAGCCGGAAGGCAAATCCCGCATCCTTGATGCTGATATCGACTATTCGAACGGTGAAGACGGGCAAAGCTCGTGGTTCGTCTCGGCGAGTGCGGGACAGCGCTGGAAGGATATCACTTTCCTTGCGCGCAATCGCTATGCTCAAACCGTCACCGCTGGCGAACGCCGCGAGCGCGACCGGTTGCGGGCAGGGGCAGCCTATCGTCCGACCGGCAATGACCGGCTGAACGCGCTGGCCTGGTATGAGTATGAGACAGATCAATCCAATACTGTTGATGAGCAACGCCATATCTGGTCTGCGGGTGGACAGTGGCAGCCAGGCGCGAAAGTGCGCTGGCGCGGCAGGATTGCCGGACAGAAACTGTCTGTTTCCGGTGATAGTTTTGATGAGAACTCAACGACATTTCTTGCTCAGGGCGGGGCGGATCTTGATGTCCACCAGCGGATCAATCTAGCGCTAAATGCGAGCCTGATCAGCGACAACCAGTTTGACAATCTTGTTTGGGGTGTTGGCGGCGAAATGAACTTTACGTTGGCCGACAATTTCCTGATCGGGCTTGGCTATAATTATAGCGAAGTCGAAGAGGAGCGGTTCGAGCGCCTTAACCGGTCAGGCTTCTTTGTTCGACTGCGAGCCAAGTTCGACCAGAATGTCTGGAACATCTTTGATGGAGTGAACTAAATCCGGTTTCCACTTTCAACAAGGCCCTTTATGATGGTGGGTGTTTTGAAAGTGAGCCTGATTTGCCTCTTGATCTAAGTGTTCTGCTGGACCCGTCCCTGCTGGCGCTGAACCGCAAGCCGATGCGGGCCACGCGTGAGCCATTTCCCAATGCGGCAGATGCGCTCGGGGGAGAGACCTCGGGCTGGCGGCAATCGCTCGACGGGGTGTGGCGGTTCCAGCTTGTTGACCGGCCGCAGGCAGCTCCTGCCGACTGGACGGTTGCAGACACATCTGCGGCGCCGTGGCGGGACATCAAGGTGCCCGGTGTCTGGACCTTGCAAGATACAGGCGATTTTCCCCATTACACAAATTGGGTGATGCCGTTTGCGAGCGCCAAACCGCCAAGTGTGCCCGATCATAATCCCACCGGTCTTTACCGCACCCGCTTTACCTGTCCGGCCGATTGGGATGGCCGGAGCGTGTTTGTCGATATTGGAGGGTTCGAGAGCTTTGTGATGGTCTGGTGCAATGGCGGCTTTGTCGGCATGGGCAAGGATAGCCGCTTGCCCAGCGCCTTTGATCTTGGTGCCCATTTGCAGGCAGGGGAGAATGATCTGGCCCTGATGGTTGTGCGCTGGTCGGATGGGACATGGATTGAAGATCAGGACCATTGGTATCATGGCGGCCTGCATCGGCCGGTTTATCTTGAAACCCATGCGCCGGTGCATATTGCCGATTTGCAGATTGATGCTGATTATGATGCGGGCACACAAACAGGGCATGCGGCCCTGACCGTGCGGGTTGAGGGTCAATCTGCGGGCTTTAAGGTGAGGGCGCGTTTGCTTGATGCTGAGGGTGCGCATATCGCGGATTTTCCCGAGAGTGCGGTCAGGCAGTTTGATGCCAGTGCGGATGGGGTGAGCCAGCTTCTGCAATCTGTGTCGTTTTTCGGATATGCTGCCGAGGCGTCGGTGACCGTGCCGGATGTCTCGCCATGGTCAGCGGAAGGCCCCGTCCGCTATCAGCTGGTCACAGAGCTTGTCGATGCTGGCGGTTATGTGTCCGAGGCCAGCCGGACATGGATCGGCTTTCGCCGCGTCGACGTGTCTGGTCGCCGTCTCAGGATCAATGGCCAGCCGGTCAAGCTTATCGGCGTGAACCGCCACGACCATCATCCCGATACGGGCAAAACCCTCACGCGGGCCGAGATTCGCGCCGAGCTTGTGACCATGAAGCAAGCGAATATCAATGCTGTCCGCACCGCCCATTATCCCAATGATCCGATGCTGCTTGATCTGTGTGACGAGCTTGGGCTTTACGTGATTGATGAAGCCAATGTTGAATGTCATGGCCGTTATCATCTGGTCAGCCGCGACGCTTCATACCAACAGGCGATTATAGACCGGACGGTGCGCATGGTGATGCGTGACCGAAATCATCCGGCGATCATTGGCTGGTCGACAGGTAATGAGTCTGGTCATGGCCCTGCGCACAATGCGGCTGCGGCGATGGCGCGGCATCTCGATCCGACCCGTTTTGTTCAATATGAGGGCGCGATGGGAAAGCTTGGCATATTGTTCCAGTGGAACAAGGAGACCGGGTTGGCCGCGCCATCAGCAAATGAGCTTGCCGCGTCCGATATTGTGTGCCCGATGTATCCGCCAATTGACTATATTGTTGATTGGGCGGAATGGGCTGAAGCGACGGAGCTTGACGATCGCCCGATGATCCTGTGCGAATATTCGCACGCGATGGGGAACTCCAATGGCTCGCTGAGTGAGTATGTCGAAGCCTTTTTCGGTCAGCCTGCGCTTGGCGGCGGGTTTATCTGGGACTGGCGGGATCAAGGGCTGACGGCCAGGGATGATCAGGGCAATTTCTATTGGGCCTATGGCGGTCATTTTGGCGATACGCCGAATGATGCGAATTTCAATATCAACGGCCTTGTCGGGTCTGATGGCGTTCCGCATCCGCAATTGCGTGAATATCAATGGGCGGCGCGTCCGGTGACCGCTGTGCTTTCAGAGGCTGGCGAGATCATATTGCACAATCGGCGCAGTTTTCATGACACGTCCGATCTTGAGCTGTGCTGGACTTTGCAGCGCGGTGGCGCCGCGATCAAGACCGGCACACTTTGTCCGGTCATTGCTGCGGGCGCCCGAATGGCGGTGGCTGTGCCGGATGGGGCAGAGGCTGATCGGTTGCTGATTGAATGGACCCTCAAATCCGATACGGCCTGGGCACCTGCGGGATATGTTTTGGCATGGGACCAGCTTGCCTTATCTGCGCCGGCCGAACAGGTGGCTTGTGTTTTCCCGCAAGGTCCGCAGGAGGATTTTGTGGACACCGTGCTGGAGCATGGTCCTGTCAGGCTCGAGTTTGCGGAAGATGGCGCGATTGCATCGGTGGCGCTGGCAGGTGTGCCGGTTATTGTCAGTGATCCGGCGGCCTGTCTGTGGCGTGCGCCGACCGATAATGATGGCGGCAAGCCTCTTGAAGAAGCGGCCGCCCAACCGTTCCGGCTGAGCAACACAATGCGTTGGGTTGGTTATGGCCTAGATGCCCTGCGCCAAGGGGCGGTCAGGCGCAGCGTTGAGCGGGAAGGGGAGACGGTGCGGCTTGGACTGCAACGGGTTTGGGAAGGAGCGGGGGATGCGGCGCTCGTACATGAGACGGTCTGGACGCTGACAGAAGACGGCGCGCAGATTGCCGAACGTCTGCATGTGCCCGAGCAATGGCAAGACCTGCCGCGGATTGGCATCCGGTTCGAAGTGCCGGCCCATTTCGACCAGCTTGACTGGCTTGGCCTTGGGCCAGACGAATCCTATCCCGACCGTAAAGCTGCGCAGACTTTTGGCCAATGGCAAAGCTCTCTGGCCGATCAGTATCACCCCTTTGCCCGTCCGCAGGAGCATGGAAACCATGAAGACGTGCGCCGATTTTCGCTTCGTTCCGATGCTGGACAAGGTCTGCAAATCAGCTTTCCGCGCCCACTTGCTTTCACCGCAAGGCTGCATCATGACGTCGCTCTGAACGCGGCGCAGACCTTGGCAGACCTTGCTATGGCTGAAACAGCAGAGATTCATATCGATGCGGGGACGCGCGGCTTGGGCACGGGCGCGTGCGGGCCGGATGTGCTTGGCCCATATAAGGTTGATGGCGGTGTTTACGCGTTTGACTGGACGCTTCGTTGCTTGAAGGAATGAGGCCTTACAATCTGCGCCGAACACGCTAGATTGGCCCCCAAAGGCATTGCGGCAGGCCCGCAAGCTCCCATTTCGAGAGAGATCCAGTATGTTGAGAACTTTATCCCTTGCCGCATCGGTGCTTGCGCTGGCGGCATGTCAGCCCGCAACTCATGAAGACCCGGCCACTCCTGACGCGTCTGCGAACACGGCCGTTGAAACAGACACCAATGTGTTGCTCGCCGAATGGACTGGACCGTATTCGGGTGTTCCGGCTTTTGATACGATGTCGCTCGACGCGCTGAAGCCGGCACTAGAAGCGGGCATGGCCAGCACACTGGCTGATATTGATGCGATTACCGCCAATACGGATGCACCGACCTTCGAGAATACGATTTTGGAATTGGAGAAATCAGGCGAGGCGCTCGACCGTGTGTTTACCTATTGGGGCATTTGGAGCTCGAATCTTTCCAGCCCCGAATTTCGCGAGATACAGGGCGAAATGGCGCCGCAGCTTGCCGCTTTCCAGTCTTCTATCACCCAGAATGATGCACTGTTCCAGCGTGTGAAAGCGGTCAGGGAGAGCGATGCGGTGGCCTCTATGCGGCCCGATCAGCAACGTCTTGTGCAACTGACCTATGATGGTTTCGCGCGCAATGGGGCAACGCTCGAAGAGGATGCGAAAACCCGCTATGCCGAGATCAATCAAACCTTGTCGGGTCTGCACACAAAATTTGCCAATAATGTCCTTGCCGACGAAGAAGGTTATGTCACCTATCTGACCGAGGACCAGCTTGGCGGTCTGTCAGAAGGCTTCATCAAAGCGGCGGCCAGCGCGGCCGAGACACGCGGAGAGGCGGGGAAGTACGCGATTACCAATACGCGCTCGTCCATGTCGCCCTTTCTGACCTATTCGACCGAGCGGGATCTGCGCGAGCAGGTCTGGACCAATTATTATTCGCGCGGCGACAATGGCGGCGAGCACGACAATAATGCCTTGATTTCAGAAATTCTGGCGCTGCGGCATGAGCGTGTTGGCTTGCTTGGCTATGACAATTATGCCTCCTGGCGGCTTGAAGACCGGATGGCGGTGACGCCTGAACGGGCGATTGATTTGATGGAAGCTGTCTGGCCTGCTGCAACAGCACGGGTGGCTGAAGAGGTCGCTGATATGCAGGCGGTCGCCGATGCGGAAGGGGCGGGGATTACCATCGCACCTTGGGACTATCGCTTCTATGCCGAGAAGGTCCGTAAGGCGAAATTCGATCTCGATTCGAATGAGGTGAAACAATATCTCCAGCTCGATAAACTCACCGAGGCGATGTTTTATGTCGCTGGCGAATTGTTCAATTTCGCGTTCACGCCGGTGCCTGAGGGCAGTGTTCCGGTCTTTCATGAAGATGTGAATGTCTGGGAAGTGACCGACCGGACGAGCGGCGATCATATCGGGCTTTGGTATCTCGACCCGTTCGCCCGTCAGGGCAAACGCTCGGGCGCATGGGCCAATTCCTATCGCAGCCATGAAACCTTTAATGGCAAGCAGACTGTGCTCTCGTCCAATAATTCCAATTTCATCAAGGGTGCGCCGGGCGAGGCTGTGCTTGTGTCATGGGATGATGCGACCACTTTCTTCCATGAGTTCGGCCATGCGCTGCATGCATTGTCCTCGAATGTCGCTTACCCGACGCTCAATGGCGGTGTGCGGGACTATACCGAGTTCCAGTCGCAGCTGCTCGAGCGCTGGCTTTCGACCGATGCGGTGATCGACAATTATCTCGTCCATCACGAGACCGGCGAGCCGATCCCTGCCGAACTTGTTGCGAAAATCAAGAATGCGGCGACCTTCAATCAGGGTTTCAGCACGACGGAATATCTTGCTTCGGCGCTGGTGGATATGCGCTATCACACGGTTGATCCGGCGGGGCTTGACCCGGACGCGTTCGAGCGTGAAACGCTTGAGAGCCTCGGCATGCCGGAAGAAATCGTGATGCGTCACCGCTCGACCCATTTTGGTCATATCTTCTCGGGCGAGGGGTATTCGGCAGGGTATTATGGTTATATGTGGGCCGACGTGCTGACGGCGGATGCCTCCGAGGCGTTCGCTGAAGCGCCGGGCGGGTATTATGATGCAGACGTGGCCGGGCGGCTCGTCGAGTTTCTGTTTGCACCGCGCAATGCGCTTGATCCGGGCGAGGCCTATCGGTCGTTCCGTGGCCGCGACGCGGAGATCGGGGCGCTGATGCGTGACCGCGGCTTCCCTGTGGCGGACGGAAACTAGTCAAAGCTGGCTTCCGTAACACCGTGCCGCATGGACTTTTGCGGCGCTGCGTGGTCAAAGCGGGAGCGAATGGTTTAATCGGTTCTGGAGCACCTTATGAGCAAGGGTCTGGTGACAATTTTTGGCGGGTCCGGCTTTGTCGGACGCTATACGGCGCGGCAACTGGTCAAGGCGGGCTATCGGGTGCGCCTGGCGTGCCGGAGGCCGGGGCTTGCGGGGGACGCGAAGCTTGCAGGCGGTCCGGGCTGGGTCGATGTCGTGCAGGCAAATGTCCGCAATCGCCCTTCTATTGCCCATGCTTTGGCTGGCGCTGACTATGCCATCAATCTGGTCGGCGTTCTGTATGAGCATGGCAAGCAGGATTTCAACACGACCCATTTGACCGGCGCGCAGAATATCGCCTCTGTGGCGGCGGAAACGGGCGTTAAAGGCCTTGTGCATGTGTCCGCGATTGGCGCGGATACGGGCTCGACATCACGCTATGCCAGCACCAAGGGCAAGGCCGAGCAAGCCGTTCTGGAGTATTTTCCGGGCGCAACCATCCTGCGGCCATCAATCATTTTTGGGCCCGAAGACCAGTTCTTCAACCGCTTTGCCTCAATGGCGCGGTTCAGCCCGTTCCTGCCTGCGATTGGCGGCGGCAAAACCAAAGTCCAGCCGGTCTATGCTGGCGACGTTGCCGAGGCCATTGCTGCGGCGATGACGGGAGCGGACACAAAGGGCAAAACTTACGAGCTGGGTGGGCCGCGCACGTATAGTTTTAACGAGATTTACGACACGGTGCTGCGTGTGACAGGCCGCAAGGCTTTCAAACTGCCGCTGCCATTTGCTGTCGCCAAACCGCTTGGCTTTATCTTTGGCGGGCTATTCCGGTTCAAAGCGATGCTTGTCGGCGGTCTGTTTGGCGGGCCACCGATTACCGGCGATCAGGTTGAAATGCTCAAGACCGACAATGTGGTCGCAGAGGGTGCGCTCGGCCTCGCCGATCTTGGCGTGACCGAGCTTGAAAGCCCCGAAGCGATTGTTCCGAAATACCTCTATCGCTACCGCCCTTATGGCGAGTTTAGCGAGGCGGGTTAGGGGCATCCGTTTC
>CAZXXY010000047.1:2468-19471 GCA_964644755.1 uncultured Hyphomonas sp. | reverse complement strand
AATCCTATGAAGAAAATTGAAGTGGACGTTTTGCTCGATGGACCGAGCTGCCCATGAAGTTCTGCCAAGGTCAGGTGCGCAGCCTGAGGCGATCAGTAATCAGGGTCGGCGCGGCTAAGTCGTTCATCGTCTTGAGGTGTCTCGCATATTGCGGACCGCCAGTCAGGTCCGATATCTGCATCTGCACCAAAGATCGCATCTCTTTGTGACGAATCTTCAGTCGATGGCGGGGTGAACACTGTCGATGTTACAGTTTGTATTGCATATCCAGCATTTTTCTGTTGGGAAAGAGAAGCGGGTATGTTTTGCGTCAATGTGTTGACGAATTTGCTGGCACGCCGTTCAGCGCGCTTGCGCGCTAATTCTGCGTTCCGCAGCTTTTCGCTTGCCTCGATGCGCCCAGCAGTTAGCTCGATATAGAGTTTCTCGCTGGACCCATAGTTTCGATCAGGTTTAACCAATTGCTCTTCGGGCGATCTTGCAACCGCAAGAATACTGCGCCTTGAGCGAATGCGGCATCCATATTCATTTTCAAGAAGCAAGTGAAGTTTTTCCATATGACCGCCACCGTAGTTGACCACGATCCGCTTGCCTGCATTTTCTGGATTGTCCAATTCCCGACGCAAACACATTGCGAGATATTCGTCCCGTGTGTCGAGCATGTAATATGATAGCGATCCATAGATATCGAGTTTTGACGACGATCTGGGATTGGTCCAATTGCGATGAAAGATTTGTATGAGCTCATCGCGACTATCCTTTTTAAACATAAAGCAGATTGCTAGAGGTGTAGCCAACAGGAACGCGAAAACTTTGAGCCGGTCCATAAAGGTTGTTCGTTTTAGAGCTTTCCGTGTGGCGGCTTGATCAAGGTCTGCCCATACAAGACGTACGTTTCGACGGTGATGCTGACATCCGTCATCGTCGCAATAATTGTAGATGAGGGTGCGCTCTCGGGGGCTGTCGGGATGCGTGCGCGTCCAGTCTGGCGCTTTTCTAGCGACTCTTTTGGTGTCTCTGGCCTGGGGGGTGAGCGAGAAGCGCTTTGTGAAATATTTAAACATGCGGCTCATAGCCCATAGGAGCCATGAAGGCGCTGCATGCTCGAACAAATAGACGTCGGCTGTGCGCGCCGTATGATCGGCCTCTGTGTAGAATGGCTTGTCAGCGACGTGGATCATTGGAAGGAGCGTGACAATGGGTCCGTCTACGGACGGGGGAGTATATTCGACAAAGGCGATACGCAGACCTGTCGGATCGATTGTTTTGAATACATCTTTCGTTTCCATGTGAATTTTATAGCAAGGGTAGATTTCCATTCAGTATGCTTATTAAGAGAATTTGAGGAAATCTGCTCATCTCATATTAATGCTAAGCCCCGCCAGAGTGTCGCATCCCCTTGGATCGGGCTTGGGGTTTCCCATGTTGGAAGTGTCAGGCTTTGCAATGGAGAGGGACAAGGGATATGGCGGACAAGCCGATCAAGCAACGCACCGAAATTCATGCGATTGAAGGCCATTACCCGCCACAGACCTTGAGCGACAAATTCGCCTTCAAATTTGTCAAAGCCTTGCGCTTTGTCGCCGACCGGTTTTTTGCCAAACGTTATGGCCATAGAGCGGTCGTGCTTGAAACGGTTGCAGCGGTGCCCGGCATGGTCGGCGGCCTGCTTCAGCACCTGACCGCGCTGCGCCATATCCGCGACGATCAGGGCTGGATCCGCACGCTGCTGGATGAAGCCGAGAATGAGCGCATGCATCTGATGACCTTCATTCAGGTTGCCCAGCCGAACGGGTTCGAGCGCTTGGTGGTCATGGTCACTCAGTTTGTTTTCTACAATGCCTATTTCTTCTTATACCTGTTTGCCCCGCGAACGGCCCACCGCGTTGTTGGATATTTCGAAGAAGAGGCGGTGATTAGCTACACCCAGTATCTGCAAGAAGTCGACGAGGGGCGGCATGAGAATATTCCGGCCCCTCAATTGGCCATAGATTACTGGAAGCTTGAGGCGGATGCGACCTTGCGCGATGTCATCATTGCCGTGCGGGCCGATGAAGCCGAACATCGGGACGTCAATCACGGGTTTGCCAACGCGCTCGACGCCCGAAAGCTCGCAAAGCGGCACGCCTAACCATCAACAATGTCCGGCCGCCTAGCCGCTAGCGCGGCGAATTGTTCAGGGGCCAGCGCTTGGGCGGGGATTTGATATGTATGGATCGCAAAGGCAATCGCGCCGGTGCGCGGCAACCGCCGAAGCGTCTGGCGTTCAACGCGGACAAAGCGGGGGGCGTCTTTGGCAACTGTTTTCTTTTCGGCGGCAGGCTGGTGCAGGTCAGGATTGGTATAAATCAGAACATTGGCCCGCATGAGCGGTGTCTCCGGCCTTAGATGGTCGAAAATACGTAAGGTGCGGGCAGCAATATCCGCCGTGTATTCGGCCACAGGTGCGTGCAGACCGGTCAGGGTTTTGCCGATTTTTCTCTGTAGCTGCCAATGGGCCGGAAAACAGATAAGCCCGCCGGTCAGACGGTAAGTGCCATCTTCTTTTTGCATCAGGGCAAAATCTTCTTGCGCCAGCCTTCCGGCCGTCAGGAGAGGGGCGGTAGTCTTTGTCTCTATGCTGATATTGTCAGGGCGCGTCAGGGTCGAACCGCGTTTGGTATAGGCCGCATCATTTGAGGGCAGTTCAGCCAGCAATATCTCGAGCAATTCGCGCGCACTTGGTTCAGCCTGCGGCAGGCAGGCATAGACGTGCGCTTGCCGGTTTTTGACGAGGTGATCGCGATAGGCCATTTGCGCAGCAAATACATCGTCTCGCACCAGCCAGTCCGCGGTCGAGACAGGCGACAGGCCCGGCAGACGTACACCCCCAGCCGCCATCCAGGGCATGATGGGAAGCTTTTTCTGGCAGATTATCGGCGCCGGTAGGGTCACTTCGCCGTATCGGTCTCCGACACATCAAATGCCATCAGCAAGGAGCGTTGTTGTGCGGAGAAATTGTCATCGGAAATGATAAAGAGCCGCACCGTCCCGTCTTCGAGCTTGGTTGCGGCAATGCCTTCGAAATTATCGACGCTCACAGAGCGGTCCAGTCGAAACAGTCTGTCGCCTTCATGTTCAAGCGAGGAAAACCGGCGCACTTCAATCGTGTTGCCGAAAACCGGAACATAGCGTCGGAACAGCGCATAAGTGTGCTCGTCAACCGTATCGAGCCCTGTCAGTTTAAAATTGCGGGGTGTCGGCAACAGGCCAGCCGGATCGAATTGCCCCCCAAACACCGTTGGCCGGAAAAGCGGCGTGCCCGTCCGGTCGCCGGCCTCGATGCCGGTCAGGAAATAGCCGTCGCTAAAGGTAAGTGCTTCCAGACCGTTATTCTCCGGAAGATCCTCAGGCAGCCCACTCGGAGCAGGGCCTCCGTCTGCGCCAATTGCACTGCCCGCAGAGACGGGCACACCGCGCGCCGCTGCGCCACAGGCGTCTAGATTGAAAGCTGCGACCCTATGGTCCCGTTCGAAGCTTACGACGGCCAAACCAAATTCGACATGCAGCCCCTCGGCATCACTGGTGCGCTTGCCATCGAGCAGCGTGCCGTCAGGGCCACGCATATAGCTGATTGTGCTGGCTCCGTTCGGCACTCCGGAAACCAGATCTATTTGCACAAAAGCGCCAGCATCGGAGACCGCAAGAAGGTTGCCGTCCTCCAGAATATCAAGCCCCGACAGGCCGCCAAAGTTCGGCTCATCGCTCGTCAAATGCCATCCGCCAGCATAGCTCACATTCGGCGCCAAGGCTTTGCTTGCAGCCTCTTTTGTCCCCAGTTCAATCGGGATTGCATCAAGCCTGATCGGCTGGGGAGGTGCATACGCTTCGCCCTCGGGGCAAGAGGCGAAAGCTCTGTTTGCGGCCACGTCGGGAAAGGATGGCGTCACCGGCTGGACGGTCACCCGAACGTCGTCAAGAACCCCCTCAATATCGGCCCCCTGATCAGGTGCGGAACTGTTCGCGCTGCAACCAGCCGCCAGCAAAACTGCGCCAAGCAATCCTAATTTAACCTCGAGCATCTTTGACCTCCTGCAAGCTTGTCTTACGCACTTCGCGCCCTGTGCCCACTTTGCCGCCGCCATAGACGGGCGCCCCCGCGCTTGCGCCGCTAATCGCGCCGCCGCCGGTCTCTTCTGTAGCAGGCGGTTTGCCAAACGGGTTGAGCCCGGTTTCATCTTCGTCAAACAGGGATGCAAGCTGTTCGGTCATAGCGCCGCCAAGCTGTTCGGCATCCACAATCGTCACAGCGCGCTTATAATAACGCGTCACATCATGGCCGATACCAATCGCGATCAGTTCGACAGGCGAGCGGTCTTCGACAAAGCCGATCACTTCGCGCAGATGGCGTTCGAGATAATTGCCGACATTCACCGAAAGCGTAGAATCATCGACCGGCGCCCCATCCGAGATCACCATCATGATCTTGCGTTGTTCGGGCCGCGCCATCAAGCGGTCATAGCCCCAGAGCAGGGCTTCGCCATCAATGTTTTCCTTGAGCAGGCCCTCGCGCATCATCAGGCCGAGATTTTTGCGTGCCCGTCGCCATGGCGCATCAGCGGATTTGTAAATGATGTGGCGTAGATCATTCAACCGTCCGGGGCCAGCGGGTTTACCCACCTTGACCCAGTCTTCGCGGCTCAACCCGCCTTTCCATGCCTTGGTCGTAAAGCCGAGAATCTCCACTTTGACACCGCAGCGCTCCAGCGTGCGCGCCAGAATATCCGCGCACAGTGCCGCCACCATAATCGGACGCCCGCGCATCGAGCCGGAATTATCCAGCAGCAGCGTCACCACAGTATCGCGGAACTGGCTGTCATCTTCCTGCTTGAAGGAGAGCGGGGCGGTTGGATCGGTAATGATCCGCGTCAGCCTCGCTGTATCGAGCACACCTTCTTCAAGATCAAAGCTCCAGCTGCGGTTCTGCTGCGCCATCAGCCGTCTTTGCAGCTTGTTGGCCAGCTTGGACACAGCCCCTTGCAGGCTTTGCAATTGGTGATCGAGATAGGCGCGTAGCCGCGTCAGTTCTTCCGGGTCACACAAGTCCGGCGCATTTGCCACTTCGTCATTGGCGCGGGTAAAGACGCGGTAGACATAGTCGGCCGCGTCCTCGCCGGTATAGTTTGGCCGCAAGGGTTTGGCGCCATCATCGGCGTCATCGGGATTGTCCTCGGCATCCATGTCGGCATCCTGATCGACCTGGACATTGGTCTCGTCGCCGTCGACATCATCTGACTCGCCAGCCTGAATTTCTTCCATCGAAGCGCCGCTTTCTTCCTCGCCGGAAGCATCGTCTTCGCCTGAGCGGTTGTCCTGATCTTCTGAAAGCTCATTGTCTTCGTCGCTGGCCTCTTCAGCATCGTCTTGACTCTCTTCGCCAGAGGTCAGATCGCGGATCATGCTGCGCACGGTTTTGGCAAAGGCGGGCTGGTCATGCAGCTGGGTAACAAGTTGCTCGATCGGATCGGCAGCTTTGGCCTCCACATCCGAGCGCCAGAGGTCGGCAATCGCTTTTGCAGTATCGGGCAGGGGACGGCCTGTCAGTCGCTCACGCAAGAGGAACTCGACCGCCAGAGACAGCGGCGCGCCGTCCTGATCGCTGATCTGGTTCAGCCCTTCGGTTTCACACCGGCGTGCAAGCGCGGCGTCGAGATTGTCTGCCGTCCCTGACATCGCATTTGCGCCGAGCGATTCAATGCGCGCGGTTTCCGCCGCTTCATACACGTCGCGCGCAATATCGCCCGATGGTCTATGCACAGCATGTGCAGCCGCATCATGATGGGCAAGCCGCAGGGCCGCTGCATCAGCATCGCCGCGGGCAATCGCTGCGAGGCCGGGCGAAATCTCGCGCGGCGGCGTTGCCAAAGTAAGCTGGTGGCTTCCCCCGCCTGCCTCGGGGCCAAACCCGACCTCGAGATCGCGCTTTGCACTCATTGCCTTGGTCGTCGCTGCAAGCGATTGTTTGAACAGTTCCAGTGGAGAGTTGTCTTGCTTTGCCATACTTGCTGTTTAGCGCGGGATCAGACAATTGCGAAGCGCGAATGCACTAAATGGCCACTAAGGTGCATCCGACAGAGCCGCAAAGGCGGTGTCTAATTGGGCTTTTAACACGTCAATTCGCGACCGTTCGGCGTCCGGCATGCCAAGCAATAGCAGCCGGTTCGGCGCATGTTTCGCGATCAATCGCTTATAAGCCTTGGAGATCTGTTTTGATGTCGCTCCTGCGTCCAGACCCAATGTTGCAAGATGGGCAGCGCGTTGCTTGTCAGGCGCTTCGGCCCCGCCGCCAGCTGCATCCAGCAGGCGGTTTGCATCAGCGGGGGTCAAACCAAGCCGGCTGGCCGCCATGCGCACAAGTCCCAGCTCGTCATCTGTCGGCCGGCCATCGGCCATAGCAATCGTAGCCATGCCCAGGATCAGCGTTTCGCAAGCTGCACTGGCCCGGTCAAACCGTTTCAGGAAGGCGGCCAGAACGCGGCTCATAGGCCTGGGCGTTTCGAGTTGTTCTGCATAGAGTTTACGGGCATTCGGCGCATTGAACATGTTCAAGTCGAAACCCTCTTCCAGCGCGGCAAATTCTCGTGGCTCTGCATTGCGGTCCGCATTGGCCGTCAACACGCCGAGCCGTATGGCCGTCTCGTAATAGACACTACGCGCGGACCGCCAATGATGTGTGTCGCGTCGCCCTTTCTTGCCTTGGCTGATCAGCATGTGTCGCCACAGAACTCGCAAGACAAAAGCCAGACCGAAGCCAGCGAAAAGCGCTTTGGCGAGCATTGTTTCCTGCCCCCGCAAAGAGGGAAGATAGGTTGCCAGATCAAAATCCACACCCGGCAGTTCGATATAGGTCGCGATTGTGGCCAGTCCGAAAACGATGGCCACAGGAAAGAACAGGCGCGAGAAAATTGTGAGTCCTAGACGATGCCATATGGCGCCTGTCCCGAAGAGCAGACCAACTCCGAAAGCGATCCAGACGGCAACTGGCAAATTTGAAAAACTGGACAGATCAACAGCCACTATTCATGCTCCTTGAGCCAGTCATAAGCTTCGTTGATCGTCTGCATCATCGCTTCGGCCTTGGCCATTTCATCGGCGGGCAGGTTTTGCGAGATCAGCTTGTCGGGATGGTGTTTCCTTGCAAGCGCCCGGTGACTTTTTCTCACTTGTGCCATATCCGCGCTGGGGCCGAGGCCAAGTATAGCGAGATGCTTGCCTCGCTCCGTCTGCGCCCGTGGCGCAACGGGCGCGCCGCCGCCTTTGCGACCAAAACGGCCTCTTGCCGCTGTAGGACGTTCTGTACTGACGTCTCCCTGATAACCGGCAGCATAGAGAATCCGCGTTGTCTCTCGTACGTTAACACCCAAGGCTGCTGAAATCTCGGAGATGCGCTGAAATTCTTCGACATGCATCGACCCATCCGCCATGGCCAGTTCGCAAATGCCAAGCACCAGCGTCTCGCAGGCGGCTGATCCTTTGCCATAGGCCTTGACGAAATGGCGGGCGATGCTCTTGATCGGTTCGGGCTTGCGGAACTGCTGCTGATACAGGCCTCTCGCATTTGGAAAGGTGTCCGGATCAATATTGAAAGACGTGCCCATAGCAGCGAATTCCTCAGGCTGGTTGACAGCATCCGCCGCGGCAACGATCCCACAAAATTTGATAGCGCTTGAATAATACAGCCATGTTTTGGACCGCGCGATGTTTTCAGACCTGCTCTGACGTTTAGCGCGTTTTTGCAGGAGATGGTGCACGTAGACCATCGCCGCAAACAAACACACCGCAAGAACCATTTTGAGAGGTTCCGACCAGTTCACGCTCGCACCCGGCTCAAGCGTGAGGGTCGTACGGAGTAACCATAAAGTGATTAGTGCAAACATTAGCGATACGACTGCGAACAGGAGGCTTATTTTTTGGGCGGGCATCATCATCGCGGGTTCTCCTTGAGCCAGTCATAAGCTTCGTTGATCGTCTGCATCATCGCTTCGGCCTTGGCCATTTCATCGGCGGGCAGGTTTTGCGAGATCAGCTTGTCGGGATGGTATTTCTTGGCGAGCTTGCGCCAGGCGGATTTGGCGTCCTTGCCGGAAGCATTTGCAGGCAGGCCGAGGGTTGCCAGATGGGTTTCGCGCTCGCCGCGCCATGGGGTGTCATTTTGTGTGCCGCTGCCAGAGTTTTGCTGCGAGCCCCAACGGGCGCCGTCGCGCATCCGCTCCTGCCAGCTCTTATTGTGTGCTTTGAACCCGTCATCAATCGGCACGCCGGCGGACGCAATAATCCGTCTTGTATCGATCGGGGGCAGTCCAAGCCTGTGCGCAACGCGATCAATCAGCCGGATCTCGGCGACGCTCGCAGTCCCATCCGCCAAAGCCACTTTGCACATGCCGAAGATCAGCGTCTCGGCAATCGTGCTGCCCAGACCATATTGATTGAGGAAAGGGTCAAGGACGGCGCCTAATCGTTGTGGATGTCGCATCTGTATATTGAAAACATCTAGCGCTTCAGGACAGGTCGACCGGTTGAGATTGAACGTGGCCTTGATGACCGCAAAGCCGTCGGCAGCGCGTGTCTTGTCTATTGCCGTGGTCATGGCGCCAAGCTTGATGGCGGTCTGATAGTAAACCGTGCTCGCCGTTCGCGCGCGGGCTCTCGTTGCGCCCGCCCGGGACGTGTCAGCAGTCCACAAGGACCGGAAGTTGAGCCGCAAATTTGGCACCAGGCCAGCAAATGACAGACCGCCTTGGTGCCGGATGCGCGCCGCGTGATAGCCAATCAGCAAGGAAAGGCCGAGCAGGGCGCCATACAGCGCCGCTTTATTGATCTGGCTGAAAAACAGCTCATTGTCCTGCGCTTTCAGTCCCACAATGAGCGTGACAAAAAGTATTGGAAACAGAACATAAGTCGCCAGCTTCTCTCCGCCGTTTCGGAAAAAAGCACCTGACCCGACCAGAATGCCGAGACAGAAGATCAAGAAAGACAGGCCGGTCATGGCTGGTGAATTTTGCTCCCGTATCAGGGGCAAAACTAGCAGAAATAGGCCTCGTTTAGGTTAAGAGAGCCGGGCAAATTTTCCAGTGTTTCCTTGCGGGCTTGGTGCTAGGATCGGGGCGAAACAAGCTGTTTGGGCGAGGAGGTGTGCATGCAGATCAAACAGGGCTTGCTGGATTCAGAGCCAGTACAGGCGCTCCTGAAAGCCCATTTGCAGGACATGCAGAAGCACTCGCCGCCTGAAAGCGTTCATGCCTTTGATGACAGCGCTTTGCGCGCGCCTGAGGTTACCTTCGTGTCGGCATGGCAGGATGACACGCTGCTTGGATGCGGCGCCTTACATTGTCTGGACGAGGGTCATGGCGAGCTAAAGTCGATGCGCACAGCCTCCAGACATCTTCGCAAGGGCGTTGCGGGCTTCATATTGGCCGCATTGATCGATCTGGCGCGGGAGACGGGGCTCAAGCGCCTCAGCCTCGAAACCGGAACCCCCGCCGCCTTCGACGCGGCCCGCGCCTTCTACACCAAGCACGGCTTTGTCACCTGTCCAGCCTTCGCCGACTACCCGGCAAACGACCCCTACAGCACGTTTATGACGCGGGAGATTTAACCCGCTTTCACCATCAAGGCGCTTTCGGGAAGCTCTTCGGCAAAGCAGCGTTGGTACATTTCGGCCACGAGCGGGCGTTCAAGCTCGTCGCATTTGTTCAGGAAGGTCATTCGGAACGCGTGGCCGAGATTGTCGAAAATGGCGAAGTTTTCGGCCCATGTGATCACGGTCCGTGGGCTCATCACGGTCGAGATGTCGCCATTCATAAACGCGTTGCGGGTCAGATCCGCCAGCCGCACCATTTTGCCCAGTGTCTCCTCATCGACGCCGGTAGACTTGGTTTTGACGATTTCAACTTCCGCATCATGTTCGAGATAGTTAAGCGTGGTGACAATGCTCCAGCGGTCCATCTGGCCCTGATTGAGCTGCTGTGTGCCGTGATACATGCCGGTCGTATCGCCAAGGCCAACCGTATTGGTGGTCGAAAACAGGCGGAAATACGGGTTCGGTGTGATCACACGGTTCTGGTCAAGCAGGGTGAGCTTGCCGGAAGCTTCCAGAATGCGCTGGATCACAAACATGACATCCGGCCGGCCGGCATCATATTCGTCAAATGTAATCGCCACTGGCCTTTGCAAGGCCCAAGGCAGGATACCTTCACGGAATTCGGTGATCTGCTGGCCGTCTTTCAGGACGATCGCGTCTTTTCCGACCATATCTATCCGCGAAACATGGCTGTCGAGATTGACCCGGATCATCGGCCAGTTCAGTCGCGCGGCAATTTGCTCGATATGGGTTGATTTGCCCGTTCCGTGATACCCTTGCACCATAACACGGCGATTGTGTTCGAACCCGGCCAGCAATGCCATAGTGGTTTGCGGGTCAAAACGATAGCTCTCGTCGATTTCCGGCACATATTCGGTACGTGTCTTGAAGCCGTGAACAACCATGTCGGTATCGAGGTCAAACACCTTCTTCACGTTGATTTTGACGGTAGGTTTCAGGCCGTCCAATTGGTCGGTATCGCTCATCACAGTCATGGGATTCTTCTCGTACAGCGTCAGTTACGGTGTTTCTCTAGCACGCTGGTGCGGTGGGCCAAGCTTTCAGGGGTGAAAAATCACAATTTGTCGCTGACTGTGCCGGCTCCAGCGGCGCGGTTTGACCACACGACACGCCGCTAACGTTCTCGTGAACTGATGTGTGTTGATATGAAGCGATTTTATGATCAAAGTCGAACGATACTTATAACCAAGCCATTCAACCATTAGCTGGAGGAAGATTTCGACAATGAGTACCAAACTCAAAACAGTTTTGCTGGGCGCCTCAGCCGCATTTCTATTGGGCCTGCCTGCGGGCCTTGCTGAGCCCCTTTCATCAGATCAGGTTGCGCAGCTGACCCAAGTCTCCGAGACGAGCCAACTTGCCGTTGATTACAGCCCATTGGCCCAGTTCATGCGGGCATTCACCACTGAAGAACGCGGCCGGACGAAAATTGCTTATGCGTCGGTTGCCACAGATGGCAGCGCATTTATGGCTCAGTATATGCGCTATTTGTCAAATGTATCGGTAACAACGCTTAACCGTGACGAGCAGCTCGCTTATTGGCTCAACACCCGCAATCTCATGATTGTGGATGCGATGGCTGAAACGCGGAACCGCCGCCGGGTGTCTTCTCATCGCGGGACAGCAACCGAGCCCGGTGATATGTGGACCGAGAAGCGAATTACAGTCGAGGGCGTCGAGCTTTCAATTGATGATATCGAGCGCGGCATTATCCTGACCAGCTTCAATGATGACCCGAATGTTCTCTACGGCCTTTATCAGGGGAGTAGAGGGGGGGCATCTTTCCCGAAGGCGGCGTTTACTGGCGCAAATGTGCGGACCCAGCTTGAAGCGCAGGGCCGTGACTTCGTGAATTCCCGTTCGGGCGTGAAGGCTGGACGCTCGAAAGTCGAAGTGCCGGCGATTTATGACTGGTATGACGAGGCTTTGTTTGGCGGCGATACAGCTGCCCGGACAGCGCACCTTGTTGGGCTGTCAGATGAGCGGCGTGCGTCCAGACTGTCGGAAGCGACCGAGTTCAAGACGCGCAAATACAGCTATTCGGGCGATGAACTCGTTATCCGTCAACAATCCATCGATACTGGTGGTCGCGGCGGCTTTGGTGGCGGTGGCGGCGGCGGCGGCGGCGGTGGCGGCGGCTCCTAAGCTGGCACTCCCCACAACGTCTAAAATATGATAGCGGCGCAACATGTTTAGTCGTCTTGCGTTTATGTCGAAAAATTTGCAGGGCCGGACAGGGATATATGCCTTGTCCGGCCTCGGCTTTTTTTTGCTGGCCGTTTATGCTGGCGTTGTTGTTGTCTCTGATGGGTTCGTCTACGCCCAATGGGACATCACCAGACAGACCCTGATTTATATCGCGCTGGCAATGGCGGCAGGCATACTGTGTTCAGGCCTGTTATGGCTTGTTCCGCGCTTGCCCAAAAGCGGCCGTCTGGTGGGCGGCGCCTTAGGCATTGTCTTTGTCGTCGGACTGCTGGCGCGGTTGATGATGTTTGCGTCCAATCCTGTGCTTGAAGATGACTGGCACCGGTATTTGTGGGATGGAGCGAGTGTTGCAAATGGCATTGACCCATATGCCTATGCTCCGGCCGAAGCGACCCCGATCACGCGGCTCGGCGAACGGCCCGGTTGGTCCGATGATCCCCAATTGGCAGATTTGCAAGCGCTGACCGAAGAAGACATCGTGGTCTATGCGCGCGTCAATTATCCCTATTTCAAAACCATTTACCCGCCGATTGCACAGGCAGGGTTTGGCCTTGCCCATATCCTTGCGCCATTCAGCCTGAATGGCTGGCGCGCTGTATTGCTGATGGTCGATCTGGGCAGCTTTGTATTGATGTGTTTTGCGCTGAAGGCTTTCGGTCGATCGGTTCTGTGGAGCGGATTGTATTGGTGGAATCCGGTGATCGTGCTCGAAATGTTCAATGCGGGACATATGGATGGCTTGATTGTTCCCTTTCTCGTTGGCGTTTTGCTATTGGCGCGGCTGGGGCGTCTTCGGCTGGCCTTGCTGGCGCTAGCAGGCGCGGCGGCTGTGAAACTCTGGCCGGCTTTGCTGGCTCCCGCGCTGGTGCGGCGCGCCATGTTCAAACCCGTTGCGCTGATCGGCTATGCGAGCCTTTTCTGTATTGCGGCAGGTGTGTTGCTTTGGCCGCAACTGAGCCACGTCTATGGCTATGTGCCGGGCGAGGGGTTCGGGATACTCGATTCAGATCAGGGGCTTGTCGCCTATGCCGAGGGCTGGCGGCGCAACGCTTTCCTGTTCACCATGTTGTCTGACGGTTTGCTTGGCTGGCTCGATGATGATGGCGCGGCAGCACGGCGGATCATTATGCTGGTTGTGGCAGGCGGCGCCCTGCTTCTGGCTTGGCGGCGGCCACAGGACTCGGAGGCCTTGCCAGCAACGCTTCTGGCCACAGTCGCGCTTTTGATCTTCCTCTCGCCAACCGGCTATCCCTGGTATCAAATCTGGCTTGCGGGGCTTATTCCGTTCGCGCCTCGCCTTGGATATCTGGCTTTGATGACAACAGCGCCACTTTATTACACGCGGTTTTTACTTGGGGATTCGGACCCGATATACCAATATCTGATTGTACCGGTCGCCTTTGGCGTGCCGTTGATATTACTTTTAGGGCCCTTTTTGCGCGGAATGGGCCGATTGCGAAAGAAAACAGGATAATGTCACCGCCTGAAGCCCGTATCAGCGTTATTATTCCCGCTCTGAATGAGGAGCAGGCGATCAGAGGCGTAGTTTCGCGTATACCGGATTTCGTGAACCAGACTATTGTGGTCGACAATGGCTCGACGGACAGGACAGCGGACAGGGCAAGGGCAGCCGGGGCCGAAGTGATTTCCGCACCGACCGCCGGCTATGGCCGCGCCTGTCTGGCAGGTGTCGCGCGGGCAGGCGAGACGGATATTCTTGTTTTTCTCGACGGTGACGGATCGGATGTGCCTGAAGAGATGACCGAGCTAATTTCCCCCATCCTGTCGGGCGATGTTGATATGGTCATCGGGTCGCGCGTCTTAGGCACGGCAGAAGCCGGATCACTGACCTTGCCGCAGCGGTTCGGCAACCGGCTGGCCTGTGTTTTGATGAAACTGTTCTGGGGCGCGGAATATACCGATCTGGGACCATTCCGTGCGATCCGTCGCACTGCGTATGAGCAACTTGATATGGTCGCGCCGACCTATGGCTGGACGGTTGAAATGCAGGTGCGCGCGCTCAAGCAGAAGCTGGCCGTGCGCGATGTCCCTGTGAGCTATAATCGCCGCATCGGCGTGTCGAAAATTTCGGGTACGGTGCGCGGTGTTGTGCTGGCGGGCGTTTATATCCTTGGCACCATCTTCGCCGAGCGGCTCGGGCGCGGCCCTGAACCGGCCAAGACGCGGGCCAAGCCGCAAGTGTTCGATACGAGCAAACATGATGCCTTCTTGCGGGCCCGCGAGGCAAAGCTGCATTCCATCGTCTCCTAGCGTCTAGACATCTGCCAAACGCTGGGCGCCGCTAGAACAGCTTGGTCAAAAGCAACAGTGTGATCAACAGGACGCAGCCGCCTAGCAAGTTGGCCGTCCGCCCGTTTACGTGCTGACCGAGCAGGCTCTTCCGGTTCATCGCAAACAAAAGGAAGCCAGCAATGATCGGCAGCAGCAACGCGTTTGCGACCTGCGCAAAAAGGATCAGTTCCACGGACTTGAAGCCGAGCAGCGAGGCGAGCAAGCCAATGGCAAGAACCGTCAATGCTATCAATCGGAACGCTGTGCGCTTGCCGTTTTGGCGAAGCGCGGGCATCAGCTCGGTGACGGCATAGGCGGTCGCCATTGGCGCCGTGATGGCAGACGTCAAGCCCGCTGCGAACAGGCCAAGCCCGATCAGTATTCGCCCATGTTCACCGGCAATCGGCTCAAGGGCCAGAGCCATTTCGCCAGCTGAATTGACGGTGATTCCATTGGCAAACATTGTTGCTGCAGCGGTCGAGAGGATGAAGATTGACACAAGACCGCCAAGCCCGATTGACAGTCTGGTATCGGCTTTGGCAGCGGCCAGATCGGCCTCTCCGCCTTGCCATCGGTCACGCGCGGCAGCGGCATGCAGGAACAGATTGTAGGGGACAATAGTGGTGCCGATCAAAGCGATCACGCGCAGCAATTGGTCTTCGGGAATGCTTGGCACCAGCCCGCCAAAGAAGGCAGCAAGGTCAGGCCGGACCACAATGAAACTTAGCGTAAAAGCAAGGCTCATCAGCAAAACCAGCCCGATCAGAGCGCGCTCGAGCAGCTTGTATTGCCCCACGGCGAGCAGGCCTCCGGCAATCGCTGCAATGACCAGGACGTGGCCCTTGCTGACGCTGTCGGCGGTCGCGCCGAACAGGGCATCGAGCCCGAGAGCGCCGCCTGCCAGATTGCCAGCTTCATAGGCCGCATTGCCAATGGCGAGGGCGGATAGAACGAGCGCGATGAGTGTCCACTTCACGGCGCGATTGTCCACTCCGGACACCATTGCTTCGCCGAGGCCAAGCCGCCCAATCACACCAAGGCGCGCAGCCATTTCCTGAAAGATGATCGTCGCGAGCGTTGCAAACACCAGAGCCCAGATCAGCGCAAAGCCAGTATCTGCACCAGCGACAGTGCAGGCGGTCACGGTGCCCGGGCCAATGAAAGCGGCAGCAACAAGCGTGCCCGGGCCAAGTGTCAGCTTCATGTGTCCCCCTCCGATGACACTTCATCAAACACTCCATAGTGCAAAACACGGGTGTCCCAGCGTTTAAGAATTTTTTGTGCCGCTTCGGGCATATTTGCGACCTCATAGTCTTCGCCAACAAAGGCCTTGATCGCGTCAACCGAGCGAAACCAGATCAGAGTGACATGCTCGGTTTCCAGAGCACCATCCTCGCCGACCATATCGCGATGCATCGCCTGATAGCGGACAAGCCCGTCAATGCCGCGGGCAAAGATATCCGGCATGATCGTGCCGGTCAGCAGGGTCTGATAAGCGGGGGCGTCTTCCCGTGTGGTCCAGCCGCGCCAGTGTCGACAGATCATCTCGTGTATCCCTTCAGCCCAAATCCAGACATAGGGCTAGATCATGCCGCCAAATGTGTCGAGGCCGAGAATGATCCGGCCCGTTTGCTCATAGGTGGCAGGGGCGGTGGCAACATGCTGGGTTATGGCGTGCGCATCGCGGAAGCGTCTTTGCAGACTATTGTCGAGAAACAGGGCTGCGCCGCCGCCTATATCATAGGCGATGCGGGCAATTTCGGCGCTGGTGCGGGTCATATGCGTACAGGCGAGGCGCAAATCGGCGCGGCGGGAGAGGGGGATCTCGCCGGTGTTCTGAGCCACGTCCCACGTCTTGTCGATCTCGTCGAACAGATAGGCGCGGGCGCTGCGATGGCTGGCTTCGAGTTTGGAGATTTCGATTTGCGTAGATTGCTTTTCGGCCAGCGTCTTTGACGAGCCCTGGGACTTTTTCGCTTGTGCCAGTGCTTTGATGTCTTCGAGGCTCCCGCGCGCATTGCCCATAGCCGCAGCGGCAACGCCGAGCGCCAGCAGGCCAAAAGCGGGGAAGGCGTAGAGCGCGCCTGCGGCAACAGGTTTGTCGCTGACAAGAGAGACAGACCGGCCAGCCGGCACGAAGATGTCACTGACGGAGATGTCGCCCGAGCCTGTGCCCTTCAGGCCCGCAACCTGCCAAGTGTCGTGAAGCTCGGCCTCGCTGGCGGGGAACACCATCATGCGGGCATCGGGTGCGCCGTTTGGCAGGCGCTTCATCTCACCATCTTCGATGATGACCGCTCCGCCGCACAGCCATGTGCAATTGGCCGAACCTGAAGCCCATTGCCAGCGGCCGGAGACGCGGTAGCCATCTCCCTCGACAATGGCCTTGCCCATCGGCGCAAAGACCCCGCCTGTGATCACATCCGGCGTCGCGTAAATCTCGGCGGCGGCCCCGGGGTCCATATAGGCTGCATTCAGCGCCGTCGTCGCGCCAATCATCGCGCACCAGCCGGCGCTGGCATTGTGCTCTGCAAGCGCTTCGACGGTGCGGACAATATCTGCCGGGGCGAGCTCCAATCCGCCAAGGCTTGCAGGTGTGACCATGCGGAAGACACCTATTTGAGCCATGCGGGCGGCAAGGTCGGCGGGAAGGCGGCGCGCCGTTTCGATCTCTTCGGCTCTGGCCTGAAGATCGGGGCCTAAATCTATGGCGGCTTGCAACAGGCTGTCAGCGTTTTGTGTCTGGCTGATTGTCATTGTGCCGCTCCTCTCAAGCCGCTGCGAGCGCTCTAGCGATAGACGCGCGGCTTTTTCTTCTGGAACCTGATGGCCGCTTTGCGATAGCGGTCATGCTGTTGCGGTC
>CAZXXY010000047.1:0-2368 GCA_964644755.1 uncultured Hyphomonas sp. | reverse complement strand
TTTTTCTTCTGGAACCTGATGGCCGCTTTGCGATAGCGGTCATGCTGTTGCGGTCCGGCCAGTTCATAGGTTTTGTCGCGCAGGAAATCCATCAGTTCACTGCGCTTTCCGGCGTTCGAAATGTCATCGGGCGCGAGGGTCTGTCCGATCTCGACGGGGACCGGCTTGCCCATGCGGCGTTTGACTTCGCGGAAGACGAGGGCAAGCCGCAGCTCGATCGAGAAATGGCTGGCGAGCTGGAACAGGCGCGAGTTCTGGCCTTCGAAATAGATCGGGGTGACGTGCGCTTTGCTATGGGTGATGAGTTTGGCGGTAAACGGTTTCCATGCATCATCTACGGCGGTGCGGTCAAACGGGCGCGGTGTTGTGGCAACGCCGCCGCCGGGGAAGACGATTATACAGCCGCCCGATTTCATATGCGCCAGCGCATCGCGCCGCATGGCGACATTGGCAGCAATGGCTTCCTTGGTCGGGGCGAAATCGACGGGCAGCAGCCATGGCTTGGCTTCGGGCACACCGTCGAGCGCGGAATTTGTCAGCACTTTGAAATCCGACCGGCGCAGGCTGATCAGCCATGAAATCACCAAACCGTCGAGCACACCAAAAGGATGGTTTGCCACGACGACGAGCGGGCCGGTTGCCGGAATTTCGGATAGGCGACTGGCCGACATCTGGACATCGAGTTCGAGCAGGCGCATCGCCGCTTCGAAGAAGGGCATGTCTTCGGCAAGATGCGCGCGGTAATGATCGTAAAGTTGTTTGATCTTTGGCTGGCCCGAAACACGCTCGACCGAGCGGATAAACCGCCGCTTTACAGGATGCTCGAAATAGGACGCGTAAGACAGGTCCGGTTCAATTGCCCGGGCTGGCTCGCTCATAGCTTTAACAGGCTTGCCAAATTGTTCTTCTGCATGTCTGACGATCCTCCCACGATCGGCATTCCCAATAGGTCTCTTACGTTTCGGTCCATGTCATAAGCATCGGACAGAGCGTAAGCGCCCATGACCTGCTGGCACAACAAAGCGATCTCTACACCCGTATCGGCGACAAACAGTTTCGCCATACTCGTCTCAACGGAGCAGGGTTGCCCTGCATTGGCAAGCCATGCCGCATGGTAAAGCATATGCCGCGCGGCTCGCAGTTTGGTCCGCGCGGTTACGAGTTTGTGGGCAATGGCCTGATGTTTGGCGATGGGTTTTCCGAACTGGGTGCGGGTTTGTGCGTATTGCCATGCGTCTTCGACGGCGGCGCGGGCAATGCCGAAAGCGACCGAGGTGATCTCGATCTTCTCGACATCGAGCGCGCGTCCGGCGAGGAGATCCCAGCCGCGATCCCACATTTCCGGTCCGCCAACAATGGCCGCTTCGTCGAGCTCGACATTGTCGAAATAGACATCCATCGATGCGGTGTAGCGCAAATTCGAATGCTCTATCGGGGTCATGGAAACGCCTGCCGCCTTGGTCGGGATCAGCACGAAGGACAGGTTTTTGTACCGCGCTTCAGCAGGGCCGGAGCGGACGAGGCAATAGATATAATCCGACCAGTCTGCGCCCGTGCACCAGCGCTTGGCGCCATTGATGACGATCTTGCCATTCTTGCGCTCGGCGCGGGTTTTCACGCTGGGCAAATCGCCGCCAATATCCGGCTCTGAGAGGCCATAGCAAAGCAGCATCTCGCCGCGCGCGATTTTCGGCAGCATGGCTTGCTTCTGTTCGGGCGATCCGTTTTCGGAAATATTCATGCCGCCATAGAAGGCTGCGTGAATATAGGGGCCGGCCAGAGAGGTGCCGAACTGGCACAGCTCTTCAATGACGGCTGCGGCGGCGCTGATGTCTTGTCCTGTTCCGCCAAACTCTTCGGGAATGGTCAGCCCGATCACGCCAAGCTCGGCCAGGGCTTTGAAATCATCCCGATCCCAACGGTGTTCGCGGTCGAGCAAAATACGTTTCTCGCGCGGCAGGCGCTCGGTCCCGAAGCGCGCAATTTGCCGGCGCAGTTCGGTGACATGGTCTGGCTCGAGGGCAAAGGATGCATGGGTCATGCGTTACGATAGCGCCGAATTGTTTATGGGCGCAAGGACAGCTGTTACCAAAGACCAGGTACTTGTCTTGGTCCCAGAATAATCATGACTATGGCGGGTATGAACCCGGCCATATGCCTATCGTCTAGCCGCCGGGGGTCCCGGCCTGGCTTGCCCGTGAGCCTTCCCTTAACAGGTCGCGACTCTCTTGGGCTTGTGCGTCTCGCACGGATTGGCGTAAGCAAACCTTTTTTCTGAACCTGGAGCCGATGGGGGCTTCTCGCCTGCAAATGAGCGGATCATCTTCAGTGGCTGCGGCTGTTTCCGTGGTTGCGACCGTCTCCGTGG
>CAZXXY010000046.1:14704-19577 GCA_964644755.1 uncultured Hyphomonas sp. | reverse complement strand
ATCCCCACATCCGCGACCTTGAACAAAACGCCCACAAAAAAGCCGATGCGGGAAGCATCGGCTTTTCAGGTTCAATATGCAAAATCAGCGATCTATGCGGCGGTCGCGACTTTCTTTTCGATGTCGCGTTTGATTTTCGCCGCTTTCGCCGAAAGCTGATCGGTTTTGGCTTTGGCCAGAAACCCGTCCAGACCGCCAAGCTTATCGACGGTGCGCAGGGCTTTTGCCGCAATTTTCAGCTTGAAAGACTGGTCGAGCGTTTCCGACCGCAGCTTGACATCAAGCAGGTTCGGCAGGAACCGGCGCTTGGTTCTTGCGTTCGAATGGCTCACATTGTTGCCGGTCATTGGCTTGGTGCCGGTCAGTTCGCACATACGGGACATGGTAAAATCTCTCATTCAATAGAGCTAGAAACAGAAAGCGGGCGTTTAAACGGTCTACGCCCGCGCGTCAACCAAAGCCTGCCACAATTGTTCGCCCGCCTGTCAAATGGGTCGAGAGGGCCTTGAACAAGAGTTTTAAATTTAAGGTCAGTTTTGTTTACACAAAAACAACAGGTTTGCCCGAGATTGCCTAACGTAGGGGTGCTGACGTAGGTAGTACAGATGACAGAATTGACAATCGAAGAGCTGTTTGAAGCGGCCCACGGGCTTGAAAACGGCTTTGCAGTCTATGACAAAGACTTCAGGCTGGTCTATGCAAACCGCCCTGCGCGCGCACATTTCCCGAAAGTAATGGAAGCTCTGGAGCGCGGAGAGACGTTTGTCGAGGGCATCGCCGCGGAAATTCGGGCCTCCCCCATGGACATTGGCGAAGAAGAGACCCAGGCCATCATCGATTATGCTGTTAACAGCATGAAAAACGGCGACGCCTTCGAATTGATGGGGGCGGGCGAACGGCCTTTGCGCCTCAAGCATTCGAAGACGTCGGACGGAAAATATGTCGGCGTGAGTGTCGATCTAACCGAAGAACGCCGTAAAAGTGATGAACTGCTCAATGCGCGCAAAGAGGCCGAAGCAGCCAGCGACGCGAAGTCCGAGTTTCTCGCATCCATGAGCCACGAAATCCGGACCCCCCTGAACGGGATATTGGGAATGGCTCAAGCGCTCAGCTCGCGTGACCTGAATATTGATGAACAGGATATGGTGTCGACCATTCTCGAAAGTTCGAAATCACTCATGACAATTTTGAATGATATCCTCGACCTCTCGAAAATCGAGGCAGGACGGTTTGAACTGAGCCCGGTCGAAGGCGACTTGCGCCACCGCCTCTCCCGGTTGCAGAAATTCTATCAGCCAATGGCCGACGAAAAAGGTCTGTATCTCAAATTTGTTGTCGACAAGGATGTGCCCGCCAGCCTTGTTTTTGATACTGTCCGTATTCGCCAATGCGTTTCAAATCTGATCTCCAATGCGCTCAAATTCACAAGCGAGGGCGGGGTGATTATTGCTGTCAAAAGCGCCCCGCACCCCAATGACAAGGATTTGCATAAAATCGTTATTCACGTCTCCGATTCGGGGATTGGTATTTCCGACGCTCATCTTGAAGGACTGTTCGAGAATTTTGCGCAGGCGGATGCCACGACCACGCGCAGATATGGCGGGACGGGCCTGGGCCTTGCAATTACGCGCAAACTGGCGCGCATGATGGGCGGTGATGTCACGGTCGCAAGCAAGACCGGTCGCGGCTCTGTCTTTACGCTCAGCTTTACGGCGAGGCAGGGCGTGCGCAAACGCGTACCACAAGCCCAGCCACTAGACCAAAAACCCACTCTTGTCCCCGAGCCGCCGACGCCCCAGACCCCGGCCCAGCCTGCAGGCTCGTCCGAGTACAATCAACGTTCGCTGCGCGGAATGCGGGTTCTTATTGTTGATGACAATGCCATTAACCGCAGAGTTGCACGCCTGTTTGTCGAGCCTCAGGGCCTGATTGCCACAGAAGCGGCGGACGGCCGCGAAGCGCTTGAAATGCTCGACTCGCACCCGTTTGATCTGGTCTTGCTGGATATGCATATGCCGGTCATGGATGGACGCGAAACCATTCGCCGCATTCGGGAATCCAGTGAGAGCTGGACCTCGATCCCTGTGATTGCTCTGACCGCCGATGCGATGGCGGGGGACCGTGAGAAGTGTCTCGAGCTTGGCATGGATGGCTATGTCCCCAAACCCGTCGATCAGCGCGAACTTTTCGTCACGGTTTTAAGTGTGATGAATGCAGCCGGCAAAACCGTGCAAATCGATCAGGATGCAACCGCGCCGTCGAGGGACCAACTCGCTGATCTTGACGGTCTTTTCAGAGACTTCGACGAGAGCGCCCAGACAGGCTAAGCGTCGAGCTGCAAAGCGCGGGCCTGCACATTGCCGATGAACCATCCCTTGCGTCAGGCGGCGAGACAGGCGACATAGATAAGTGTGACTGCCTGAGGGGCTGACAATGTCTCATTTAAAGGCCGTGCTCGGGCCGACCAATACCGGTAAAACCCACTATGCCATCGAGCGCATGCTTGGCCATCGTTCCGGCATGATCGGCTTGCCGCTTCGCCTGCTGGCCCGCGAAGTCTACGACAAGGTCGTCGCCCTCAAAGGCGAAAGCGCCGCGGCACTGATTACGGGCGAAGAGCGGATCTGGCCTGAAACCGCCCGCTATCTTGTCTGCACCGTCGAGGCCATGCCCGTCCATCACCCCGTCGCCTTCATGGCGATTGACGAAATCCAGCTCGCCGAAGACACCGATCGCGGCCACATCTTCACGGACAGGCTGCTACACGCGCGCGGCACCGAAGAAACATTGCTGCTCGGCGCAGACACAATGCGCCCTGTGCTCGAAGCGCTCGACCTTGGCTCCGATGCCGACCGCCGCGAACGCTTCTCCGATCTCTCCTATGCCGGCCCGATCAAAGTCACCAAGCTGCCCAAACGCTCGGCCATTGTCGCCTTCAGTTCCGAGCAGGTTTACGCCATCGCGGAATTGCTGCGTCGGCAAAAGGGCGGGGCGGCGGTCATTATGGGCGCTCTGTCGCCACGCACCCGAAATGCACAGGTCGAGCTTTACCAGTCAGGCGAGGTCGATTTCCTCGTTGCGACAGATGCCATCGGCATGGGGCTGAATCTGGATGTCGACCACATCGCCTTCGCTGCGACGACCAAATATGATGGCCGGCGGCATCGTGCCTTGCACCCATCGGAACTGGCGCAGATTGCAGGCCGCGCCGGCCGCTTTCGCAATCTCGGCACGTTTGGCGAAACCGGAGACTGCGCCCCGTTCGATCAGGACCTGGTCCACCGCGTCGAAACCCATACATTCGAACCCGTTGCTTCGCTTGAATGGCGCAACTCTGCGCTCGACCTGTCGAGCTTGCCGGCCTTGATGAAAACCTTGTCGCGGCCTTCCGGCACACCGGTCCTGCGTCAGAACCCGAATGCGCTCGACGAATGGGTGCTCCGCAGGCTGGCGCTTGAGCCGGATGTGGCCGGGAGCACCACAGGAGAGGGGCGGGTCCGCAGGCTGTGGGATCTGTGCCGCCTGCCCGATTTCCGCAAAGCCGGTCATGAGGGCCATTTCCGTCTGGTCCAGTCCCTTCACGCACATCTTGCCGACGCAGACGCCCGCTTGAGCGATGTCGCCATGGCCAACCGGATGGAAAGACTGGCCGATGACCAGGGCGACATTCCAGCCTTGCAGCAGCGTTTGGCCGCAATCCGGACATGGACCTATGCCGCTTATCGCGATGATTGGCTTGAAAATCCCGCGCTTTGGCGCGACAAAGCACGTGCGTTGGAAGATCGTCTGTCAGATGCACTACACGAAGCCTTGATCGAGCGCTTCGTTGACAGGCGTACGACCGCGCTGCTTGCTGGGCTGAAAAAGGATATTGCCTTAATGACTGAGTTGACGCCCGATGGGCAGGTCAGTGTCGAGGGCCACACGGTTGGCCGGTTGAACGGGTTGGTGTTTGAAGCCGACACCGCCGCCCGCACGGTTGAAGGCAAGACCGTGCGTCTGGCCGCCCAGTCTGCGCTCGCACCAATCCTTCTCAAACGCCTCGGTGAAATTGCCGAAGCCGAAGATGCAAGCCTTGGCCTGAACAGCGAAGGACAGATCATCTGGCAGGAGGCCGCGATCGCCGAACTGGCCAAGGGCGGCGATTGGCTTAGCCCTGCGGTCAAGCTGATCGGCGGCGATGAAGCGCCCGAACCGGCACGCGCTGCCGGTCTCGACCGTCTGGCCGCCTGGACCGCCAAACACATTGCCACCATTTTGCCGTGCCATACCACATTGAACACGGGCGGCAGTCTCGATGTCTTCAGCGGCCATGCCAAAGGCATCGCCTTTCGCCTGATGGAATCCGGCGCCGCCATTGATCTGCGTCAGGATGATCCGTCTTTGCGGGTTTCAGCCGAAGAGCGCGAGGCGCTCAAAGCGGCAGGCATTCGCACGGGCCGCCATTGTGCCCATGTGCCAACCGCGCAGAAACCCGCTGCCCAGAGACTGATCGCCTTGTTGCGCACCCTGTTCGATGGTGAGCCATGCCAGCCTGCGCCAGAAGGGGCCGGTTCCTTCGCGCTTGACGGCTCATGGCCGGACGCCGCCTTGCTCGCCAATGGCTATCTACGCTTCGGACCACGGGCCGTGCGCGCCGATCTTGTCGAACGTCTGGCATGGGAGCTGTCCAAGCGCCGCAAAGAAGCAGACAAGAACCTTTTTGCCGTACCGCCCGAAGTCGCCTCGATCATTTCATCACCGGGGGATACATTTCCGGCTGTGCTCAAAGGCTTCGGTCTTGTCATTGCCGAGAAAGACGCCGAAACGGGCCTGCCAACCCTCTGGCGCTATGGCCGCCGCCACACGCCTTCCCGATCGGGCCGGTCCACTG
>CAZXXY010000046.1:0-14604 GCA_964644755.1 uncultured Hyphomonas sp. | reverse complement strand
GAGTCCACTGCCACGGAGTCCACTGCTACCGAGTCCGCCGGTTCGGAGCAGGGGGCGGACTCTCGGAAATCCAAGCGCAAACCGGGCCGCAGAGACAAGCCTGCGCACAATCACAAATCTGGCAACCGGTCTGGCCCGCGCACTCGAAAAACCCCTGATCCTGATAGCCCGTTTGCTGCCTTGGCCGCTTTGATCGAGCCGGAAAAACCCAAAACCCCCCGCAAAAAGAAGAAAAAGAAAGCCAGGGCCAAACCGCCCGAAAGCGAGACCGCTGAGGCTAAAAAGGACAGTCAAACGGAGCCTGATATGGACTCTGGCGAAAATACCGGAGTGTCTAACGGACAAAAAACCGGACAGGATATCGCCACGCCTGATGCGCCCCCGCAAGAGAAAGTCGAGCATGGCTGAGGCGGAAGACGATGCGCTTCGTCTTGACGTGTGGCTCTGGCGGGCCCGGTTCTATCGCACCCGCAGCCTGTCAGCCGCCGAAATTACCAAGCGCGGTGTCCGCATCACACGCCACGGACAAACCCGCAGAGCCAGTAAGCCCGGCCTCACAATTCGCGTGGGGGATATTGTGACTTTCGGAAAGTCCGTGCATATCAGAACAGTTGAAGTTTTAGCCTTGGGCACACGGCGCGGCCCTGCAACTGAAGCGGCAGAACTCTACGCGGAAATTGTCGAGGGCACGTCATGATGAATTTTCTCCAAAACCTGTTTGGCTGGGCGGCAAAAACGCCAGCGCACAAGGCCATCGAGCCGGAAGTTGCTGCGGCGGCGCTTTTGGTCGAAGCGGCGTTGGCCGACGGGATATATGCTGACATCGAGAGCGACCAGATTGCGATGATTTTGCTCGAAAGCTTTGATTTTGATGCCGCCCGTGCCGATGCTGTGCTGGCTCAGGGCGAGGCGCTCGCCGAAGAAGCTGTCGATGCCCACCAGTTCACAAAACATGTCAAAACACTGCCCATGGAACAGCGTCTGGCCGTTGTCGAAGGGCTCTATCTCGTGGCCTTTGCCGATGGCGAAAAATGTCCCATCGAAGATGCGTTCATCCGGCAAGTGGCAGGCCTGTTGCATATCGCGGACGTCCCCAGAGCGGGGGCTAAAAAACGGGCACAGGCGCGCGCCGACGCCGGCCCGAACTGAACAACGCGACGATAAGACAATTGACAAAATGCCCACATAGCACCATTTCGCAGTCTCTATACCGACACGGAGCCCATTCTGAATGACCTATATAGTAAAAGACGCCTGTATCCGCTGCAAATATATGGATTGCGTCGAGGTTTGCCCCGTTGACTGTTTCTATGAAGGCGAGAACATGCTCGTCATTCACCCGGACGAATGCATTGATTGCGGTGTGTGCGAGCCTGAATGTCCCGTCGAGGCGATTACCGCCGATACCGAAGATGAGCCTGATGGCAAGTGGCTGAAGCTGAACACCGAATATGCCAAAATCTGGCCTGTGATTACCCGTATGAAGGAGCCGCCCGCCGATAGGGAAGAATTTGCTCAGGAAACGGGGAAATTGGAGAAATACTTTAGCGAAAAACCCGGTTCCGGAGACGAATAATCGCCTTGAGGCGCCCGAAGTCTTAAGCCCGTCTTTACGCCTGTTTGTACAAACATTCATCTTGTGTTATAAACACTAGGTAAATTAGGGTTTCGCATGCTTTCAAAGCGTCCGGACGCGTCGTGCGGCTGGGCGGTTTTTTTGTCTAGAGGCCCCCAAAAGTCGCGTAGAAAAGGAATATTCATGGCGAAGAAGGCAGCAGAGAAAACTGCATTGGCGTTTGAAGTTGATCAACACGTCGTTTATCCCGCTCATGGTGTTGGCAAAGTGACAGGTGTTGAGAAGCAGCAAGTCGCCGGCATGGATTTGGAAGTATTTGTCGTGGCTTTCGATCAGGACAAAATGATTTTGCGCGTGCCAACCAATCGCGCAGAAGCCTCGGGCATGCGCGCTTTGGCGGGCTCAAAACTGGTCGATGATGCCCTCAAAACCCTCGGTGGACGGGCACGCATCAAGCGGACCATGTGGTCGCGTCGGGCGCAGGAATATGAAGCCAAGATCAATTCTGGCGATCTGATCTCGATTGCCGAAGTTGTACGCGATTTGCACCGTGGCGAAGACCAGCCCGAACAGTCCTATTCCGAACGTCAGCTGTATGAGAATGCGCTGGACCGGATGGCGCGGGAATTGTCCGCCGTCGAGAACATCGAAAAAGGCGCCGCAATGGAGCGTCTCGCCGAATCTCTGGCCAAGAAAAAAGCCGCTTAAGCGACTTTCCCAGATAAAATTAGCCGGCTGGAGCCTATGCGCTCTGGCCGGTTTTTTATGCGTCAAAGCGTGCCGTCTGCCGGTAGCCTTTCAGCGTTGAAAATATGGCTGACCTCCAATTGGCCCTCGCGCAAATAGCCTCGCAAACGCACCTGTGTTCCAGGCTCCCAATCCGATTGACCCTCAAAACCGCAGGCATCTGCAGCATTTGATAGGAAATTCACATGCAGGCCGCTCTCCATCAGCCTGCGTGTGCAGGCGGCGTCCGGATCGAGTGTCTCGCCAACCGGCCCAAGCCGTCCGGCCACAATATAGAACCCCCGTGCCTCCGCGGGCAGAGCGGCGGCGTCCGGAATGTCCCATGCAGCCAAGGCCCACAAGCCAATGCCTCTGGCTCTCGCATCGGCCTCCATATCGATCAGGCTTTCGCCCAGCCGCGAGGTGTCAGGATAAATCCGCGCGCGGGCGCCACCCAAATGCAGCATTTCCTGATTGAGCCAAAGCTCCGGCCCCAAATTGTCATTCGTACGCACATAGGCGAGGGCACGGTCATAGCGGTCACGCGTGATGCCGGGATAGACGAGCTGGACCTGCCGCCCCAGCGCCATATCTTCAAGCATGCGTTTGGCCTCGTCGGCAAAGGGTTGGCCTTCGCGATTGCGCCGCTCGGGGACAGGGGCCTCTATCCCGACCAGCCGCACGCTCAGCCCTGTATCGAGCACCAGAGCGTCACCATCAATAATCCGGACAACACGCCCCGTTTCGCCCTGTGCCAGTGTGTCCAGTGGCGTCGCAGGCCCGCAAGCGGCGAGCCACAAGAAACCGACCAGTCCCAAAAGTCCCACAGGCTGCCGCACACGCCCCCCAATTGTATTTCTACAAAAAGCCAAACTGCGCTCGCCGACAAAATTTGGCAAGAGCTCTGCCCTTGTCCTCATGGGCATTGGCCGTTATGAAAAGGCCGCTTCACTCGAAGCGCGTGCCGCCATAGCTCAGCTGGTAGAGCATCGCATTCGTAATGCGGGGGTCGGGTGTTCAAGTCACCTTGGCGGCACCATTAAAATCAAGGCTTTAGCGAGTTTTTAGCGCTCGGATGAGCTGCCAAATTAGCCCGTCCGGCCGGTAATGTAATCCTGCGTGCGTGTATCGGTCGGGTTGGTGAAGACCTTGCTGGTAACATCATATTCAACCAGATGTCCGAGATGGAAAAAGGCAGTGCGCTGCGAAACACGGGCCGCCTGGGCCATCGAATGGGTCACGATGATAATACAGTAGCGGTCTTTCAACTCGTCAATCAGCTCTTCAAGACGCGCCGTCGCAATCGGATCAAGCGCCGAGGCAGGCTCATCCATCAGGATCACTTCCGGCTGCACCG
The DNA here is from genome assembly GCA_964644755.1 of uncultured Hyphomonas sp. Classification (GTDB taxonomy): domain Bacteria; phylum Pseudomonadota; class Alphaproteobacteria; order Caulobacterales; family Hyphomonadaceae; genus CALLCD01. Next base: position 10,945 of record CAZXXY010000046.1, on the reverse strand, counting down.
CAATCGCCCGCGCGATCACCAGTCTTTGTTGCTGTCCGCCCGAAAGCCCCGTGCCCTGATCCTTCAAACGGTCTTTGACCTCGTCCCAAAGCGCGGCGCGGCGCAGACTTTTCTCGACCACTTCGTCAAGTTCTGCGGCCGTCTTGGTCAGCCCGTGAATGCGTGGGCCATAGGCCACATTGTCATAGATGGATTTAGGAAACGGGTTTGGCTTCTGGAACACCATGCCCACGCGCGCGCGCAACAGAACAGGGTCAACATCAGGCCCGTAAATATCTTCGCCATCGAGCAGCACTTTGCCGGTCACCCGCGCGCTGGGGATCGTGTCGTTCATCCGGTTGAACACGCGCAAAAAGGTCGACTTGCCGCAGCCTGACGGGCCAATAAAAGCCGTTACGCCGGTTTTGGCGACATCCAGATCAACCCCGTGCAGGGCTTCCTTCTCGCCATAGCTGACACGCACATCGCGGACATGGAATTTCAAATCCTCAGGCGCAATTTCAATATCGGTCTTGGCCTGTGGGGCCGCGTCGGAATCTACCATCTTTTTTCCAATTTCGATCTGAGGAAAATTGCCAGCGCGTTCATTGAAACCAATACGACAAGCAATGCAATAATCGCAGCTGAAGTCCGTTCCGCCCAAGCCCGCTCTGCGCTGTCCGCCCAAAGGAAGATCTGGACGGGAAGGGCAGACGCCGGTTCAGTAAGATCGGTCGGAATTTCGGTAACAAACGCCACCATGCCGATCATCAGCAGCGGCGCCGTCTCGCCAAGCGCCTGGGCAATCCCGATAATCGTCCCCGTCAGAATACCGGGCGCGGCCAACGGCACTTTATGATGGAACACAGCTTGCGTTTTCGAGGCTCCAAGGCTCAGCGCACCATCGACAATCGATGGCGACACAGCCCGCAAAGCCGCCCGCGTCGCAATAATAATCGTCGGCAGCGTCATCAGCGCCAGCACCAGTCCGCCCACCAGGGGCGCCGAACGCGGCATACCGAAAAAGTTGAGAAACACCGCCAGCCCCAACAGCCCGAAAATGATCGAAGGAACCGCAGCCAGATTGTTGATATTGATCTCGACAATATCCGTGAACAAATTCTCTGGTGCAAATTCTTCAAGATAGACCGCAGCGCCAATGCCAATCGGCACGGCGACAAGAAATACGACGAGCAGCGCCATGAACGAGCCGACCACCGCGCCGGCAATGCCCGCCAGTTCCGGATCGCGGCTATCGGTGCCCGTAAAGAAGATCCAGTTGAACCGCGCTTTGATAGCCCCCGAGGCCACGAGCGTATCTACCCAGCCAATCTGTTGATCTGTCAGTTTACGCCGGTCTTCGGCGACATCGCGGTCGATATAGCCTTTGAGCAATTGGTCGACATCGTCAGACGTGGGCACGCGCACCGTGATCGTTTGCCCGACAAGGGAAGGGTCCTGATAGACCATTTGCCGGACAATATCCGTTGCGCCCGAAGCGGAGACGACTTTGAACAGATCTTGCCGCGCCCGCCGATCGGTCACTTCGGGAAAACGGTCATAGAGCGAGGTCTGCACAATTCTGCGATAATTGGCTTTGCGCAGCTCGTCAGGCACCCGCGCGCCGGTCGGGTCCAGAAGGCTCTCATCGAGCACAACTTCGATGTTCATATGATGCTGGTAGAAGGCTGTATAGCCGGTGCCGACAATGCTGATCATCAACCAGACAAGCGCACTGAGCGCAGCGATCACAGCCGAAATGCCGAGCATCCGGAACCCGGTCTCGCGCCGCCGCCGCCGCTTGAGCCGCTTTCGCGCCGCCTCGGATTGGTGAACGCTTGTCGTGGTTTGTGCTGCCGGCTCAGACATCAGTCATATCGCTCCCTGTAGCGCCGCACGATCAGCAGGGCGATCACATTCAAAATCAGAGTGACCACAAACAGCACCAGTCCCAGCGCAAAGGCCGCGAGCGTCTTGGCGCTGTCAAACTCCTGATCGCCCGTCAACAAAGCCACCACCTGCACCGTCACCGTCGTCACCGCTTCAAACGGATTGCCAGTGAGGTTCGCGGCGCGACCAGCTGCCATGACCACAATCATTGTCTCGCCAATCGCGCGGCTCACCCCCAGCAGGATCGCGCCCATAATGCCGGGCAGGGCAGCAGGGAAGATAACCTGCGTCATCGTTTCGGATTTCGTCGCGCCCAGCGCATAGGCCCCGTCGCGCAAATTTTGCGGAATGGCATTGATAACATCATCTGACAGGGAGGAGATAAACGGGATGATCATCACGCCCATCACCGATCCGGCCGCAATCGCGCTTTGTGTCGGCACGGCAAAGCCCATGCTTTCCGCCAGGCCCCGTATCGCCGGCCCTACCGTCAGCAGCGCGAAAAATCCGTAAACAACGGTGGGAATACCGGCGAGGATTTCAATAAACGGTTTGACCGAACTGCGCACTTTTGGCGATGCGTATTCGGACAGATAGATGGCAATCAGCAGGCCAATCGGGGTGGCAATAAACATCGCCACGCCCATAATCATAAATGTCCCGACAAAGATCGGAACCGCGCCGAAAGAGCCCGATTGCCCCGCCTGATCCGCCCGAATGGCCGTTTGCGGCGACCATTGCAAACCGGTGAGGAATTCCAGCATCGGCACTTCTTCAAAAAAGCGCAGGCTTTCAAAAATCAGCGACAGGACAATGCCGAACGTCGTCAGCACCGCCACAGCAGAACACAGAAGCAATCCCGCCCTGACATAGCGTTCGACATAATCGCGCGCGCGGAAGCCCGGGGCGATGGCGCGGTGCCCATGGGCAAACGCCAGAGCGGCGATCAGGATCAGTCCGCCAATCAGCATTGGAAATGACAGAATATCCGGCCGGAAGGCGCGAACGAAGATCAGCAAAAGAGCTGGAAAGCCGATATGCCATGCCAGCAAATAGCCGTGGAATTTAGGCAGGGAGTGGGGGCGCGAGAAAATCCCGGACCCCAAATCGCCGGCGGCGGAATAGCGTCGGACTGCCAGCATTCTGCCGTAAAGCCCTCCTGCGATCATAACCGCCAGCGATAAGATGAAAACCAGTGTCATTGCGACTCTCTAATGCCGAGAACAGCATTGCTGGTCAACAGGGAAACTACTGTTGATAGGGGGTCATATTCTCGACATCGGAACGGAACTTTGCGCGGTCTGCGTCCGGCAGCGGCACAAGGCCGATTTCTTCGAGATATCCGCCCGGTCCCCACGCTTCTTCGGAGGTAAATTCGAGCGCATAGTCTTTCAGCCCGACGGTCAGCTCGACATGGGCCGGCTTGAGATAGAAATACAGTGACCGCGAGATGGCATAGTCGCCACTGGCAATGTTCTCAAAAGTTGGCTCAACCCCTGAAATCGTCGCGCCGCGAACAATGTCGGCGTTTTGATCAAGGAACGAATATCCGAAAACACCAAGCGCCGTCGGCGTATTGGTCAGCGTTTGCACGATCGCATTGTCATTTTCGCCGGCATCGATCCATTTGCCATCCTCACGCAGCGTATGGGCGATGGTTGCGAAAGCGTCTTTATCATTGCCGCGCAGCTCGGAGAGACAGGCAACTTCTTTGGCGCCGCCCTCCATAGCAATTTCGACAAACGCATCGCGCGTGCCCGATGTCGGGGGAGGGCCATAGGCTTCGATGGTCGTTGCTGGCAGTTCGGCGCGAATATCAGCCCATGTGTTATATGGGTTGTCCTGTAGGGTGCAGTCCGTGTCGCTCAGCGGCACCTGCTTGGCAAAAGCCAGATAAACCTCGCGCAGGCTCAGCTCGATCGGGTCAGCGTCGATCGTATTGGCAAGCACAATGCCATCAAAGCCGATTTGCACTTCGACAACTTCATCAACGCCGTTTGCCGCGCAATTTTCCAGCTCGCTCGACTTCTGCCGACGGGACGAATTGGTCACATCCGGTGTGCCTGCGCCAGCCCCTGCGCAGAACAGTTTGTGTCCCCCGCCAGACCCGGTTGATTCAACAACAACATTATAGCCGGTCTTGTTTTTGAATTCCTGCGCCACTTTGGTCGAGAAGGGATAGACAGTCGAAGACCCTACAATTCTGATCTCGCTCGATGTTGCCGCCGGTGCCGCCGCCGCTTCAGGTGCTGTGTCCGCTGTATTTGCAGATGTATTCCCCGTATCGCTCGCCCCGCATGCGGCCAGTGCCAATGCGCTTGCAAAGCTTAAAGTGATGGTTCTGATACTCATTTTAGGTCCTCTTTGTGGTCATACCCTCTCGCGCTTGTCTGTCGCGGAGCTGGCGTTCAGATATTCAAAGACTGTCTTCTTGTTGGCGTGATTCCGTAAGTATGGAACCGCTCTGCCTTGGTTTAGTGACAGTTACTGCTCAGATTTGTGACAGATTTGTGAAACCCGTTCGGTGCGAAGGCGACGCAGCTGCGCCGCCTCCGGTAAAGTAGATTGAAAGACTGCTTCGGGGGGAACCCTAGAAGTCGAAATGCAGGCGAACATTGATGCCATTGACGGTCTCGTCGGTGACCCCTTGTGCCAGCACAGCCAACACCGACCCATCGACACCGCTGACACCAGCGAGCGGATTGCCCAGCGAATTGTCAGAATGGAAATAGTTGATGCCGAGGCGTGTATAGCGTGTCGGCCACCAGTCCGCAGCCACTGCAATCGTATCCTGCGTGCCGCCTTCAATGCCGGAGCTGTTCAGGTCCAGCGTGTCATACCGGATCGCGCCGGAAAACGCGCCATAGCCGCCTTTCGTGATGGGGCGGTCAATCGTTGGCCGGTCGAACTTGCCCTTTTTGTAGATGCGCTTGCCGCCAATATAGAAGCCGGTTTCTGCATACCAGCCGTCAAAAGTCGCATCGCCCGCGCCGAGAAGGCCAAGATCGGTATTGGCAAAGGTCACAGCATACTCACCCGCTGCCCAGAATTGCTTATATTGTGCAATCACTTCGCCCTGAACGAACGTATCTGATCCGGCGATATTGCCAGTAGAGATAATCCGGTCTGTGTTCTCGGTGAAAGGCCGCTGGCGAAATTCGAGCAGGTTTTCATCGTCGCCCTGGTTCCGGTAACGGAAGGACGCGCCAAGGTGAAGTTTCAAATCCTCTTCGAGAATAGGGGAATATGTCGCCCGTCCAGAGGCCGCCCAGCCTTCTTCATTGCCCGACACATTGTCCAGATTGGTCAGGAAAACGCCGGTTTCCAAAGAATAATTGTCGCCAAACTTTCTCAGCGCCACACCGAGACGGCGGTCAAGTTCGAACGCATCGGTAAAGGCAGCACGCTCGAGGAAGGTTGTGAATTTGGAAGAATTGATCTCGTCAAACGAGTTCTGCGTCTTGAAGTGCCCAAGCTGGATAGCCCATCCGCCAAGCGCGGCAGGCTCCCACTGGACGTAAACATCCTCGGCGGTGATATCCCCGCCTTCGTCGAAATTGACTTGCAGTTTGTAGCTCAGACTGTCGCCAAACGACCCCTTGGCACCAAGGCGCAAGCGGCGGATCTGCGTGTTGGAAATGTCGAAATCATCGGTTTCATCACTCCGCGCGAAATTATAGTCGAACTGCGCGCGGCCAAAGATTTTGAAGTCCCATCCATCGCCAGCAAATGTCGGCGCGCCGCCATCCCATTTGGAGATCCAACCAATCGGCTCGTCCTGCGCTGCCGCGGTCGGCCCGAAAGGCAGCCCGATGGCGATGGCAAGCGTGCCGACCAACAATCCGGATTTCATATTCATAGCTTATCCCTATCAATTTGGTATTGCGTTGATGGGGGCGCTATGAACCTGTTTAGTGACAGATTTCACTATTATATATGAACTTTATGTGACGGCTGCATTTGGGATGCGCATTGCCAGCCTAGCTTGACTTCTCTATCTCCACCACATGTGGATAAGGGATGGTAATCCCGCCAGCATCGAAAGCTTCTTTGACAGACCGCAGCAAGTCAAACCGGACGTCCCAATAATGTTCTGGCTTGCACCAGACGCGCATCTGGATGTCGACGGAGCTGTCATTCAGACAGGCAACTTTCGCCCAGGGCTCGCCATTCTCCGACGAAACATCGGGATGTTTGGCAGCCGTTTGTTTGATAATGCCGATCGCCTTGCCGATATCATCGCCATAATCAATCCCGAAATCGATGTCGCAGCGGCGCAGCCCCAGAGAGGTGAGATTCCGGATAGGCGACGACCGCACTTCACCATTCGACAGGATGATCTGGATGTTATCGAGCGTCCGGAGCGTCGTCACAAAAATGCTGACATCCTCGACCGTGCCTTCTTCTCCGGCCACTTCCACATAGTCGCCAATCTTGTAAGGCCGCATGATAATCAGCAGTAATCCGGCCGCGACATTGCTCATAGACCCCTGCAAGGCCAGCCCGAGGGCGAGCGTCATGGCAGAGAAGATCACGAAGATCGACGAGACCTGTACGCCGAGAATGGCCACGGCAAGCAGCAGGACTGCGGCCATAACCAGATAGCGCAGCGCAGTGGCAAAGAAGTTGCCCAGCGTGTCGTCAATTTTGCCGGATTTCGTAATCTGGGTGGAAACCACCCGATACATCTTTCCGGCAAACCAGCTGCCAATCCACAAGACGAGTAGAGCGGCTAGTAATTTGGGCGCAAAAGAGATCGCACTATCAAGGGCCGCCTGGCCATAATGCAGCGCGGTGGCGTTCAACCCCTCAGGGGTCAGTTCGAAGGGCGGGGCAGGTGTGTCGGCAAGAAAGTTAAACAGCATTTTGAACCGCCTTTACTGGAATGATCATATTGTGCTCGTAAGGAATTTCGATCTTGGCAGCGTCGAGCGCATGCTTGACCCGTTCGGGCAGATCCATTTGCAGATTGCGATGCTCGTCCGCGTCACACCAGACCCGGAGCTGGATGTTGACCGCAGAATCGCCAAGCCCTGTCACTTTGGCCCAGGGCTCGGGCACGGACCGGATGCGCGCATCGCCTTCGCACACGCTTAGGATCGCGGTGATCGCCGTGCCGATGTCCGCATCATAGCTGATCCCGAAATCCATATCGAGACGCCGGTCGCCATAATGATGGAAATTCTTGATCGTGTTGGAAAAGGCGGCAGAATTGCCGACCACAATTTCGATATTGTCGCGGGTTTCGAGGGAGGTCGTAAACAGGCCAAGGCTGGTCACAACCCCGTGCTCGCCGCCGATTTCAACTTCGTCGCCCACCTTATAGGGGCGGAACACCATCAGCATGATCCCGCTGGCGACATCGCTGAGCGTGTCCTGCAAGGCAAAGCCGAGCGCGACAAACATTGACGCGACCACCGTCGCCAGAAAGGCCAGATTGACGTTCATCGCTGACAGGGCAGCGACAATCACCGCGCCCGTGCCGATAAACAGAACGGCAGACCCAAAGAACCGTGCCAGCGTTGTATCGACATTTGGCACTTTGCCGCTGGCCGTCACCGTCGCCCGTGACAGGCGGCGCACAATGGCGCGACCAATGAAGAAAATCAGCAAGGCCAAGGCAACGCCTGGCGCAATTTCAATGATCAGATTGGGAAGCGTTTTTAACCGCTCCATCCCTATGGCGACAATGTCCATCAGACTCTCCCACAGCCAGTTACGGCTTTATGGGTAGAGTAAATCGGGGGCAGCTTTCAAGCCACAATTGTCAGCAAATAGCAGTGTCCAGCAGGGATCTACCACTCCATGCCGATGCTCTTTTTGACCCAATCGGTAAAAGTAGTCGGTTTTTCGAGCGATTTGGGGTCAAGCGAGCCATATGTGAGCAGCGGCCCGTCAAAAGCTTCAACACGTATGCCGCTGATATTATAATGGTCAGACGTCCAGTTAGAGTCCCAGCGTGGATCGATAATCAGCATGACCCGGTCCCCGCCTTCACCCATTTCATCGCGCCCGAAGACCAGCCCGTAGACTTTCTCGCGGCCCCACAAGCCATACGACATGGCCTGGCGTTTTCCGTCGAGCAACACTTCGTCTGATAAGAGCCGTCGGCGCCACTGCAAAACATGCATTTTGTCGCCATTGATGATTTTGATATCAACCTCGGAGCCCGTCATCCGTACCAGTTCGGCATCCATCATTGTTTTGTTCCCTGCGCGCTGCCACAATTTTATTGATAAACAATAACATTAAATGCAATGCCGGTCAAGGCATTGAGACAAACCTTTCCGGACGCGTCCGGGACATTCGGTGCTTTCTATGGATTCAGGGCGCGGGTCAGATACATGAACTCAAGCGCAGACCGGCGGGCCCGTTCGGTCTGGTTTGCCGCAGCCGAATGCCCGCCATCAATGTTCTCGTAATAGTAGAACGGCTTGCCCGCCTCTTCAAACAGCCGTGCCATCTTCCGCGCATGGCCCGGGTGCACCCGATCATCCTTGGTCGAGGTCAGGAAGAAGGGCGTCGGATAATCGGCTTCCGCGTCGAAATTATGATAAGGCGAGATCTGCTCGAGAAATGGCCGTTCGTCCGGATTGTCCGGATCACCATACTCGTCCACCCACGAGGCCCCCGCCAGCAGCTTGTGATAGCGCAGCATGTCCAGAAGCGGCACTTGCACCACAACCGCATTCCACAGATCTGGCCGCTGATTGAGCATAACCCCCATCAACAAGCCGCCATTCGAGCCGCCCATAATGCCCAGACGTTCGGGGCTGGTGATTTTCTTCTCGATCAGATCTTCGCCCACGGCGATGAAGTCATCATAGATACGCTGGCGATTGCCTTTCAGGCCCGCCTGATGCCAGTCCGGGCCAAACTCGCCGCCACCCCGAATGTTCGCCAGAACATAGGCGCCGCCATTTTCAAGCCACAGCTTCCCCGTAATCGCAGAATAGGACGGAGCCAGCGAAATCTGGAAGCCGCCATATGCGTAGAGCAGGGTTGGTGTTTCGCCCGTATAAGGGGTGTCCTTATGGCGGACGACGAAATAGGGCACTTGCGTGCCGTCCGTCGATCTTGCCTCGAACTGTTCGACCACAAGCCCGCTCGCATCGAATTTTTCCGGCGCGGATTTTAGCGCGGAAAGCGCGCCGCTCACCGTATCATAGGCCAGCAGCGTGTCCGGCGTCAGAAAGCCCTCATAATTGATAAAGGCGGTGTCCGCTTTGCGATCGGCAAAGACGAGACGCGTTTGCCCTTGTCCGGGCAATTCAATCGCCTCTGTCGTCCAGTCTTCGTCTGAACGGCTCAGCTTGAGAAGCTTGCCAACAACATTATCATTGATCGAAATCAGAGCCGTTGCGCCGCTGGTTGAAACACCTTCAAAGCTCTGCCGCGCATTTGGCCGGAAGACGAGCTGGGCGGTCGGAAGTGTCGACGTTTCGAGATAGGCGGCCAGATCAAACGAGATGAGGTCACCCGATTCAAACGCTGCAGCCTGTCCCTCTGGGGCCCAGTCCTGCTGCAAAGAGACGAGCAGCTGTCCCTTGTAAACATCTTCGATGCTGGCGCGCGGGGGCAGGGGCATTTCGGTTGCTTGTCCGTCCGCATCAAACAGGAAATAGGTGCGCGTGAAAAACGTATCGCCCCTGAGTGCGCCGCCAATGCGTCCGCCATCTTCAAGTTCGATCACCATAGGCGCAAGCCAGACATCTGTCGGGCTGGCTTTAGCCAGAGTGGTGGCGCTTTCGAGCGGTGTGCCGCGCGTCCAGCGTTTGACGATTGAGGCATAACCGCTTTCCGTCAATGTCGATCCATCGCCGCCCCAATCGGTGCCGATCAGCAGCGTATCCATATCGAGCCAGCTTGCATTCTGCTTGGCTTCCGGCGTGACAAACCCGTCTTCGACCCATGTTTTCGAGCCGAGATCAAACTCGCGCTGGATCACCGCATCCTTGCCGCCATCGGACAATGAGATCAGGCAGCGCGTCTGGCTGCTCCCTTCGGGCGTGTAGCAATTCGAACCCTTGAACACCCAGTTCGCACCTTCTGACGCCGACAGGGCATCAAAATCAATCACGGTTTCCCAGTCAGGCGCCTCCGTGCCGTAGCTTGCGAGCGAAGTCCGCCGCCACAGCCCGCGCACATTGTCTTCGTCCTGCCAGAAATTATACACCTGCCCATTGCGGATGGTGCCATAGGCAATGCGGTCGGTTGAATTGACGATGTCCAGCGCCGCAGCTTCAAGACCGGCATAGCGTGTGTCGCCCGTCAACGCGGCAAGTGACCCGCTATTCTGTTCGCGCACCCAGGCGAGCGCTTGTTCGCCTTCAACCTCTTCAAGCCAGATATGCGGGTCTTCTGTCGATGTTTGTGCGGTTTCTTGCGTGGTCAAATCACTAGCCTCTTCAGCGGAAGGTTGGGAGCAAGCGGTCCCTAATAAGCAGGCCAGACCAAAAATTGAAGCTGAAAAATGACGCATATCTGTCTCCTGAACATGTCAGTGCAAGTGAACTTCGAGCCTTAGCTTGAAGCCAGCCTGCGCAGAATGCAAGGTCAACCGACCCAATACAAAGCTTGCCTATCGCCCCGCAAATGCCTACGCCAACCTTATGAACATACTTATCCTCTGTACGGGCAACTCGGCCCGCTCGATCATTGGCGAAGCCCTTGTCTCTGCAATGGAGGGGTTTACCGGCTATTCCGCAGGCTCCACCCCGAAAGGCAAGCCCCACCCGATGGCGATCACCGTATTGAAAGCCAATGGCCATGATGTGTCGGGGTTCCGGTCCAAATCCTGGGACGAATTTGGCGGCGAAGCGGCCCCGAAAATGGATGTCATTATTACGGTTTGCGACAATGCGGCCGGCGAATCTTGTCCCTATTGGCCGGGCCATCCGGTAACGGTCCATTGGGGCTTGCCCGATCCTGCCAATGTTGAAGAGATGAACTTCCAGCGCGCCGCCTTTGAAGACACATATGCGAGCCTGAAAGCCCGCATCACAAAAATGGCTGCCCTGCCGCTGGCTTCAATGAGCGATGCCGAGCAGAAAACAGCCATTCAGGCCATTCACGA
>CAZXXY010000045.1:0-20329 GCA_964644755.1 uncultured Hyphomonas sp. | reverse complement strand
CATAGTACTCGCCGAGATATTCATTGGCGCCGACATGATCGGGCTGAAGTTCGAGGGCCGATTTGTAGAAGCGGATGGCTTGCTCGTAATTGCCTGCTTTACGATTGGCAAAGCCTGTATAGGTCAGAACATCGGGATGAGGGCCAAACACGGCTTGCGCATCATCGAGCTGTGCAAGTGCCTCGTCATACGCGCCAATATTGATGAGCCGGACGGCATCAAGATAGGCCGCGTCGCCGTCTTGTACGGTGAATGTAACGGGGACCGGCGTATAGAGCGCGGCCGTCTCGTCGCTGGCGGTGTCCGGATCCATCGCCGTGCGCAAGGCATCGGCGGCGGCGGTCAGGTCTGTCGGACAAGTTTCGGCGCATGCCGCTAGTCGTTCATCAAGCTCTGCCAACTGTTCGGCGGCCTTATTGGCCTTGTCCTGTTGCAGATAGGCCAAACCCAATTGTGCGCGCGCATCATGGTTTTCGGCATCGTAGCGGACGGCTTTTTTCAAGGCGCTTGATGCTGGACGCCATTTCTCCTGAGCCATGCGCGACAGGCCAAGCATATAATGGGCTTGCGCATTTCTGCGAGCTTCGCGCGTGACTTTGCGCATTGATTTTTCGGCAGCGGCAAAGTCACCGGCTTGATATTGGGTAATGCCTTCGCGATAGAGGGCAGCGACATCAACGGTCGGCTGGGCAGATGGCGCATTGAAACCGCCGCCGCCGCCACCGCCGCCGCTGGCAAGGGCGGTGTTCGGCAGCGCCACACTCAAAGCTGCCGCGGCAGATAGGGCGAAAAGTGTCTTCCTGAAATGGTTGGACATTTGGGTCTCCTGATTTGGTGCGTTAGCGTCGAGGTTGAAACGATAGGATTGCCCCATCATTGCATGGCTCCTTTGTGCGTCCGCATCACAAGTGCGCGAGGTGATTTGCCACCGGCCCGGCTTTGAAAGGGATGAGGGGGCTGAAGCGTTTGAAAGCGTCGTTGCTAAGGCGCGTCCGGCTGCATCCGTTTTGGCAAATGGGCTTGCTGTGCGCTGGCTTGTCCGGCCAGCGTTTTGCGGACAAATGGGACACGGCTCGCTATGGCAAGGCCAGCGCCTCGCAAGGGTTTGAGCAGGGCGCTGTCATTGGAGAATATCCGGTCAATGGCATCGAGACCGAGCGCGGTGGCATTGGCGTCAAACCGCCGCCATTGCTGGTAATTGTCGAGCACGGTCAGCGCGCCTATGTCGAGACCGGCATGACGGCCATCTTCGAGCACTTCGACCAATGCGGCGACATCTTTGAAGCCAAGATTGAGCCCTTGTCCTGCGAGTGGGTTGATCCGCCTTGCTGCATCTCCGACCAGTGCGATGCGGGGCGCGACCATGCTGTCGGCAATCTTCAATTCGAGCGGATACGAGATGGCCGGTCCATCAAGCTGCATCTTGCCGGCAAACCCGGAAAAGCGCGCGTTAAGCTCGGCTTCGATCCCGTCTTTGCCCGATGCGGCCAAGGTCTCGGCTGCACCGGTTTTCATATACCAGGCGAGGTTTGCGCGGTCGCCGGTCAGGGGCAGGGTGGCAAAGGGGCCTTCGGGGGTGAACAATTGCCGCGCAATGCCATGATGAGGGCGCGACAGGGTCACATTGGCCGCAAAGACCGATTTGCCATATTCGCGGCCTTCAACTGTAATGCTTGCTGCAGTGCGCACGGGTGAGTTCACCCCGTCGCAGCCAGCCAGGAGCCGCGCATACCGGACCTGACCATTGGCCAATTCGAGGGCGATATGTCCGGCTTCAACGTCCAGCCCTGAAAACGATGCGTTGCGGTGCCATTCGATATTGGGCTCAGCGGCAAGGGCGGCGTCGAGCGCTGCTTGCAGGCGGGGGGCTTCGATCATGTAGCCAAGCGGGGTTCCGTCTGCATCATCGGGCAGATCGGCATCTGTAAACAGGGCCGAGGGCGCCCCGAACCAGTGCCGACCTCCATCTGTCGCCTCCAGACCGTTTAAAGGTTGGGCGTGCTCGAGCAGGGGACCGGTGACAGAGCATCCAGTGAGCAATCGCCACGAGCCGCGCACAATGGCGAAGTTCCGGCCATCTGGCCGCTCTATATCCGGATCACGCGCATCAATCAGGCAGACGCTGAACCCGGCTTGAGCCGCCGCGATGGCCAGTGTTGCGCCGGTCGGACCTGCGCCGACGATTGCCAGATCAGCGATGTTGCCCGAGGCGGGGGAGGCTGATGGGTCTTGTGATGTGTCGGCAGTGGTCATGTCTTTGAGATAGGATGCGAGTGCTTGCACGTCCAGAGTGGCGAATCGGCGCGGCATTCTGCAATTTTTGCGGGAAACCCATGGAAAACGACCGCAATTTCGTAAAAGTACGGCAATTTGCTACGAAACTCTGTGAAAATTTGCTCAAAATTCGCACCCCGTTAAGAGCTTGGCCCCAAAATGGAAGGAATTCGACGATTTAGATGGGGTTTGTATATGGCACGAGCGCGCGCACTTGATGATGTGAAGCTGGCAGATGAGTACCAGCGCTCTGTAAGCGATCCGGTTTGGCGTATGCTCACCGGGGCGTTTGCCTTCATCATTGGCGTGTTCATTTGCGGCAGTGTCGGCTCTTACGCTCCGGCCGATCCGAGCTGGAATGCTGCAACCGATGGCAATGCCCGCAATCTGTTTGGGGCTAGCGGCGCTGTGTTTGCCGATCTGGCCCGCCAGAGTTTTGGCTGGTCGGCGTGGACGGCAGGGCTTGCGGCGATGATTGGCGGCGCCATGCGCACCGTGCTGATTGGCGATCCGAAAATTTCCCGTTGGCTTCTGGGCGCGCTGTTTGTGCCGCTCTCGGCGGCGAGCTTTGCGGCTTGGCCGGTGCCGGCTTCGTGGCCGCTGAGTGCGGGGCTGGGCGGGGTGGCCGGCGACGGGTTGCTGCATATGTTCACATTTCCCTTCAAGGCTTTGATGATCCCGCATCCCGAACTTTGGACAGGTATTTTTTGCGGCGCGGCAGCGCTTTGGGCTGCGAGCATGGCGCTCGGGTTCGGCCGCCGCGATGCGTATCTCCTGCAATCCGCTGCGGCACGTGAAAGCCGCCGGGCGGCGCGCGGTGTGCGCGGTCTGGGCGCTCGTCTGCGCGGCTATCTTGAAGCGCGCCGTGAAGAGCGGGACGGCTATATCGAGGACGACAATCGTATCATTATTAGCGGCGATGAAGACTATGGCGTTCCAGCCTATTCTGAAGAGCCGGCTGAGCATTATGCCGAAGTGGAAGAGGCCGAAGTGGAAGAGGTGGCGGTTCGTACATCTGACGCCAAGCTTGTTCCGCCAAAGCGCAAATCACTGCGGACACCGCGCGCGCGGGTGCACAAGGGTGGCCGCGTGTCGAATGTGTCGCTGCCATCTATCGACCTGTTGCAAACCCCGCCGGTTCGTTCCGGTGCGATCGATGAGGAAGCTCTGCTGGGGCAGGCTGAGCGCCTGACCGAAGTTCTGCGCGAGTTTGGTGTGCGGGGCCGTATCATCGAAGTGCGGCCGGGTCCGGTTGTCACCCTGTTCGAACTTGAGCCTGCGGCAGGTGTCAAATCTGCGCGGGTTATTTCTCTGGCCGATGATATTGCGCGTTCGATGAGCGCCAACTCTGCGCGTGTTGCGGTTGTGCCGGGCAAGAATGCGATCGGGATCGAGCTACCGAATGCAGGGCGCGAGACGGTGTTCTTCCGTACACTGCTTTCTTCTGATCCTTACACCAAAACCAAAGCGGCCCTGCCGATGGCGCTTGGTGAAGATATTGGCGGCGCGCCCACCGTGGTCGATCTTGCCAAGATGCCTCACTTGCTGATTGCGGGTACGACGGGCTCGGGTAAGTCGGTTGGTGTGAACGCGATGATCCTGTCGCTGATGTATAAGCTCACGCCTGAGCAATGCCGGTTCATTATGATTGATCCGAAAATGCTGGAATTGTCGATCTATGAAGGTATTCCGCATTTGCTGTCTCCAGTTGTGACTGATCCGAAGAAGGCGGTGAATGCGCTCAAATGGACCGTGCGCGAAATGGAAAGCCGCTATGAGCTGATGTCGAAAGCCAATGTGCGCAATCTTGCCGGCTTTAATGCCAAGGCGAAGGAATACCGCGAGAATGGCGAAATTCTCAGCCGCAAAGTCCAGACCGGGTTTGATGAAAACGGCAAGCCGATCCACGAGACGGAAATCCTGCCAACCGATTCCATCCCGAACATTGTCGTTGTGATCGACGAGATGGCTGATCTGATGATGGTTGCGGGCAAAGAGATTGAAGGCTGTATCCAACGTCTGGCGCAAATGGCACGGGCGGCGGGCATCCACCTGATCACCGCGACGCAGCGTCCATCGGTCGACGTGATCACCGGTACGATCAAGGCCAACTTCCCGACCCGTATTTCCTATATGGTGACGACCAAAATCGACAGTCGCACCATTCTTGGCGAGCAGGGCGCTGAACAATTGCTTGGCATGGGTGACCTTCTGTATCAGGCACCGGGCGGCAAGACCAAGCGTCTGCATGGTCCGTTCGTTTCGGATGAGGAAGTCGAAACCGTTGTGGCCTGGCTCAAAGAGCAAGGCGAGCCGAACTATCAGGCCGATATTCTCGAAGACCCTGAAGAGGGCGAGGGCTCGGCGGTCATGGATGCCATGCTTGGCACGTCCACAGGCAATGCTGATGAAGACCTTTATGCGCAAGGGCTGGCGATTGTTCTGCGCGACAAGCGGGCGTCGACCTCCTATCTGCAACGGCGTCTCAAGATCGGATATAATCGTGCTGCGACCCTGATCGAAACGCTTGAAGAGAATGGCGTGATTTCGCCGCCGAACCATGCGGGCAAGCGCGAGATCCTGGCGCGTCCTGATGCACCGGACGCCGCTTAGGTTTGGTCTAGGAAATCAGCGCCTGTATCTCGGCCAATGTTGCAGGCGTGAGGATGCCACGCACGTGCAGAAGGATTTGCCCATCTGCGCTGACCACAAAGGTTTCAGGCACACCGGTTAGACCGAAATCCAGCCCGCCTTGTCCGTCAGGATCAAGGGCGACGGCTTTGAACGGGTTGCCAAGCCGCTGCAAGAAGGCCTGACCCTTGTCGGGCGTGTCGCGATAGAGCACGCCGAATGTCTGGTCTGGATGTGTGCGGGCCAGCTCTAGCAGAATTGGATGCTCCACTTCGCACGGGGCGCACCAGCTGGCGAACAGGTTGACGACAATTGGCCGCCCGTTTGCGCCTTCATGGAAGCTGAGGGGGGCTGCGCTATCGAGCCGGTCGAATGCGCGGGTCGGGGCGGGGCGTCCATCTGACAGGCCAGCGCCCGGTTGTTTGTCGCGCAACAGGTTCTGTGCGCCGACAGCCCCGAGAGCCAAGAGGGCGAAGAGGGGCAGAATGGCGAGCCAGCGTTTCATGTCGGCGTATCCTCTTTTGCTTTTAGAATGGCGGCCTGATCGCGCTTTGCCTTGCGTGCGCCGAGCGCCGTGGCAAGGACCATGATCCCGATCACCAGTCCTGCCAGTATATAGACAGCCCAGACGAAGGGGGCATGTTCGGGGTCAAAAACGGGCATGGGTTCAGGCTCCACTCAAAAGGGCTGCGCGGGCGCGGGCGACCTGCCGGTTGACGATTTCCGTGCGCATCGCGGTCATCACCAATGCGGCAAATAAAAGCGTATGTCCGAGGGCTGCGACCAGTAGCGGGGTCTGGTAGACAGCATCCATGGCCGAGCCGCCCTGACGAATAATGCTGGGATCCTGATGCAGGCTGGTGAACCATTCGACCGAAAACTTGATGAGCGGGATATTGATGACCCCGACCATTGCAAGGATGGCGCCTGCGCGGGCGGCTTGCTGGCGTGAGGGAAGGGCTGCGCGCAATGCAATATAGCCGAGATAAAGAAACAGCATGACCAGCACGGACACCATGCGGGCATCGTCCCATTCCCACCATGTGCCCCAAGTCGGCTTGCCCCAGAGCGACCCGGTGGCAAGGCATAAAATGGTGTAGCCGGCGCCGAGAGGCGCGATTGATTTGGCGGCAATATCGGCCAATTCGTGCCGCCAGACAAACCAGATCAGGCTTGCCACCGCCATACCGACATAAGACGACATGGCCAGCCATGCGCTTGGCACATGGATAAACAGGATGCGGGCGCTGTCTTTCTGCACGGCTTCGGGCGGCACGATCCAAAGCCCTTGCCATACGCTATAGGCAATCATGCCCGCCGCCAGCAGGTAAAACGCTGGTGCAAGGACGCGCGAGACCTTCATAAACCGGTGCGGATTGGCGAGATAGGATATCATAGCGATTTCTTAGCATGGCAGACAGCGTGGCCATAGAGCGCCCATGTCGCAGCCTTTTTGGAGGATGTCAGCCACAAAAAAGCCCCGCACCAGAGGGGCGGGGCTTTGCGTTTGGTTTGAGCGGTTGTCGCTAGTCGCTCGACATCATGCGCAGAACAAACTGGAAGATGTTCACGAACGAGATGAAGAAGTTCAGCGCACCCCAATTTGTGGCCACGGCCATTGCGTCGGCATTGCCGCCAAACTGGTAGTAGCCTTCTTTGAGGCTCTGTGTCTGCCACGCGATAAGGATGGCAGAGAACAGGGCAAAACCGCCAGAAATGATGATTTGCATTGTGTTCGACTGCAGGAAGGCGAGACCCGGGAAGATCATCGGAAGCACGAAGAACACCATGCCGATAATGAATGTGCCCCAAAGCGCCATCATTGCGAACGTGCCGATGGGGCCGAGATCGCGTTTGGTGGTGTAGCCATAGAGGGACAGACCACCAAAGGTTGCTGCTGTTACGAAGAAGGCTTTGGCGATCACGATGTGGCTGAGGCCGCCAACGCCAATGCGCGCCATGGCGAAGTAAAGGCCCATAGAGAGGCCCATGGCGACGACAATCGCCCAATACATCGCCGCAGAGCCGGCAGGGGTCGGACGCCGCATGGCGAAATTTGAAAACAGGATCAAGCCGACAGGTGCCAGCATCACAACCCAGCGCAGACTTGTGCCGTAGAGAACGTCGGTCAATGGCGCGATAGAGCCTGCGGCGAAGGCGACAATGCCCGACAGCGCAATGCCGAGCGCCAATTTATTGTACACGCCGAGCATAAAGGCGCGCAGCCCTGCGTCGGTGGACATATCCATGGCGCGATCACGTGCACCATATGATCTATTGAAATCGTTCATTTTAGCTCCTTCAAAACCGTTATCGTCCGTTTCGATCATGCGAAGAGGACAATCCACGCCCTTATATTGTTACGCTCAGGCGTTTTCGCAACGTCATATGTTGGCGAACCCTCCCAATCAGATACAGTTGTAGCAGAAATCCGGAGAAAGTGGAAATTATGAGTATAGAATCCCGCCCATTGGGCCGTACGGGCCTGTCTGTAACCTCTTGCTGCCTTGGCACGATGACATGGGGCACCCAGAATACCGAGGCAGAAGGCCATGCGCAGATGGATTATGCGATGGAGCGGGGCGTCACCTTCTGGGACACGGCGGAGATGTATTCGGTTCCGCCACGCCCCGAAACGCAAGGCAATACCGAACGGATTATCGGCACATGGTTCAAAAAGACGGGCCGGCGCGACGAGGTGATCCTTGCCAGCAAGATATGCGGCATGTCGCAGAATACCTGGACGCGCGACGCAGATGTCAAATTTACGCGGCAAACCCGCGAACAGGTCGATGAGGCGGTCGAAAAGAGCCTGAAACGACTCCAAACGGACTATATTGACCTTTATCAGCTTCACTGGCCTGACCGCCCGGTCCCGCTCTTTGGCAGGAAAATCGAGACCAAGGCCTATGATTATCCGTATGAAGCTTTCGAGGATATTCTCGGGCATTTGAACCGCCATGTCGATGCGGGCCGTATTCGGCATATTGGCGTGTCCAATGAAACGCCGTTCGGCGTCATGCGGTTTCTGGCCGAGAGCGACAAGCACAATCTGCCGCGCATGGCGTCGATCCAGAATGTCTACAGTCTGGTGTCGCGCAAGTTTGAAGAAGGTCTCGACGAAATTGCCATCCGCGAAGAGATCGGCCTGCTGGCATATTCTCCGCTGGCGCAAGGATATCTGACCGGCAAGTATCGCGACGGGGCGTTGCCGGAGGGGTCACGCAAGGCCTTGTTCAACCGGCTTCAGCGTTACGAAAGTCCGCAAACTGAGCGAGCGGTCAATGCGTATCTTGATTTCGCAGCCGAGCAGGGCCTTGATCCAGCACAGCTCGCGATCAAGTTTTGTGACACAAGGCCTTTCACCACATCGACGATCATTGGGGCGACAGCGCTGTCGCAACTTAAGGTTTGTATTGATGCGTTCGAGCTTGATTGGACTGACAAATTGGAAAGCGGTGTTGCCGCTCTTTATGCCGCGCACGGATCGCCTTCAGCCTAACTGCTCACGGAGCGCTGGAATGAATTGACATCACAACCGACGGAGATAAAACGGGAAGTTCTATAATAAGATAGACTGTGCGGGGGCACGTGAATCAATAGGACTTTAAGGGGATTACCGTTTATGGCAGACGCATCAAAATATGCCGACAATGTCAAAAAATATGCAAAGGGATACAATCAGGCGGCAGCTGAGAAAATTGTAGGCCATCTGGGTATAGCACTGCGAAATAGGGATAGCTCGCTGGTGTCCTGTTCTGATGAAACAGAATTGCAGCGTGTTCGGGAGAAATGGTGCCGCGGGAAACTCGCGCTGGCCGACAAGAACCCCGAAATTGATGCGGTCATCCAGACGGTCTGTGAAAAGATGAAACCGGAGGGAGGGAACAAGTCCCGCGTGACGTTTTATTATCTTCTCGCCGAGCACTATGGAAAATTGGATATGCTGGCGAAATAGCCAATCCGGGCCAAAGGCCATTTGCAAAAGTCCAATGCCATTGGGTGTTGGACTTTTCTTTTGCGCCCAAAGCTGACAAAGAGGGCACATGCTAAGACTGTTCGCCGCGCTGCCGATCCGGGATGATATTGCCGACTGGCTAGAGCCGATGCAGGGCAATGTCAGCGGCGCATCCTGGCGACCCCGCATCAATTTTCACATCACGCTGCGGTTTTTTGGCGATATCAGCCCTGATCTGGCGGTTGATCTCGATTTGGCGTTGGCCGAGATCCGGGCGCCGCAAATGAAATTACAATTGTCGGGCGCGGGCTTTTTTGGCTCGAACCAGCCTTATGCGTTGTGGGCGGGCGTGGCTTATGATGAAGCGCTCGCCGCATTGGCAGGGGCGTGCGAGCGGGCCGCGCGGCGGTTGGGACTGCCAGCTGAAAAGCGTAAATTTCAGCCACATGTTACGCTCGCCTATTGTCACGGTACGGCGCCAGAGCAGGCTATGGCGTTTGCCGACCGCTATGAAGGCGCCGAGAGCCAGCCATTTTGGGCGGACCGGTTTCATCTTTATTCCAGCCAGCTCGGAGGAGGTCCGTCGCGCTACACCGCACAAGCGGAGTATCCGCTGGGGCTATAAGTTGCCCATTCCAGAGCGATTATGAGGCCAACAAAGTTGTGATGTTCACTTCAACACCAAATACGCTATGCCTATCCACTGTTTTGAATGGCTGCCTATCGGGTTTGCCAGTCACGGTCGTGCGGAGCGCTAAATGTTGACCTTGCCTCGGATCCTGTCGCCTGTCTTGCTGGTGAGTGTGTGTGTTGCCCTGGCCGCTTGTGCTGCGCCGCCACGTTCGTTGAACACGATCTATGCGCGCTCGGCCCAGCATCACGGGCCGGAAAGAAACCCGATCATTGTGATCCCCGGCATTCTTGGCAGCGTTCTGGTTCAGGATGACACCGACCGGACCGTCTGGGGCGCGTTTGAAAGCGAGACCGCCGATCCGCAAAAACCTGATGGTGCCCGTCTGCTGGCGCTGCCGATCGCCTCGAATACGCCGCTGCACGAGTTGCGCGACGATGTTCGGCCCGATGGTGTGCTCGACCGGGTGCGGGTCACTTTACTTGGCATTCCGGTTGCGATCCGCGCCTATGTCGGCATTCTGGCAACGCTTGGCGCTGGCGGATATACGGATGCGGACATTAATGGGCGCGGCCTTAACAGCATTGATTATGGCGAGGGACATTTTACCTGTTACCAGTTCGATTATGATTGGCGGCGTGATAATGTCGAGAATGCCCAGCGCCTTGCTGCTTTTATCGAGGAACAGCGCGCCAAGTTGCAGGTTGAGTATGAAGCCCGTTACGGGATCAAAGATGCCGATATCGAGTTTGATATTGTCGCCCACTCTATGGGCGGGCTGCTGACCCGCTATTTCATGCGTTATGGCGATGCGGACTTACCTGCTGATGGCAGCTTGCCGGCGTTGACTTGGGCGGGCGCGGAACATGTTGACCGCGTTATTCTTGTCGGCACACCCAATGCGGGTGCCGGTGAAGCGTTTGAACAATTGCTCAATGGCTATGATCCGGGCAAGCCGGTTCTGCCCCATTATCCGGCAGCGGTGATGGGCACATATCCATCTGTCTACCAACTTTTGCCCCGGCCGCGTCACAAGCGCGTCTTGTTTGAAGGGGCTGAAGAGACACCGGTCGGCGACCTTTATGATGCGCGTCTTTGGGATCAGTATGGATGGGGTCTGGCGGGACGCAGCAAAGACGTGTCCAGATTTCTCGAAGTGGCCCTGCCGGATGTCGCCGACGCTGAAGAACGCCGTGAGATCGCCATCGGCTTTCAGGCTTCTGCGCTAAGCCGCGCTCGCCAGTTCCATGCCGCTATGGACCGGCCCGCCGATTTGCCGGACGGGGTAGAGATGTATCTGTTTGCCGGTGATCTCGAGAACACGGTTGACCGGATCGAAATTGATCCGCAGACGGGAGAAGGCCGCGTCAAGGACCGTGCTCCGGGTGATGGAACTGTCGTGCGCTACAGTACGCTTCTGGATGAGCGTACCGGGCAGGACTGGGAGCCTTTTGTCGTCTCTCCGATTGACTGGACGGATGTCAATTTCGTGCCTGCGGATCATATCGGGCTGACGTCGAATGCGTCCTTTGCGAACAATGTGCTTTACTTGCTTCTTGAGGAGGGGCGTGACTGATGGCGTTCGGGGGTCGCCGTTTTGCTTTTTGCGCTGTCGCGCTGCTGCTTTTGGCTAGCTGTACCCAGCTTGGTCTACGCCGCGCCAGTCTGAACACGGAGCGTGCAGCTGCGCCGACGCCGCCGGTCGCTGCGGCAACGCTTTCGGACTGGGAGGTTTTGAAGCCCGCCTTGCGTGACCGGTTCGCCGAGACGGTTTATGGAACGTGGCCGGAAGGTCTTGCGGTTACGATTGGCGAAACACGGCTGGCAGATGCAAATTATCTGGAGGGTCGAGGCACGCTTGAAGAGACCATTATTCGTCTCGGCACCGGTCCGGGTGCGCGTGTTTTTACGCTTGCGGTTGCCTATCCGAAACAGACGGCGCGTTCGAAAATGCCGATTGTCATTGGGCAGACCTTTTCTGACAATTGTCTGACCTTTCGCTCCCGGGCTTTGACCGACCGGAGGGGGCAGGCTTGCGCGAGCGATAAGATGGAAGGGTTTGGCGGATGGGCGGCGACGCGTATTCTGGGACGTTATATCGCCAGTGCGCCGATTGGTGACTATCTTGATCGCGGCATCGCCTATGCCAATTTTTATGCGGGGCAGATTGTCCCCGATCGCCCGCAGGCGGCGGCAGTGGCGATGGCCGCTTTGCGGGAGGGGGAGGGGCTGACCGCCTCGAGCGCGCTGTCTTATTGGGGCTATGGCTACTCTGCGGCGATTGATTTTCTCGAGACCAATCCACGCATAGATCTGGACCGTATCGGCATTTTCGGACATTCGCGGCACGGGAAGTCGGCTTTGGTGGCGGCGGCCTGGGATGAGCGGATTGATTTGGTTCTGGCCCATCAGTCCGGCTTTGGCGGCGCGGCCTTATCGCGGTCAACTGTCGGTGAGCGCATAGACCGCGTGGCCGAGACCTATCCGCATTGGTTCGCGCCCGCATTCCAGACTTATGCCCAAGCCCCCGATACGCTGCCGCTCGATCAACACCATTTGCTGGCACTGCTCGCGCCGCGGCCGGTTTTCCTTGGCAATGGCCGGCGAGATGTCTGGTCCGATCCCAATTCAACCTATCGCGCGGCGCAAGGGGCTGATCGCATTTACGAACTTTATGGGGCGTCCGGTCTCGATCAGTCCGGCCTTGATGATTTCAATCCTGGAGCCGAGCTGGCCTTCCAGTTGCGGGCTGGCGCTCATGGCGTCACGCCGGAAGATGTTGCGGCGATGCTTGCCTTTGTCGATGCGCATTGGCCTGCTGACTAGGCCCGTGCTGGCGGATTTACACTTTTTGCAAGTGTTGTAAATCTGCTGCAGCTCGGAATAGATTGCGTGGCCGAGGCGATTCTTACAGATTCGTATCTTGTCAGCCCCTGTTAATTGTATTTCTATCCGGCTGAGCGGGTCTGTAAGGCGCGCATTACACTAGGGTGGATTATGCGGTTTTTTCTTTTCGCAGCGTGCTTTTTGGCGCTCCCGGCTTTGGCTCAGGCGGATACGAGCAGTCATGATGTTTATGGTGTCTATGCTACGCCCGATGGCACCTCGCATATCGAGATTGCCGATTGCGGCGACGGCACCCCGTGCGGAAAAATTGTCTGGATCGACCCTGCTTCGCTGCCGGACGGCAAAACGCCGGAGACAGTGGTCAGCCATCATGGTGAACCGCTGATAGGGATGCAGATGATCGAAGGGTTTGAACGCCGCAGGCGGGACTGGCGCGGGGGGTCTATTTATGATCCTGAAGGCGACAAGACCTACGCTGCACGGCTCAAGCGCCTGTCCGATGGCCAGCTCCAGCTCAAGGGCTGCATTGGCCCGATTTGCCAAACCCAGATCTGGGCCGCTGTGGCGAATTAGTTGCCCTTTTTTGAAAGCAGGGTTTTGCGGAAGTTTACTCTGGAGCGGCAGCGTTGACGTGTTCGCTGCTTTGGGCTTGTCCGGTTGAACCGTCGCTCGGTAAAAAGGACAGTTCAAGGTCGAAGGCCTCGACGGGCGGGTTTTCCAGCCGTGTTTCGAATTGTGCCATCTGGTCTGGTGCCAGCGCGCTAACATCAAGCGGGGCGATCAGTTCGCCGACTTCGAGGCCGCGCTCGTCACGCAGGCCGATTTTGACTTCCGAACCGCGCTGATCCTGATCGGACACATTGCGCACCGTGCCGGTAATCACGAGGATCGGCATTGTGCCTTCAAACATGCGTCTTGCTTCAATATCGGCAAAATCCAGTCCGAATCTGTTCACATCCAATCCCACAAGTTTGTAGGCCTTGGCTGATTCGGGCCAGAAACCGACCACCTGATTGCGGAACAAAACAGCGCAAATTGTCAGCGCGAGAAAAATTATTGCAGTGGTCAGCCAGGCCAGAATCGCGGCTGTATTGCTCTGGCGCTGGCGGCGCTCGTGCAATCTCAACCGGTAGGCTTCGTGGGCTCCACCCGCAACTGCAACCGCCGGTTCATTGGGGAAAACACCCTCCGCATGGACATGCCATGTATGGCCACAGGCTGCGCATTTGACACTGCGACCGCTATCGCCAATCGTGCTGTCATCTGCAAAGTACTGTGTGTCACAGGAGGGGCATGTAAGGATCATGGCTTTGACATTCCGCAATTCACTGAAATAGTCCAGTTTGTCTTTACCATAATGATAGCCAGCATGACACGTCATAGTCCAGATAGAATTGAAGCGCCGAGTGTTCGGTTTGACCGCGTGGGATTGCGGTATGATAGCAATGAGGAAGTGCTCAGCGATTTGACATTTGAGCTTGAGCGCGGCTCGTTCACCTTCCTGACCGGCGCATCGGGGGCGGGGAAAACCAGCCTTTTGCGCCTGATTTACCTCGCTTTGGGGCCTACGGCCGGGGAGGTTTACCTGTTTGGCCAGCGCACCAGCCAGCTCCGGCGTGCCCAATTGTCCGCCTTGCGGCGACGGGTCGGGATCGTTTTTCAGGATTTTCGCCTGCTAGAGCATTTATCTGCCTATGAAAATGTGGCTTTGCCTTTGAGAGTGCAGGGAAAAAAGGAAACGAGCTATCGCGCCGATGTCGAAGATTTGCTGCAATGGGTCGGGTTGGGCGAGCGCTTGCATGCGCGGCCGGCGACGCTGTCTGGCGGGGAGCAGCAACGCGTGGCGATTGCGCGTGCACTGGTGTCCAAGCCGGATCTTCTGATTGCCGATGAACCGACGGGGAATGTCGATCCGGAAATGGGGGCCCGCCTGATGCGGCTGTTTCAGGAGCTCAACCGGCGTCTCGGCGCAAGCGTCCTGATTGCGACCCATGATCTGGCTTTGATCGAGCGCACGGATGCGGCTGTCATGCGTTTGCAAAACGGGTTATTGGTGCGTGACGCCGGAGGAACGGTCAAGCGATGAGCAAGACGAAGATCGAGGGCCGCGAAAGCCCGCTTTTACCCCATAGTGATGCGCGAGAAGTGGCGTTGCTGTTTGTGGTCGCTGCTTTGTGTTTTCTGGCGGCGCTTGTTGCCCTGTCTGCCCGTGCGAGCTATGGCGCTGCGGCCGAATGGACGAGCCAGGTTGACGGAGAGATGACGGTCAGATTGCGCGGTGTCGATGCGCGTGCGGCCGAAACCGCCGAGGCGCTGATCTCCGAGTTTGCAGACATAGAGACAGCACGCCTTATTCCGCGCGAGGAAGCGATGCAAATGCTCGCGCCATGGTTTGGCGGCGCGGGCTTGCCGGCCGGGTTTCCTGTGCCGGTGCTGGTGGAGGTGAAAACGGTTGCGGGTGCTACGGGGCTGGGGCCGCGTCTGACGCAGGCGCTGGCCGAGGCCGGTTTCGAGGCGCAGGTGGATGATCATGCCAAATGGGGACAGGACGTCCGGCGCGCGCTCGGGGCGGCCCGGTTCTTCGCGTTTTCCGCTGTTGCCCTGTTGGTGGCAACGGCGATTGCCGTGATTGCATTTGCGACGCATGCGGCCTTGCTGGCGCGGCGTGATATTGTCAATGTGCTGCATCTGAGTGGAGCCCCCGACCCCTTTATTGCCAATTTGTTCGAGCGCCGGTTCTGGCTGCTGGGATTACGAGGCGGGACTGTTGGGGCGATTGCCGCGCTGGGGGTTGCGGCGCTTCTGGTCTTCGTCCTTGGGGTAAACACGCAAAGGGCCTGGCTCTTGCCGCGGCTTAGCCTGGATTTTTGGGATTTTCTGATCTTGTTATTGACCCCGATTATTGCCGGATTTGCTGCACGTCTCGCCGCGCGGCGGACGGTGATTCGAGAACTGGCAGGGATGATCTAGTGATGCGCCGGAGACTTTTTTCCATCTTGCTGGCTGTGGGGCTCGGCTTTGGCGTTTTCGATTTTTTCGGGTTTTGTCTGTCCGCAGCGAATTTGAAGGCCGATGCGTCTGTCCGCGCAGATGCCGCGATTGCGCTGACGGGAGGATCTGGAGAGCGCATTGCGGCGGGGGTTGCCTTGGTGACGAATGGTGCTGTGCCGCGGCTGCTTATATCGGGCGTGCATGAGGATGTGACCATGGAGGATGTGGCCGCTTTGGCGGGCGGGCCAGAGGAAACCTATGCCTGCTGTGTCGAGCTGGGCTGGCAGGCGACCACGACGGTGGGCAATGCGCAGGAGGCGGCTGGCTGGGCGAGCGAGAACGGGTATGGCTCTCTGGTGCTGGTCACGTCCGACTATCATCTGCCCCGCAGCGCGATCCTGATGGCTCAGGCCATGCCGGAGGTCGACCTGATCGTCTACCCTGTGCGCGGGAGCATCGATCCCAGTCAGCCGTTAGCGTCCTTCAGAACGGCGCGCTCGCTCATTCAGGAATGGCTGAAATGGCGGGTGACCAAGCTGCGTAGCGGGCGCGACGGGGTTGTATCTTTGAGATGATCAGATCCTATCTCTTTGTTATCTGGGCCGTATGCTCGATGGTGGTTCTGGGCATTCTTTTCCTTCCGGCAATATTGCTGTCGCGCCGGTTGGTGATGTCCGGTATCCGGCTGTGGGCGCGTGGCTTGCGCTGGGGGACGCGCGTTCTGATCGGCATCCGGACCGAGATCAGAGGGCTGGAACATCTCCCCGCCGGACCGATCATCTATGCGAGCAAGCATCAGTGTATGTATGACACGCTATTGCCCATGATTATTCTGTCCGATCCGGCGGTGATCTTGAAAAAGGAATTGCTGTGGTATCCGGTTTTTGGCTGGTATGCGCTGCGTGGGGGTATGATCCCGATTGATCGGGCTGGAAATATCCGGACTCTGAAGAAGATGATCCGGCAAGCCCGTAAGCGCGCCGAGGCTGGACGGCAGATTATCATCTATCCTGAGGGCACACGGCGAGCACCGGGGGCTGAGGGTGACTACAAGGTTGGTGTTTTTGCGATGTATAAGGAGCTGGCAGTGCCTTGTGTGCCGGTCGCCACGAATGCGGGACTTTGCTGGCCGGGGAAGGGGCTGGGCCTGAAGCCCGGACATGTGGTGCTGGACATCCTCGAACCCTTGCAACCGGGTTTGAACCGTACAGACTTCATGACGCAGATTGAAGATGTCATTGAGACAGCCTCCGGAAATTTGTTCGAAGAAGGACTGGCCGCTCAGGGGCATTCCTTGCACTCTTATGGAAATGTCTCCAATTGATCCGGTCGATTGTCTTTGCGGGCTGGATTTATGTGTCCATGTTCTTACTGGCTTTGGTCACCCTGCCATTTTTCCTCTTTTCCCGCTGGATTGCGCTTGAGACAGTGCGTCTGTGGATGAAGAATGTGCGGTTTAGCCTGCGCTGGATATTGGGGGTGGAAACCGAGATCAGGGGTTTGGAAAATGTGCCAAAGGGCGCGCTGCTTTATGCCAGCAAACACCAGACCATGTATGACGCTTTCTTTCCGTTCCTGATCCTTGATGATCCGGCGGTGATCATCAAACAGGAATTGCTCTGGTATCCGATTTTTGGCTGGTATGCGTGGCGCACGGATATGATTCCCATCAAGCGCGGCGGCGGCGCGAAGACGTTCGAACTGATGTATGCCGAAGCGCGCAAACGCACCGATAAGGGGCATCAGGTTCTGATTTTTCCGGAAGGCACCCGCAAACTGCCCGGGGCGGCTCCGGCTTACAAAAAGGGTGTGCATGGTCTTTATGAAGGCTTGGGTGTACCGTGCTTGCCGGTGGCGCATAATGCCGGACTTTGCTGGCCGCGCCGCGGTATCAGACGGCGTAAGGGTAAGGTCATTGTGGAATGCTTGCCGATCCTGCCGGCTGGACTGGAAGAGGACGAATTTATGAGCCTGCTTGAAGGACAGATCGAACCGGCCTGCGACCGGCTGCTTGATGAAGGCTTGAACATTCAAGGCCGAAGCCGCGCAGATTTGAAGGTCAATCAGACATGAGCCAGAAACCTCCGTCCAAAGTCTGGCTTTATGCTCCGATTTCGCTGTTTGTTGTGCTGATCGCGGCTTATACGGTTTACTGGTTTATTGCCCGCGGAGAGATTGAAGCGGGGCTCGATAACTGGATCGAGACACAGCGCCAGCTTGGCGTCGATATCTCCTATGCCGAGAAAGAGGTGCGTGGCTTCCCGTACCGGTTTGCCCTCGATGTCGATCAGCCTGCCTATCATGATCCCAATGCTGGCGTGATGTGGCGCGGCGAGAGACTTGAACTGGTGATGCAGCCCTGGAATTATCGTCATGCCATCGCCAAAGCTCCGGGCCGCAATGAAATTGAAGTGTCCGGCACGTCGGCCACGGCTGTGATTGACAAAAAATCTGCGGCGAGCTTTCGATGGGATGATGCGGGGCTGACCGATTTCGGGCTGACATTGAACTTGGCCGAGATCATTTCGCAAGAGGCCGACCTGTCTTTCTCGAAGTTCCATGCCAATTATCGGATTGATGCGGAGACTGTCCGGCTGGGCGTGGACTGGTCGGGCATTTCATTGTCACCAGAGCTGCTGGCCGGACAGGATTTCGCGTTTCTCGGGCCGGACTTGCAGGACGGGCGGATGCGGATACAGCTCGATGGCTTTGGCCATGAACGGCTTGATGGGAAATCTACAGAGCGTGGGGTGGAACTGGCGCAGGTCCGGCTTATTTGGGGCCCGCTCAAGCTTGGCGCGAAGGGGCGTTTTGACGTCACGCCAAACGGGTTGCTTGATGGACCGATACAGATCAGGCTTGATGACGCTGAAGGCTTGTCTGCCGCTATTGAAGAGGCACAATTGGGACAACCACAAATCGGCTTGATTGTTGCAGCGATTGGCAGCGCCTCTCAAGACGGGGAGTTTCTCTCGCTGCCGATTAAGAATGGCGCGCTTACAATGCTTGGCTTCCCTGTCGCATCTGTGCCGCAGATTGCGCCACGGCTTGATACCAGACGCCTGCCGTCACAATGAGTGCGCCCGCAAGGGAGGTGGTCGAAGCGGCGTGTCATGTGCTTGCGGGCAAAGACGTGGCACTGGCCCGCGGGTTTGCCGCGTGCGGTGTGCCTGACTGGCGGGCCCGACCTGCCACTTATGAAACCCTTGCAAGGCTGGTTGCCTATCAGCAGATTTCGACAGTGGCGGCTGCGAGTATCTGGGCGCGGGTCGAGGCGCATCTGGGGGAGGTTACGGCTGACAGATTGCTGGCGACGCCGGACGAGGCTTTGCAAGGGTGCGGGCTATCGCGTCCGAAGATTGCGCATATGAAATCGATTGCGGGGGCCGTTCAGACGGGTGCGCTGGATCTTGCCGGGCTTACGCATGTGCCGCTTGAAGACGCGCGCCGGAGCTTGCTGGCAGTGAAGGGGATCGGGCCATGGACGGCGGAGCTGGTTGTGCTCTATGCGCTTGGGCAATTGGATGCGTTTCCGCCGGGCGATGTTGGCTTGATGGAGAGCTATAAGCAGCTGGCACGCGCCGAGGACCGCCTGTCGGGCGCGGCCTTTTCGCAGCTGGCTGAAACCTGGCGGCCTTATCGCGGTGTGGCAGCGCATTTGCTGTGGGCATGGCTGAATTTGCAGCGCGCTAACGAAAAACAGGCTCGCCAAACCGGAAAACTGTCATAGTCTGGTCTTAACCTCTTGGTAAACAGGGGACAGATCATGATGGGAGAGACGTTTTCACTTGGATAAAATTTTATAAAATCAATATTATAGACGCGAGGCGGGTAGACTTATGACCGCTTTGAACAGACCCCGCGAAGGGGGACCGGCGCTGGTGCTGAACGCTGATTTCCGGCCGCTAAGCTATTTTCCGCTATCACTTTGGTGCTGGCAGGACGTTGTCAAAGCTGTCTTTCTCGATCGTGTCCAAGTTATCGCCGAGTATGATTATGTTGTTCGGTCGCAAAGCTTCGAGATGCGTCTGCCGAGCGTGATTGCCCTGCATGAATTCGTCAATCAGAACCGTGCGCCAGCCTTTACGCGGTTTAACGTGTTTCTGCGCGACGGGTTTAAATGCGCCTATTG
Source organism: uncultured Hyphomonas sp. (assembly GCA_964644755.1). Classification (GTDB taxonomy): domain Bacteria; phylum Pseudomonadota; class Alphaproteobacteria; order Caulobacterales; family Hyphomonadaceae; genus CALLCD01. Next base: position 865 of record CAZXXY010000045.1, on the reverse strand, counting down.
CGGAGAGCCAAGCGAGCTGACTTTCGATCATGTGATCCCGCGCTCGAAAGGCGGGCGGACGTCTTGGAATAATATTGTGGCGGCGTGCTCGCCTTGCAATTTGCGCAAGGGTGGGCGGATGCCCAAGGAAGCAGGGATGTTTCCGGCCAAGGCACCGGCTCAGCCGAGCCATTACCAGTTACAGGAAATCGGCCGCAAATTCCCCCCTGGCCATATGCATGAGACGTGGCTTGATTATCTTTATTGGGATATCGAGCTGGAGGCTTAGCTGGTCTCTGTCTGCGCGGCGAGGGCGCGTCTGGCGTTCTGATAGGTGACGCGGGCGGCGATGAAGCTTGCGATGACAAGGGCAAAGGAGACGAGCGCATTATAGCCCGCCATCGAGAGGCCAAAGAGCGTCCACGGAGCGTCGGCGCATGAGACGGTGGCCACAGGTCTGCTCAGGCTGTCGAGCAAGTCGATATTGGCAATGTCTCCGGCGCCGCCAGAGCATTCGCTTGGACCGGCCCAGAATTTCCACTCGACGCCGGCATGATAGGTCGCAACGATAGCGCCGGTCAGGAAGACAAGGCCGAGCATGATGTTCAAGGCGACAAGATAGCGATTGGCCGGTTTGCGCTGCCATAGAACCAGTCCGGCCACGGCCATCGCCACGGCGGCCCAATAGACATCGCGCTGGCGCAGGCAGAGCGGGCAGGGCGCAAATTTCCCGATGATCTCGAACGCATGTGCGCCGAGCAACATGGCCAGAGATGCCAGAATGGCGAGGATCGGCCAGTTGGGTCCGGACAGGGGCTTGGCGATGATATTTGTCATGCGGAGAGTGTCGCAAGTCTGCGCAATAGATGCAATGCGGCGATTTGGG
>CAZXXY010000044.1:0-20413 GCA_964644755.1 uncultured Hyphomonas sp. | reverse complement strand
AAGCCGCGCGCGCCACTGCCTCTTGCTGTGCACCTGCTGCGCCTTTAAGGTCCGGTGATGCCGATGTCTTCCCATTATCCGCCCTCTGCTGAAATCGAGATCAAAGCGCCTTTGCAGCGTGTCTGGGATGTCCTGCTTGATGGCGGGGGCTATGCCGGTTGGAACAGTTTCATTCCCGAGGTCGAGGGCGCGCTCGACAAGCTCAAGACGCCGATCCATATGCGGGTGCAGCTCGGCGGGCGGATGACCCGCGCGGTGATGTGCTCGGTGATCGTCACGCCGCCGCAAGCGGGGGAGGCCTTGTGGGTGCACGAGCATGCCAGCTGGCTTGCCAAGGCCGGCCTTGTCCGTTCGCGCAGGCACCATGCCTTGACGGAGATAGATGCCGCCACAACTCGCTACCGGACATGGGAGCCGTTTTCAGGTTTGCTTAAACGGTTCGTTCCGTTTGCCGATGTCGATGCCGGTTTCAAGACCCAGGCGGCTGATCTGAAAACGGTCTGCGAGCAGAGCGCCTAACCAAATAGCCCGAAAAAGGCTTTCTTGCGCGGCTGCCAGTTTTTGGCGAGTTTCTTGTCATTGGGGGCATCTTTGCGGCCAGAGGGCACGTGGACCGTGTTCATCGGCGGTTTCAGGGCGCGGATGAGATCTTCTTCGTAGCGGGCTTGGTCTTCTCGCGAGTCGATACATATAATGTGCCGTTCGGTGGCGCCGCATTTGTGCCAGGCTTCGTGCCAGCGCTCATGTCCGATCAGCCGGTTTCTGAAATCGGCCGCTTTGCCCACATAAAGCGCTTTGAGAAAGAAGACGAACCGTCGCCGTACAAAGATGTAGACGCCACCCCCTTCAGGCAGGCCTTTATCTGTCAGTGTGATTCTGAACCGGTAATTGCGACCGGATTCTCCGTGCCAGTTGCGGCGTCCAAACAAAATCATATGCGACCCTTTGTGTCTCGAATGATTAACACTATCGCCCAGCCTGTTAACATTACTCTAAGAATGTGGCCGCTTGGCGACAATTCCGAATGAAAAGGAGAAACCCTATACGGAACGATGCGGACCAATAGTGTAATTTCTGTCTTCGAAATATGCCTCGAAACGGCAATAAACATTGAGAATCGCACGAATAGGTACGGATGGTACCGTATTTTTCGATTGGTTGACTTGCATTAATCAAATGTAAACTGCATAGGGTTAAGGAAGGGCTGGACTAGAAATTGTAACGGTGCGCAGGTTTTTGCCTGTTCGTGCCTAGCGAGAAGAAGTTGTAATGATCGGTAGCCTGCTCGGCATGTTGTCTACGGACATGGCCATTGACTTGGGAACAGCGAATACACTGGTTTACGTCAAAGGGCGCGGCGTCGTCCTCGATGAGCCGTCGGTTGTCGCCTATATGACCCAGGGGGGTCGCAAGATGGTGTATGCCGTCGGGGATCAGGCAAAACTCATGCTCGGCAAGACACCGGTGAATATGGAAGCCATTCGGCCGATGCGCGATGGCGTGATTGCCGACTTCGATGTTGCCGAAGAAATGATCAAGCACTTCATTCGCAAAGTGCACAATCGCCGGGCATTCGTTTCGCCGCTGATCATCGTCTGTGTGCCAAGTTCGGCGACCAATGTTGAACGCCGCGCCATCCATCAGTCAGCGCTCGCTGCGGGTGCCCGTGAAGTGCAATTGATCGAGGAACCCATGGCCGCTGCTATCGGGGCAGGGCTTCCTATCGAAGAGCCAGCTGGCTCGATGGTGGTCGATATTGGCGGTGGAACCGCCGAGGTCGCTGTTCTCTCGCTTGGCGGCATTGTCTATTCGCGCTCTGTCAGGGTTGGCGGGGACAAGATGGACGAAGCGATTGTGAACTATCTGCGCCGTGAAGAGCGGTTGCTGATCGGCGAAATGTCGGCCGAACGTATCAAAAAGGAAATCGGCACGGCCAAAGCCCCGGACAAGGGGTCCGGCATGACGCTGTCGATAAGAGGACGCGGAACACTCGATGCGGTTCCGAAAGAATCCGAAGTTAATGAAGCGATGGTGGCGGAAGCTCTGCGTGAGCCGGTCACCGAAATCGTCGACGCCATTCGCATTGCGCTCGAGGCCATGCCGCCCGAGCTTGCCGCGGACATTGTTGATCGCGGCATTGTTCTGACAGGTGGGGGCGCGCTTTTGCGTAATCTTGATATTGTCATTCGCGAACAGGCGAAACTGCCGGTCATGATTGCCGATGACCCGTTAAAATGTGTTGTGAATGGTTGTGGCCTGGTTCTTGAAAACTATGCCAAGATGAAGGGCGTTCTGTCTCCTGAAGTCTAATGACCGAGAGAGTTAAGCGTGCCGCAGAGCCTGCCAGAAGCCCTCGTCAGCTTTGAGGACGGCAATAAGGAGTAAGAGGAGATGTCCCGTCAAACCGGACCCAAACGACAAAGTCGCCCTATGCGGGCGCTTGGCTTTGGCATCCTTATGGCGGTCGGTCTCGGGCTTGTCTTGGTGCAATCTGCACCGAGCATTGACCGTTGGTTCAATCCTGTTCGCACATCCGCAAGTGATCAGCTGGCGAGCGGAAATGGTATTGGCTGGTTGCCGCGCATAACCGGCCAGACAAGCCGGAATGAAAAAATCAAGGCGCTTGAAGCGGAAATTCGCGATCTCGAACGCTGGCGCGCGGCGGCCATTACCATGGCCGAGCGCATGGAAGCCTATGAGACCATTCTCAACGTGCAGGGCGAACCTCCTGTGCGTGGGGTTACGGCGCGTATCGTTGCCGAGAGTGACGGTCCTTTCTCGCATACGCTTCTTGCCAATGCTGGCCAGGTGCATGGGGTCGAACAGGGGTTCGTTGCGGTGAATGAAGGCGGGCTGGTCGGGCGTGTGATCCAATTGGGCGCGCGCTCCTCGCGCATTCTCGAAGTGACAGATTTTAACAGCCGTGTTCCGGTTCTGGGGGAACAAAGCGGCGTCCGCGCGATCATGTATGGTGGTCGTAATGAGCACGGAGCGCTCGAAGATTTGCCCGAAGACGACCAGTTTATTATCGGCGAGCGTATTTTGACCTCTGGCGAGGGCGGGGCATATCCGCGAGGGGTTGTTGCCGGTTATGCTGTGCGTCGCGGAGAAGATTGGCAGATCGAGTTTGCCAAGAACCGGGGGCGTGTCGGCTTTGTCCGGCTGATCCCCGAGCGGGCCATCCCGAAGCCGGAAAATGATGAAATTGAAGTGGTTGCAGAAAATTCTGTTCCTTTGAGAGAGGCTGGCGCCGGAGCCCGCCGGGCAGGTCAGTAATGGCAAGCTGGTCTCGTGCCGCAGGGGAGAAATCAGCTTGGTCGCGGGCCCGCCCGAACACGCGCCTTCTGGCCGGTGCCGCCTTGATTGCGCTTGTTGGACTTATAGGATTGACGCCTAAATCTCTTTTCGGTCTTGATTTGATCTGGCCATATGCAGCGCTTTGGGGCGCAGCCGGATGGGCGTCAGCTGGCCTGTCCCTTCGCCCGATGTTGATCTTGTGTGTTTTTGGCGTGGCTCAGGACATCAGCTTTCATAGTCCCATTGGCTCGTTCATGCTTGTCAATCTGGCGACTTATGGAACAGCCGCGCTTGTCAGTGAAACGCTCGATGTCGAGGCTGATCCGGTCAAGGCGCTTCTGGTTGCGGGGTTGGCTATGGCGGTCGGATTTGCCGTGATGTGGTTTATGGCAAGCGCAGCGGCCGATCATGCCGTCAGGCTGTTGCCGGTTTTATCGGTTTTTGTCGTCACTCTTTTTCTATTTGTGCCGTTTGCACGCCTGTTCCGTCTCGGCGGCAGACCTGGTGAGCGAGGCTATCGCTAATGGCCGCATTTCGTGACCTCGAGCTTGAATTTTCCCGGCGCACCATGCTGGCTGCAGGCGCGGGCGGGATCGTGTGGACGACGCTGCTGGCGAGGCTTTTCCAGTTGCAGGTGCTTGAAGGCGACCGGTATGCCGATCTTGCCGCAGAGAACCGCGTAAAGCTCGAGCTTGCACCGCCTCAACGCGGGCGCATTCTGGACCGGTTCGGCACCGCTCTGGCGTCCCACCGGCGCGCGGGACGTGTCACGCTGGTTGGCGAGCAGGTTGAAGATGTCGGGGCAACCTTGCGCCGGATCAGTGAACTGATCGAGCTTTCGCCTGAACGTCAGGAACGTATTCTGCGGGACGTTGCGCGTCAGGCCAGCTTTGTGCCTGTGATTGTCGCTGAAGAGCTGACCTATGAGGACTTCGCACGCATGAATGTGCATGCGGTGAGCTTGCCGGGTGTGCGTGTTGAAATGGCGTCGACGCGATCCTATCCGCGCGGGCGGGATTTTGCGCACGTGCTGGGCTATGTCGCGCGGGCAAGCGAACGCGATCTGACGCGTCTGACCGATGGCGCGGCCCCGTCCGAGACAGAATTGATCCGTCGGCTGTTTAAACATCCGGATATGCGCACCGGGCGTCTGGGGATTGAATACCTTGCCGAGGAATGGCTCAGAGGCACAGTCGGCCGCAGGCGGATTGTGACCAATGCGGCCGGACGGGTGATCGAAGAACTGCCCAGCGATGATCTGGCGCCACAGGCAGGCCGCGATGTGTCCATCACCATTGATGCCGGCCTGCAACGCGCGGCGATAGAGCGCTTTGGTGACGAGTCCGGCGCGGCCGTCGTCATGGATATTGACTCTGGCGACATTCTCGCACTGGTGTCGACGCCTGCTTATGATCCGAATGATTTCGTCAATGGTATTTCGACGACCGACTATCGGGCTTTGCAAGCCAATGATCGCTCGCCTTTGTTCCACAAGGCCTATGACGGTCTTTATCCGCCAGGGTCGACCTTTAAAATGGTTGTTGCGGCTGCGGCCCTTGCGACCGGAGCCGTCTCGCCTGAGCGGCGCGTACATTGCCCGGGACATTATTGGTTTGGTGGCCGTAAATGGCACTGCTGGAAACGCGGCGGGCATGGCTCGGTCGATATGCACAGCGGTATCAAAGGCTCGTGCGACACCTATTTTTACGAGATTGCCCGCCTAACCGGCGTTGAGGAAATTGCCAAAATGGCCCGCGAGTTCGGCTTTGGTCATCGCTGGGACATTGGTGTCACTGGCGGCAAAGCGGGCGTCGTTCCGAATGATGAATGGAAGCGTGAAACGCTGGGCGAGCGATGGTATGAAGGCGAAACGCTGAATTTCGGCATCGGGCAGGGCTATCTCAATGCCTCGCCGCTACAACTCGCCTTGATGACCGCCCGTATTGCCACAGAAGGCCGCGACATAAGGCCGAACTTGATGGGCGTTGGACCGCGTCCTCCCGAAGCAGATATTGCCGCAGCCAACCTCGACCCTGAAATCATGCAGCGCATGAAGGCGGGCATGTTCGGTGTGACCTCGGAAGCAGGCGGCACGGCCCGCAGCTCTGCTGATCTTGGTCTGGGCGGCCCGCGTCTGGCTGGCAAAACCGGTACCGCCCAAGTGCGCCGCATTACCACTGCCGAACGCCAATCGGGCATCCTCAAGGGCGCTGCGCTTGCCCGTAACCTCAGAGACCATGCTCTGTTCGTTGCCTATGCGCCCGCAGATGACCCCAAATATGCGATCTCGGTGATCGTCGAGCACGGTGAGGGAGGCAGCCGGGCTGCGGCGCCTGTGGCCCGCGATATTCTCACCTATGCGCTGAAGAATGATTCACGGCGAACACCGACCTATCAACAAACCGCGTCGCGTCAGACAGATACGCCGGTTAGCGGCAAGGGTGCGCCATGAGTTGGACAGGCGAAGTACGTACATCCGCACCCAGCCGCGCCAGACGGTTCGGACGCCAGACCAATTTCGACAAATTGGGCCGTATGCCCTGGGGGCTGGTGGCACTGATTGTGGGGCTCGCCGTGTTCGGAACGGCGATGTTGTATTCGTCCACCGCAACAAATCCGGCCAGCGCCGATTTGCCGGTCAAACATTTTACCCGCTTTGTGTTCTCTTTTGCGCTGATGATCGTCTTGGCGCTCACGCCGATTTCATTTTGGAAAAAGGCGGCCTTTCCGGCCTATGGCGCCGCGTTCATCCTTCTGCTCGGCGTTGAGTTCTTCGGGTCAAGCGGCGGTGGTGCCGAGCGCTGGTTGCAGCTTGGGCCGGTGCGGTTGCAGCCATCCGAGTTTATGAAGCTGGCAATTGTGATGGCAGTTGCCGCCTATTATCAGATCACCTTGCGCGACAATACTGGCGGGTTTCTGGTTCATGTTCCTGCGCTGATCATGGTGCTTGCGCCAGCGGCCCTGATCCTGCGTCAACCCGATCTGGGAACGGCGCTAACCGTCGTTGCTGCCGGTCTGGTCATGATCTACTTCGCAGGCCTCTACTGGAAACTCATCATCATGGCGGTTGTCGGCGGGGTTCTTGGCGCCCCCTTTGCCTATTTCTATGTTCTCAAAGACTATCAGCGTGCCCGCGTTGAAACCTTATGGAACCCCAGCGCCGATCCGCTTGGCGCCGGGTATCAAAGCGAGCAGGCGCGGATTGCCATTGGCTCTGGCGGTTGGGATGGCAAAGGCTTTACCCAGGGCACGCAGAGCCAGCTCGATTTTATCCCCGAGCAGCACACTGATTTCATTTTCACGGTTATGGCCGAGGAGTTCGGCTTTCTCGGATCGGCCGGATTGCTGCTCGTCTGGGCGGCCGTCATTGTCTGGGGTTTTCTGATTGCCGTGCGGTGCAACTCCCGGTTTGGCCGCTATGCCGCGATCGGGGCCGTTGCAACGATTGCCTTCTATGTCGCGTTCAATGTCGGCATGGTTGCGGGCCTGTTGCCTGTTGTCGGTATTCCGATGCCGCTGATTTCCTATGGAGGGACGGCGATGCTTACGGTTATGGCTGCGTTTGGGCTGATCCTTTCAGTGCATCTGCACCGCGACGTAAAAGCCCCATAACTGGAATAATTTCTCCTTAGATAAGCCTTTGCGTTGACCCGTTCGTGCGTGGTCTTTAATCATGAAGCAATATTATACTCTATTGCTGGGAGGCATTCTCTATGGCCGCTATTGGTCGCAAAACGGACACTTGGGGTTCGAAGTACGGATTTATCATGGCGGCGGTTGGTTCCTCTGTCGGACTGGGAAACTTCTGGCGGTTCCCGTTTACAGCCGGTGAGAATGGCGGCGGCGCGTTCATCATCATCTATTTGCTCTGCGTATTGCTGTTCGGATTGCCGATCCTCATGGCCGAGTATGCGCTCGGGCGCAAATCCGGCCGGTCTGCGATTGACGGGGTGAAATACCTCGCCGCCGAAGAGGGCAAAAGCTCGGCTTGGGTTGTGCTCGGCTGGGTCGGGTCATTGGCCGCCTTTGGTATCCTCACCTTCTACATGGTCATCTCGGCGTGGATTGTCGATTTCATCCCGCAAGCCTTCTCCGGCAGCTTTAAAGGCTTTACGGCTGAAAGTTCGGGGGAAAACTTCGGGGCCGCGATCAGCAATAAGCCACGCATCATCATGTGGCTCGGACTGTTTATCGCGTTCAACACATTCATTCTCGCCCGCGGCGTCAAAGGCGGCATTGAAAAAGCTGCCAGCATTCTGATGCCGATCTTCTTCCTTTTGCTGGTCGGTATTGTCGGCTTCTCCCTCATCCGTGGCGATGCGGCGGCGGCGGCAAATTTCCTGCTCGCGCCTGATTTCTCGGCGGTGACATTTGAAACCTATCTGGCAGCGGTTGGCCAAGCCTTCTTCTCCATCGGGGTCGGCTCGTGTCTGATGATCACCTATGGGGCGTATCTTTCGCGCGACACCAATATTGCAAGCTCGTCTGTCGTGGTGGCTGGTGCCGATACGTTGGTGGCGATGATTGCAGGCTTTGCGATTTTCCCGATCGTTTTTGCCTTCGGCGTTGATCCGGCTGGCGGGGCAGGTCTGTTCTTTGCGACCTTGCCGATCGCTTTCGGGCAGATGCCAGCCATTGTTGGCGGCGCATTCTTTGTTCTGGCGCTCTTTGCCGCGCTGACATCGTCGATCTCACTCATGGAGGTTGGCGTGTCTTGGCTTGAAGACCGCAACAATCTGGGCCGTCCCAAAGCTGCGATTATCACGGGCAGCGTTCTGTTCGTGATTGGTCTGGCGTATGTCTTCAACGGCGATCTGATTGATTATATCGACTTCCTGACCGGGCAGATCCTGTTGCCACTGGGCGGCATTCTCGTTTGTATCTTCGCGGGCTGGGTGCTCAGCCGCGAGACCCTGGCAACCGAATTTGACAATCCAACCGTATTGGCGGTCTGGAGCTTTGCTTGCCGGTTTGTCGTGCCGCCAGCGGTGGCCTTCATTCTCGTCTTTGGTGCTTTGCAGACGGCCCAGTCGAATGGCTGGATACTGTTGCCGGAGTTCCTGCACGGGCTGCTGCCGCCACCTGCGGGCGGGTAAAGACGGGTCTGACCAAAATCCGGGACAATAGAGAAGGGCGATGTGGGATAAACCACCTCGCCCTTCAATCTATCTGGAGTCTCTTATGGAGTTTTGGCGGCTTGACTGGAGTGTTTAGCGGACTGTTTTGTGGACAGCCTCAGGCATACAAATCAGCGAATTTCTCCGTCGCGCGGATCAGTTGATCGACGATCCCGTGTTCGAGGCTCGAATGTCCGGCGTCAGGGACAATATGCATGTCCGCTTGGGGCCAGGCCTTTTTCAGCGCCCAAGCGCTCGAAAGAGGGGTGACAACATCATAACGGCCATGAACGATGGTGCCCGGAATACCCGTCAGTTTCGTTCTGACCTGATCCAAAAGCCAGCCATCTCGCTCGAAAAAGCCCTTATTGACGAAATAATGGTTCTCGATCCGCGCGAAGGCGTCGACAAAATCTTCATCATCAAAGCGCGGCGGGGCGTTACCGGTGGCGCGCATGGTAATCGTCTCGCCCTCCCAGCACGCCCAGGCACGGGCGGCTTCGAGCCGTGTGACTTTGTTGTCTGACATTAGCCGTTTGTTGAAGGCGGTTAGCAAGTCATCGCGCTCATCTTCAGGAATAGGCGCGATATAACGGTCATAGGCGTCCGGAAACAGGTGGCTGGCACCGTTCTGGTAGAACCAGTGCAGCTCGCTGGCGCTTGCGAGGAATATGCCCCGTAAGATCAGGCCCAGAACCCGTTCGGGATATGTCACGGCATAGGCAAGCGCCAGTGTCGAGCCCCATGATCCGCCGAAAATCAGCCATTTCTCAATGCCTAATGAGATCCGCAGCTTTTCGATGTCCTCGACCAGCGCCCATGTGTCGTTCTCGCGCAATTCGGAGTGCGGCAGTGACTTCCCGCACCCACGCTGATCGGCCAGAATGATGCGATAGCGATAAGGGTCGAAGAATCGCCGCATTTCAGGGCTGGACCCTCCGCCCGGGCCGCCATGCAGGCCCATCACAGGGATACCCTGCGGGTGGCCTGATTCCTCCCAATAGATTTCATGCAAACCGGAGACACGCAGCCGGCCAGTGTGGCGACTGTGCAGGGGCGGAAACAAATTGCGGCGTTTGGGTAGCTTGTTCATAGAGTCTTCACCTAAACGCAGTCATAAGAGGAATAAAGGCTAGACGTAAAATTTTGTGTGTGTATTGCTATTTAGCGTGTGGAGTGCTGAGGAAAATTGATGCTGAAAACTGGCATTTGTGTAATGATTGTAGCAGGCCTGTCCTTAGGAGGATGCGCGACAGTTTCAGTGATTCCCGGCGCTGCTCCTGCGGAACAAACCGTATCTCTCCAACAATCTAGTCTGCGGACAGCCGCTTCAGATTTTTCAGAGCAAGCGATCGAACGTGGTTGGATAAAGCGCGATGGCGGTCTTATTCAGTTCGCGCAGACACTTGCTCACGGCAATGATGCCCTCGCTGATGATGAAACCGCGACAAAATCCTATTCCGAGTTGATTGGTGTAACCGAACGGGCTCCTGAGTCAGTCGTCAAAAGTCTGGCGTCAGACGTAAATGATGCTTCAAGCCTGCTGGCGGCTCTGTCGCAGGAAGCACAGGCGTTTTTGGCTACGGACCAAGGCGAGCGCAACGTTGCCGCACGTGGTGATCTGGTGAGCTTTGAGCGCACATTGGTTCAGGCTCAGACGGCACGGCGCACATTTGGTGATGTTCTGGCGCAGCTGGGCACAACCGATACCACCGCCGCAGATGCAGCGATGACAAAGCTGGATCGCCAGATTGATAGGGCGCGGCTGATTGCTGACCGGCTGGCGCGGGAATATGCCAATCGCAATGTTGGCGCTGTTTCGTGATTATTTGCACGATTTTGGCATTATATGCATTGCTTGCTGGGCCGAAGAAGGTCGCCATAAGGGCAGAGAATTGCCAGTAGGCCGTTAGCGCTGCCATAAATTTTATCCACCCTGCAAATCAGAACTCGACGAGCGCGTCGGCGCAGCTTATTCAGGTCTATGCTCATTGTTCTGAGCATGTGATATGGGCTAGGGAGGAATCGGGGCGAATGATTACCGAAGGGGACGAATACCCAATCCATCAGACCGCTGACCCCATCGCGGTTTCCGGCACGGACCGGAACTTTTATGATCGCTACTTCTTCAATGGCTACAATCAGGACGGCTCGATTTTTTTCGCCGCCGCGATGGGCGTCTATCCGCATTTGAACATTATTGACGGGGCTTTTTCTGTCCTGAAAGACGGAAAGCAATCCTCGGTCTTCTTTTCGCGGTGTTTGAACAATGAGCGTATGATTACGCGGATCGGCCCGTTTGGTGTGGGTGTCCTCAAACCTCTGAAACGGATTCACCTGTCTTTGAACGAAACAGAGGGCATCGGCTGCGATCTGGTGTTTCAAGGCCGCGCCCATCCGATTGAAGAACCCCGTTTTACCTATCGCCAGGGCGGCTCACGAACGCTGATTGACTGCACACGTATGACCCAAAACGGCCGGTGGGAAGGAGTGATCAAGCTCGACGGCGAGATCATCCAAGTCAATGTTCAAGATTGGCGCGGCACCCGCGATCGCAGCTGGGGGGTTCGCCCGATCGGGGCCTCTGATGGAAACCCGACAATACCCTTCGAAATGCCGCAGTTCTATTGGGTCTGGACGCCGGCAAATTTCGCAAACCGGTCTTTCTTCTTCCATGTGAATGATGACGCTCACGGCCATCCCTGGAATGTGCGCGCCGTGATGGTTCCTGACATGACCGATGACGCTGGCCATATTCATATGGCACAGGCGAAAGCAGAGCTTGGCTTTGTCTCTGGAACACGCCGCGCCAATTCGGCAAACATCCAGTTCACTGACCGAAACAATCAATCTGGTTCGTTGGAAATAACCCCGCTCCATCAATTCCAGATGAAAGGCTTGGGCTATCGCCACCCGAAATGGACCCATGGCGCCTTTATTACCGAGGCGCCGAGTTGCGAGCGAGAAGACTGGATACCGGCTGAATTGCCATGGGCCGACCCGCACAATCTGCATATTCAGGCCATTTCCAAAGCGGTTTTGACAGACACTGACGGCAGTCAGCATGAGGGGATATGTAGTTTTGAGCAATTGTTTGCAGGGCCACATAGCCCGAGCGGGTTTTCTTCCATACTGGATGGTGCACCATGAATTTCGTAATCGAAGATAAAGAGTTAGCGCAAAAAATTGAAGCCTATCTGGCCACCCAAATAGCTGATGCCGAGGGTGTGCGTCTGACAGCGCTGCGGCGTCTGCATGGCGGAGCTTCGCGTGAAACCTATACGATGGATGTCGCTTATGAGCAGGGTGGCCGCCGTGTGAACCGCGGCATGATCCTGCGCCGCGATCCCGCCGATAGCCTGATTGATACGGAACGACGGGTCGAGTTCGCCGCGATCCAGTCGATGGAAGGCACTGATCTGCCTGTCCCCAAAGCGCTGTTTCTTGAAGAAGGCTCCAAAGCTCTCGGCGCTCCGTTTTTTATTATGGAGCGGATCGACGTTGGCGTTCCTGCACAGCCGTTCCGGCTAGAGGCGTTTGATCCGCATCGCGAAAGCATAGGCCGACAAGTGTTTCGTCAAATCGGAGCCATTGCGGCGGTTGATCCGGCCGGATCAGCACTTGCCTCAGTGATTGATACGCCCGCCATTGATCAGTGTTGGAGCCGGGAACTTGATTACTGGGAAAGCGAAATCGATCGGAATGCTCGCAAACCCGAGCCGATTGCCAAGGCGGCGATCCGGCATTTGCGCCGCAATCCGCCGCCGCCAGCGCAACGGCTCTCCATCGTTCACGGCGATTTCCGGGTTGGGAACTTCCTGCACAATGAAGCTGGACGGATAACCGGTATTCTTGATTGGGAAATGGCGCATATTGGCGACCCTTATGAAGACTTTGCATGGATGACGGACCCGCTTTGGTCGGGCGGAGATCTGGCGCGGGCAGGAGGTTTGGTGTCCTGGCCCGAAGCGATCGGCGAGTGGGAGCTGGCGTCAGGCTGCAAGTTTGATTTTGATGCTTTTGAGTGGTGGTCGATCTTTGCCTCGGTCAAAGCGATCGGAATCTGGATCAGCTCGGCACGCGCCTTTGCGGACGGGGCGAATGATGATCCAATCCTTGCATGGTCGGGTTGGTTTACCCATGCCGCTCATGAGCGCATTCTGGCTGCGCGTCTGTCTGGAAAATACAAGGTGTAGGGGCCCTGAAATGAGTGATATTCCAATGATTCTTGATCGCGTCGGCAAAACGCTTTCGATTGATGTCAGCCCGCACCTGGACGGGCATTATGCCGGTGGCCATGTGATTATGGCGGGGCTGTTGACCATGATGGCAGCAGAGCAGTTTGACGGGCTTGTCGACAGGCTTCTTACCGAGATTTCGGATATGCGGACCTTGCTCATAGATGGCGGACGGGATCTGCCTGATACGCGGGCCAGAAGCTTTAAAGTCTCGGCTGTGCAAGCGGTGCATGACAATCTTTCAAAGCAGCTTATGTCGCTGCAAGAGGAGCTTGAACTGAAGGATGATGCTGGTTCCAAAGCGCTGAATGCGCGCATCTGGATGTTCTTCAAAGACGGCGCTGAAGCCCGTATGCCCGCTATGCCCGATTTTACTGAAGCCCGCGCGGAAGTCCTCGCCGAGCTGGCGTCTAAAAGCGAATGAACCGAAGCTGGCGGGCGACGCTTTTCGGCTCGGCACTATTCCTTCTTGTTGGCGCAAACCTGCCCTATCTGCCTGTTTGGATGGAGGAGGTGCGCGGATTTAGCGGGCGCGAGATTTCAGCGATCATCGCTGCTGGCACATTGATCCGTATCTTTGCTGGTCCGATGATTGCTGCGGAGGCCGAACGGCGTGGATTGCGCCGTGTTCTGGGTGTGCTGTCTCTCGTAACTTTCCTGACCTATATGGCGCTTGCGCCAGCGGGGCCGATCAGCTTGACCGTCATGTTATTGATCGTGACCTATGTGACATGGGGTGCGCTCTCACCCTTGACCGAAGGGCTGCTCATCGCCAGCACGGATGGGGCACGGCCTGATTATGGTGTTGCGCGGGCGATTGCTTCGACGAGCTTTATTGTGTCGAGCCTTTGTGTGGGCATTCTGGTGCGCAGCTACGGGGCAGGGGCGGCTCTTTGGGTCTTGATCGGTGCAGCCTTGTTGATGTGCATAGCCAGCCTTTTCTTGCCTGCGGATGTTCAAACCGGCAAGCAGCATGCGGGATTTCGTCAGACCTTGAAGGAAGGCTTCGGGCTCTATCGCAGGAAGCGGCTCCTGCTTTTGGCACTGAGTACGTCGCTCATTCAGGCAGCGCATGCCTACTATTATAATCTGGGATCCAATGTCTGGGTCGGGCAAGGGATAGATGCCACCCATATCGGCGCTTTATGGTCGGTCGGGGTTGGAGCGGAAGTTGTCTTTTTGTTGGTTTCAGGATGGTTGTTTGTGCGTTCGCGCTGGACACCGGGGGCGCTTGTCTTGCTTGGCGGGATGGGGGCGGTATTGCGCTGGACATTGACCGGCTTTGCGCCGCCATTGCCTGTTCTGTACGGCTTGCAAATGCTCCATGCGCTGAGCTTTGCCGCCACCCATATCGGGGGCTTGCGATTCCTGAATGAAGAAGTTGCGCCCGGGAAAGTTCCCGTTGCGATGGCCATCAATGGCGCATTGGCCTTTGGACCCATGTTGGCATTGTTCGGTCTTTTGGTTGGCAATTATTACGATCTGGCGGCCGTTGCCGGACATGGCGCGCAGGCGCGCGGTTACTGGTTCATGGCTATGATCGCTTTGGCAGGATGTCTGTGTGTGTTGCCGCTTCTCAAGCGGGTTAGCCCCAAAGCGCCGGAGTTGGCGGACTGACCTGTCCATCGGCATAGGCCAACCCGTCAGAAACATCTTTGGCGAGCCATAGGGGACCATCGAGATCAACAATGTCGGCAAGCTGGGCGAGCAAGATTGCCGGAGCCATAGACAGTGAGCCTGCGACCATGCACCCGACCATGATTTGCATTTTGGCAGCACGGGCGGCGTGGACCATAGCCAGTGCCTCTGTCAGGCCGCCAGCCTTGTCGAGCTTGATATTGACCGCGCCATAGCGCGTCGCCAGATCGGGAATGTTCGCGGCAGTATGGGCGCTCTCGTCCGCGCAAATTGCGACATTGCTCTGTATCTGGCCAAGAGCGGCATCCGCATTTGCCGGGAAGGGCTGCTCGATCAGAACGACACCGAGCGTACCCGCCTTCGAGACAAATTCAGCGAAACTGTCTTCGGCCATGCCCTCATTGCCATCGACAATCAGGCGGGCATCGGGACGGGCACGATGCACGGCGGCAAGCCGTTCCAAATCTCCCGCGCCGCCGAGTTTCAGTTTGAGCAAGCGGCCGGCGATGGATTCTGCTGCGCGAGCCATCTTGTCAGGCGTATCGAGTGCGACCGTAACGGCTGTTTCGACCGGTTTGGGATCAGGCAGGCCAGCAAGTTGCCAGACGGGTTTGCCGGTTTGCTTGGCTTCGAGGTCCCACAGAGCGCAATCAAGAGCGCATCGCGCGGCACCGGCTGGCAATAGCGATTGCGCCTGAAGACGGGTGATGCCCTGTTCTATGTCGATACGGCAAGCGTCAATCTGGGCGGTAACAGAGGCGCAACTTTCTCCATAACGCGGATAGGGCACACATTCGCCTCGTCCGACCACACCGTTCGATGCGAGGCTTACCGTAACGGTTTTTGCTTCCGTTTTTGAACCGCGGGAAATTGCGAAAGCAGTTCGCAAGGGACGCGAATGTTCTTGTATTGTCAGCTTCATAAGGCGTTTATATCCAAAATCGGTCAAATTTGAAGGACTTCCAAGTCCGGTTTTTAACCAAGAGTCGCTATAGATCTTGCGTGAAAAGGTAGAAATGACGAAGCAAGCGCATATCGACATCAGCGTGGCCGAAACCGATGGCTGTCTGGTGATTTCTCCGCAAGGAGACTGGACGGTCTACACGATTGGGGCTGTCGATGCAGAATTGCGTGCTTTGGCGAAAACACCCTGCCCGCCTATTATTGATCTTGGCCAGCTCGATGCGATTGATACGGCGGGGGCTTATCTGCTCGACCGTACCGCACATCAGACCAGCGAAAACCCTGAAGGCCTGATGATATTGGGCAAGCACGAGACAGCTGAACGCCTGCTTGATCAGGTCCGTGCTGCGCGCGAAACCACGCCGCCGCCGGCCCTTCGGCGCTCCGGCTTTTATGACTGGTTATCCCGTATAGGTGAGGGCGCTGTCGTTGGCTTGCGTGAAGGGGTCCAGACTTTGTCCTTTGTTGGTCAGACGATTTCTGTCTGTGCCGGTCTTGTGCTGCGGCCAGCAAAATTTCGGGCGACGTCAACTGTGGCGGTCATGGAAGAAGCCGGACTCGATGCCATTCCTATTGTCATGTTCCTCACCTTCTTTGTTGGTATGGTTGTCGCCTTTATCGGTGCAACCACGCTGGGCGCTTTCGGCGCCACGATTTTTACTGTCGAGCTTGTTGGTTTCTCTATGCTGCGCGAGTTCGGCGTCATTCTGACCGCGATCATTTTGGCAGGGCGTACGAACAGTGCCTTTACCGCCCAGATTGGCGCCATGCGGATGCGGCAGGAAGTGGACGCGATGAAAGTCCTAGGGCTTGATCCAATGGAAGTGCTCGTTGCTCCACGCGTGATTGCGATGCTCGTGATGACACCGATTCTCGCCTTTTTGGCTACGATTTCCGGGATTTTCGGCGGGCTGATTGTGAGCTGGTTGGCGCTTGATATTGGACCAACCCTGTTTTTGAGTCGCCTTGTTGCCACTGTTCCGATCGAGAATTTCTGGGTTGGCATGTCCAAAGCGCCGTTTTTTGCCATGGTGGTGGCGCTGATTGGTTGCCGACAAGGGCTCGGTGTTGGCGGCTCGGTACAATCGCTTGGCGCGGCAACCACCAATTCGGTTGTCCAGGCTCTATTTACGATCATTGTGATCGATGCGATTTTCGCCATGTTCTATATGCAGTTGGGGGTCTGAAACATGGCTCTGACAACAGGTTCCGAAATAGCAAATACCGCTCAGCCGCAGGAGGCGTCTGCCCTGCCGGCTATCCGCGTACGTGGCATCGTTAACCGGTTTGGCACGCATACTGTGCATGACGGGCTTGATCTGGATGTTCATCGCGGGGAGGTCATCGGCGTGATCGGTCCTTCGGGCTGCGGGAAGTCGGTTTTGCTGCGCGCCATTGTCGGCTTGAGGCCGCCTCAAGCGGGACAGATTGAAGTCTTCGGGCGTGATCTTGATAAATTGAGCGAAAAAGACCGTCAGCAAATGGAACGGAATTGGGGCGTGATGTTTCAGGATGGCGCTTTGTTCTCCAACCTCACCGTGCTTGAAAACGTCATGGTGCCGCTGCGCGAACATGTCGATATGCCTGTTCCATTGATGCGCGAGCTGGCCGATATGAAAATTCGTATGGCAGGCCTTGAAAGCAGTGCGGGGGGCAAACTGCCATCTGACCTGTCAGGCGGCATGCGCAAACGGGCCGCATTGGCGCGGGCGCTGGTGCTTGATCCTGCGCTTCTTTTCCTCGATGAGCCGACCGCAGGCCTTGATCCGATTACGGCAGGCCGGTTTGATGCACTCGTGCGCGAGCTTCAACAGGCAATGGGGTTAACCGTGTTTCTGGTGACCCATGATCTTGATACATTGGCTGCCACTTGCGACCGGATAGCCGTATTGGGTGACAAGAAACTATTGGCGGTCGGTACAATGGATGAATTACGCCAGCATCCACATGAATGGATTCAGGAATATTTCTCGGGGCCGCGCGGACGCGCAGCTGCGGCAGGGTATAGTCAGGAATAGGGATTATGGAAACCAAGGCCAACTTCGCGCTTATCGGCGCTTTCGTTATCGCAGCTGTTGTTGCATTTGCAGGGTTTACGCTCTGGCTCGGCCAGTCGCAGTTCCAGCGTGATTTCGATGTCTACGAGATTGTCTTCGAGGGCCCTGTCACGCTTGAGGCAGGAGCTTCTGTCCGGTTTAACGGGATCAATGTCGGGGAGGTTACGCGTGTTGCGATTGATCGCGGGAATGACCGCATGGTGCGCACACGCATTCGGATCAACAGCGATACGCCAGTGAGAACCGACTCCGTCGCCGCGATTGATTTTGCCGGCATCACAGGTCTGACTTTTGTCCAAATTCGCGCAGGCTCGCCTTCTGCTCCCTTGCTTGAAAGAGAAGCTGGCGAACGTGTGCCGGAGATAAAATCAGAGCTTAACCCGCTGGCCGAACTCTTTGCAGGCGGCGCGAAAATACTCGAAACGGCGAATTCCGGTCTTGAGAACGTGTCCGATGTTCTGAGCGATGACAATGTTAGCTCCTTTTCCAATCTTCTGAGCAATCTGGAGAGTTTTTCTGCGACCGTTGCGGGCGACGAGAACTTGACCGGCGATGTTGTCGGCACTTTGGCAAGTGCGCGGGCGGCTGCCGATGCGATTGCCGAAGCCGGAACTGCCATTGCTGAGCTTAGCGGAAATGCTGATGCCAATCTGGCCGTCCTGTCTGGCGACATTCAGTCTGTTCTGGCTGAAATGCAGGTGACAATGGCGCGTGCGAACACCGTGCTGGATGCTGCGACCGGTACCGTAGAGGCGGCCGGGACCACGCTAGAAGGGCCGGCGGTTGAAACCATGGAAAACATTAGCCTCGCGACGCAGGACTTCCAGATATTGATGGCGCGCCTGGATAACCTTGTGCGTGAACTTGAACAGAACCCGCAAGCCCTGATATCGGGGAACCCGCAACCCTATGAAGGAGGACGCCAACGATGATCCGCCAAATTACCTTATTGGTCGTGATTGCAAGCCTTGGAGCTTGCGTCTCCTTTCTACCGGAACCGGAAGCCCCCAATGCGCTCTATCGACTGGGGCCTGTAGAACAAGTCTCCAACCTTGAACTTGATCGCAGTGTTGTCATCCGCCAGCCTGATGCCGCACGCGTGCTGTCAGGCGTCGAAATTGCCGCGCGGGATTCATCCGGCGCAGTCTTGATCGTCAACGGTGTTGAATGGGCTGACAGAGCGCCCCGCCTATTGCAACTGCACATGCTTGACCTTTTGAGTGGTGACGGCGAGGGGGTGGCTGTGCTGCCCGAAAGCGGCGCAAAAGCGGACTATCAATTGTCTTGGCACCTGACCGAGTTTTCGCTTTCCGGCCGCACGGCAACGGCGAAAGCCGAATTCTTGCTGATCGACACGAAAACACGGGAAGCTCTGGCTCAGGATACGGCCAGCGTAGACATTGTTGCCGATCGCGGCAGCAACAGTGCGCGGGCCGAAGCGATGGCCGAAGCAGGGCGCCGGATCGTTGAAGCAGGTGCGCGCTTTCTCGCAAACGAGCTGGATGTCGATACACAAATCTAATTGCTGCGTTTGCAAATTTATTCCCCCCGTTCGGCTTTGAGGCTGGTACAAGCGATGAAACCTCTGTTAGCAGGGGCAGATCGTTGCAACTGAGTGCGGCGTGCGAGCAGAATTGATTACCAGATGTCCGACAGTATAGCCTCTTCTGAAGATGTCTCGCCTCCGGGCGGGTTGGCCAAGGTCGAATTTGTTATTCTGATCGCATCCATGATGGCGCTGAATGCGATGGCGATTGATATCATGGTGCCTGCGCTTGATGATATCGGCCGGGCCTTTTCAGTTGCCACTGAAAATGATCAGCAATTGGTGATGCTCGCTTATGTTCTCGGCTTTGGTTTGCCGCAACTGATTTGGGGCCCCGTCTCTGACAGATATGGCCGGCGGGCATTGCTGTTGATCTCGCTGATCGGTTATGCGGCGCTTAGCTGGGCATGTGCGCTTGCGGGCAGTTTTTCGGAGCTGCTTGCTGCGCGCTTCATGATGGGCGTTTTCTCATCGGCAGGGCGCGTGGTTGCCATCTCGGTTGTGCGCGATGTTTATGCAGGGCGCGGCATGGCTCAGATTATGAGCTTTGTCATGATGGTGTTTATGACGGTGCCCATTCTGGCTCCGGCGATGGGGCAGGTGGTGCTTGGCTTTGGCCCGTGGACATGGATCTTCTATGTGATGGTCATCTATGCCAGTTTCGTTGCGGTCTGGTCATTCGTCCGCTTGCCTGAAACCTTGCCGCCAGACCTGCGAAAACCGTTGAGTTTTGCCAGCGCGTTCGAGGCCTATGGGCAAGTGCTTCGCACGCGGGTTGCTTGCGGCTATGTGCTGGCAAGCGGGGTTCTGTTCGGCGGCCTGTTTGCATTTCTCTTTTCGTTTGAGCAAGTCATGAGTCAAGTTTTCGGAGAGGGTGAGCGGATCGGGTTATGGTTTGCGCTGGCCTCGATTGGACTGGCCTTTACGAGCTTTGCAAATGGCCTATTGGTCAAGCGGGTCGGCATGCGCAGGCTTTCGCATGTTTCCGTGATCGTGTTCACCTCTCTGGCGCTGACCAATCTTGCGGCGATGTGGGTGCTTGGCCCCGTCTTTGCGGTGTTCATGCCGCTTATGATCCTGACCTTTGGCATGGTTGGAATGATCGGATCGAATTTCAACGCCATTGCGATGGAACCACTTGGTGAGATTGCCGGCACGGCCAGCGCAGCGCTAGGGTTTGCGAGTACGACAATTGCCGGTTTTCTCGGTTATGCCATTTCCAGCCGGTTTGACGGTACGGTTCTACCGCTATTGGCGGGGTTTGCCGCGCTAGGGGCTGGATCATTTTTGATTATTCTCGTGACCGAGAAAGGTAAGCTGTTCGGAAACGGCTAGTTACTTCGCAGGTTCAAAATGAGTGCGCTCGACCACGTCCACAACATCGCCCATAATCTCGGTGATCTGGAAGTCTTTTGGCGTGTAGACGCGGGCAACTCCCATCTGTTTAAGCGCCAAACCGTCTTCTGGGGGAATGATCCCGCCAACCACGAGCGGGACATCGAGATCAGCCTTGCGCATCTCGGCAATGGTTTCACGGACGAGATCCAGATGACTGCC
>CAZXXY010000043.1:4484-21058 GCA_964644755.1 uncultured Hyphomonas sp. | reverse complement strand
AGCGGTTTCTTCCATTTTGAACAGGTCGGGCTTGTGGCAAGCGATCACCGCCGAGGGGTCATGCAAGCTACAAGCGGGACGGCCCGAACGGCTCTCGTAGAAATCAATATAGAATGCTCCGATCCTGCGCAAAAATCCGCCAGCGAGGGGCGACGCACGCTCGACGTCGGCAAAATCATCGCGCGTTAACTCGACGGCGCCTGTGACATCCAGCCCGACAATCACCACGCGGCCCGTTCCGGGCGCATTAACGACCATGTTTGCCGCGTGCGGGTCATTCCAGAAATTTGCTTCGGCAAAGGGCGTGACATTGCCCGCAACATCCAGCGCGCCGCCCATGATGACAAGTTGATGCAGGTTGGAGACAAAGTCTGGATCTTTCTCGATTGCGCGGGCGACATTTGTCAGCGGCCCGACCGCACAAAGCGTGAGCTCGCCGGGCGCTTTGCGGGCCGCGCGCACCAGATAATCGGCCGCATCTTCTGTCCCGGCATGGCCTTGAGGGTCTTCGATTTCAATTGTGCCGAACCCGCGCGGCCCATGCACTTGGGAACTCGGAGCATTGGGCGGTATCTGCAATGGCCTGGCCGCTCCCTGATAGACGCGGGCGGAGCCTGCCGAGGATTGGACCAGCCAAAGCGCATTCCGCGTCGCATCGGACACAGTGACATTGCCGAACACCGTGGTGACGCCGACAAGGTTCAGGGCACCGCAGGCATGGGCATAGAAGTAGGCCATGGCGTCATCCACGCCGGGGTCGGTATCGAGTATCAGTTCCATCGGCATCTCCATTGCTCTATGGCTCGCCTGCTCAAGGCTCGAAGGGTCGGTCGCAAACCAGATCCGCAAATACCGGATTTGGTGGACGCCGATCCCTGACCTATTGTAGGTGATACTTGATAGCTGATCCTGACCTCAGACCTATAGAAAAAATGCAATGAGCAAGATATTTATCGAGGCTGCAGAGCTTCTTGGCGATTCCTACGAGCTTGGCCTCCGCGTGATCGAGTCGGGGTTCCGGCCGACATTCCTTCTGGGCGTTTGGCGTGGGGGTACGCCTGTGGGCATTGCCATGCAGGAACTGTTCGAAATTTACGGGCTGAAGATGAACCATTTCGCGATCCGGACAGCGTCCTATGGCAGCGGCATGGTCGCCTCCGACAAGGTTCAGGTGTTCGGGCTTCAACATGTGGTCGATAGCATCAATGTCGATGACAAGCTTCTGATCATTGATGATGTGTTCGACAGTGGCCGGTCGGTGTCGGCGATCATCGACACGCTGCGCGCCAAGAGCCGTCGCAACACGCCCGAGGATATCAAGGTCGCCACTGTCTATTACAAGCCGCAAAAGAACAAGACCGAACGGGTGCCCGACTTCTATGTCCACGAGACAAATGAGTGGCTCGTTTTCCCGCATGAGATGAAGGGCTGCACCCTCGAAGAGCTTGCCGAACACAAGCCGCTTCCAAAGCGCGCCTTCGATTTGAAGCTGGACCTGTAGACGCCTTCGCCTAGCTTCCCCCGAGCGCGGCGATCACTTCAGGGTGGACAACTTCGCCGGCCATAACATTCAGACCCGCCTTGAGATGCGGATTGGCAGCCATGGCCGCCTCGGCTCCCAGATTGGCCAATTGTAGCGCGAAGGGAAGCGTGACATTGGAGAGCGCCTCTGTCGACGTTTTGGCAACGGCTGCGGGCATGTTGGTTACGCAATAATGCGTTACGCCATCAACCTCGTAAACTGGCTCGTCATGCGATGTCGGGCGGCTGGTTTCGAAACACCCACCTTGATCGATAGCAATATCAACAACGACCGAGCCTTTTTTCATGCTGGTGATATGGTCACGGTCGAGGACGCGCGGCGCGGCAGCACCCGGCAGAAGCACGGCACCAATGACAAGATCAGCAGACGGAATCGCCTCATCAATCGCCGCGCTTGTCGAATAGAGATTTGTGACCCGACCGCCAAAGATCGCATCAAGCTCGCGCAAGCGTGTGGTCGAGCGATCGAAAACCGTAACATTCGCGCCAAGGCCCAGCGCCATTTGCGCGGCATTGTAGCCGGACACGCCGCCGCCAATCACAACAACATTTGCAGGCTTCACGCCGGTCACGCCGCCAAGCAGAACACCCGATCCACCATTGGCAATTTCGAGATATTTTGTACCGACCTGTATGGACAAACGTCCGGCGACTTCGGACATGGGCGTCAAAAGGGGCAATTTGCCGTGGCGGTCAGTGACCGTCTCATAAGCGATGCAGGTTGCACCCGACGTCTTCAGACCATTGGTTTGCTCCGGATCCGGCGCAAGGTGGAGATAGGTGAACAAGGTATGGTGCGGTTTCAGGCGGGCAATTTCTTCCGGTTGCGGCTCTTTGACCTTGATGATCATTTCACTTTTCTCGAACAGGCTGTCCGCATCCGGCATGATCTTGCAACCAACTCGGCTATACATCTCGTCGGTAAATCCGATCGCCGCGCCCGCGCCGGTTTCAATCATGACTTCATGTCCGGCGAGGATCAGCTCCCGGGCTGCACTTGGCGGCAAACCGATCCGGTATTCTCTGTTTTTGACTTCTTTGGGAGATCCTATGCGCATCATCATCATCCTTCTTTTGGACTTGAGTATAGCCTATCCCGATGCGAAGACCTTTCGTTTCGATATTGTGATATTCACGTTTTTCGTATTATATTCTACATTATGGACAATAATTCGAATATTATAAATGAAAACTCCATTGATGCGATAGATCGAAGTATTCTGCGGGCCTTGCAGAAGAATGGTCGTCAAACCAATGCGGATCTTGCCGAACAGGTCGGGCTCTCGCCAGCGGCCTGTCACAAACGGTTCAAACGGCTTGAAGCTGACGGCATCATTGAACGCTATACTGCGATCATAAATCCGGCTGTCTCAGGTGCGCGCCTGAGTGTCTTTATACAGATTACATTGGACAGTCAGGGCAATCGCTCGATCGGTGATTTCGAACGCGAGGTGGCCCGCTGCCCCGAAGTGGTCGAATGCCATCTGATGACCGGAGACTATGACTATCTCTTACATGCCATTGTGCGCGACGCGACCGAGTTCGAGCGCCTGCATCGCGATGTGCTCACCAATCTGCCGAGGGTCTCACGCCTGACATCAAGCGTCGCCCTGCGGACTGTTTGCCGCGCCACGGATGTGCCGCTGGCGCCTTAAGGGTCGCCCCCCCTCCAAACCGTGCAGGGTTATGGCGTCTGGTTGAGCAATCCGATCCCTGCCTCTGAGACGGCCGCGCGGAAATCTGCAACATCACCTGTCAAAACAGAATTTGTCGCAGCAACGGCCTCGCCCAAGACTGTGCGGGCTCTGGCAAGTTCGGCGAGCGCCGCATTGGACGGAGCGTCATATGTGCTGCCGAGATAGAAAGCGGCCGTGCCGATGCGGCTGCCGACCTTATCATCGTTATATACGATGCCCGGCGTTTCAGGAGGCACACGGAAGCGGGTTTCAAGCTCGTTCAACTGCATCTTGAGGTCCTCAGCCTGCTTGCTCAAATCGGCAAATGGATCGGCCTCGCTGCCTGCTGCCACGCCACGTTTTGCCTTCTCCGCCGTGATCATGGCTTCAACGGTTTCGACATCGGCGCGGGCACCAAGAATATTGCGCAGGGCCGTATTCATCTGGGATTGCAGGTCGGCAACCTCATCCTGGGCTGCGGCATTGGCCTCGCGCGCGGTCGCGGAATATGGATTGCGCGGGTCTGCGAGAACTTCGACGGATTGGCTCGCATTGCGTCCGTCGAATGAAACGTTGACCGTATAAGGCCCTGGCAGAACTTCGCGCCCTGCTGGCAGGGTTCCATCTTTAGGGCCATCATCGGCAGACACAGGAGGCAACCCATCGCGGCGCAAATCCCAAACGGTGCGATTGATGCCTTGATAGACATCGGTCTTGAAGGTCCGGATGGTTTGGCCTGAGGCATCGCTGATCGTGATCGTCGCTTTGGCCGGTTTGGGCGCCTCATCCTCGGCATCCGCATTGCTGCGCTGTGCGCTTGCCCGCTCACGCTCTTTGGCCTGATCGGGGTGTTTGAGGTCAGCCCCGCTTGCCATAAAGGTGATCATCGCGCCGTAAGGGGCGTTTTCTGCCCGAAACTCGCCATTGCCTGTAAAGCGTGATGACGGCGTCTGGGACGGGCGGTATTGCTGGCCATCGCTGACATTCAACAGGGCAAACCGTTCGGAGAAATCCCCGGGCGACAGATCGCGCAGCGCCGAAATGTCCTCGATCACAAAGGCCGCGCGGCCATGCGTGCCGATGACCAGATCGCTTTCGCGTTCCTGAAGTGCCAAGTCTGCGATTTGAACGGTCGGTACGCCCTGGGTCCATTTCGTCCAGCCGGCGCCGCCATCAAGGCTGACGTGCAAGCCAAATTCTGTACCGAGAAATAACAGATCGGGATCGACGGAATCCTGCAGGATCGACGCTGCGTATCCGGTGACACCGTCAATTGAAAGCCGCTGCCAGTCCCTGCCATAGTTTTCGACACGGTAGGCATAGGTTGCCATATCGCCGCGACGGTGATCGTCCAGTACGATGAAGGCGACAGACGCGTCATGTGGCGACGGGTATATCATAGGCACCCATGCGCCCGACGGTCCGTCCCGTAACCGGCCTTCGACACTGGTCCAGCTCTCGCCGCCATTGCGGGTCACATGGACGCGGCCATCATCACTGCCAACCCACATGACCCCTGCTTCAACAGGGCTGGGGGCGATCATTGTAATGCTTGTATAGTTTTCTGCGGCGGTGACATCCGAGGTCAGTCCGCCGCTCTCGCGGAAGGTCTGCACGTCAGGATTATTGGTCGTCAAATCGCCGCTGATCGCCTCCCATGTCAGACCGCGATCTGTGGATTTATGGACGAACTGGCTGCCGAGAAATATGGTTGCCGGATCGAACGGGTCCTGTGCAAAGCCGGCATTCCAGTTAAATCTCAAATCCTCTCCGGCGATGGGGTCAGGCTTGATCAAACGACTCTCGCCGCTATCCATATTCCAGCGATAGAGCACGCCGCCCTGGCTCATAGCATAGCCGCGACGGCCATTCTCTGGATCAGTGCGGGTATCGAAACCATCCCCGAACGCCACTTCCTGCCAATGGAAATTGCGAATGCCGCCATTCTCGAAGACTTCTGACGGGCCGCGCCATGAGCCATTGTCCTGCAAGCCGCCAAGAATGTTGTAAGGCACCTCATTGTCCACGGCGATATGGTAGAATTGCGCCAGCGGCAGATTGCGGACATAGCGCCATGTCTCGCCGCGATCATGGGTGATTGCAATACCGCCATCATTGCCATTGATCATATGATGCGGATTGTTGGGATTGATCCACCATGCATGGGTATCAATGTGCACTGTGTTCGATGCGGCGCAGCAATCAATCGCGGGCATGTATTCGAACGTCTTGCCGCCGTCTTCAGACAGTTTGACACGGCTGCCGATCCGGTAGACGCGATTGGCATTCTGCGGATCAACCGCGATGTCGCCATAATAGAACGGGCGGTCATTGATGTCGAAATCCGTGTTGACCAGAGTCCAGCTCCGTCCGCCATCATCCGAGCGTGCCAGCGCGCTTTCTTCGGCTTCAATCAACGCATATACACGGTCTGGATCATCCGGCGACATGGCAAAGGCCGAACGGCCAAGTTCGCCTTTTGGCAAGCCGTCATCTTCGGTCAGCTCGGTCCAGCTATCGCCGCCATCATGGGACACATAGACGCCTGACCCCTCCCCGCCGGACTTGAAGAAATATGGCCACCGGCGAAATTCCCACATGCCGGCAAACAATTTGTCCGGATTGCCCGGCATCATGCGGATGTCTGTCGCGCCTGTGCTGTCATTGACGTAGAGAATTTTTTCCCAGCTCGCGCCGCCATCTTCGGTCCGGTAAAGACCGCGATCCTCGCCGGCTGACCAAAGCGGGCCAAGCGCGGCGATGAAGGCAATGTCCGGATTGGTCGGGTGCAGGGCAATACGGTGGATGCGCTCGGTGGTCTCAAGCCCAAGGTTTGTCCATGTCTCGCCGCCATCAAGAGATTTGAACACGCCGGCGCCAACCGAGGTCGAATTGCGGACATTGCCCTCGCCTGTGCCAACCCAGATAATATCCGGATTGGTCTGGTTGATCGCCACCGCGCCAATCGAGGCCACAGGCTGATCGTCAAACACCGGTGTCCAGTTCAATCCGCCATTTTCCGAGATCCAGACGCCGCCCGTGGACGCACCGATGACGATTTTGTTCGGATTGTCGGCGACAGCGTCAACCGCCGCGATCCGGCCACTCATGCTCGCGGGGCCAACAAGGCGCGCCTCAAGACCGGAATACAGGGACGGATCAGTCTCTTGCGCCGAGGCGGCAAATATATTGGTGACGAGCAGGGCTGCGGCCCCAATGAAGAATTGTTTTAACATTGGTAAGCTCCTCAGCCCTGACCTGTTTCACTCTCGTCGCTTTGGGCAATGATCTGCCTTTTATTGCGCCGTTTCTGGTAGTTTTTCACATGTGGCAAAAAGAACAAGTACAAACCCGTTCCCCATAAAACCAGCAGAACAATCCCTGCGGGCAAGAAGACGTAGAGCTTCGCCCAATCGGCGAAAAAACTGCCGTCATGTATGCTCTCTATGAGATCGGACCGGCGATAGGCGGCCTGTAACACTTCACCCGTGGCGGTATCGATTTGCACTTCCCAGCGGTTTTCGCCGACAAATTTGATCACACCTTTGCCGGGCTTCACATCGACGCGGTCAAGATCAGCCCATGTCTCGAACCCTGCCGCTTCGACACTTTGCGCGGCCTCGAACAGGGTCCCG
Organism: uncultured Hyphomonas sp.; assembly: GCA_964644755.1. GTDB lineage: Bacteria > Pseudomonadota > Alphaproteobacteria > Caulobacterales > Hyphomonadaceae > CALLCD01. The sequence goes on along the minus strand of CAZXXY010000043.1, from coordinate 14,205 downwards.
AAGGATAGCATCGGCACTTCGGCAGAGACACCGACTTGGGTGGGCGGCTGTATCCAGCCCACTTCCTTTTTCAGCATCAGCAAAATGCCTGCCCCGATCATAATCATCAATGGCAGCGCAACGATGATCGACCCCCAATGGTGGACTTTGCGGAGAAGAATACGAAGTTTCATAGCTTTGCCTGTTTGTCCATTTTCGCGCTCGTGACCCTGCGAGCATTCGTGTTCGGACAGTCAAAGACAAATCGCCAAAGACTTCAATACTGCTCCCCAAGGCCAGCGCGCGCGGTTAGATATGCAAGGCATGCCCCAAGGCGCCAAGGGCGGCCTCCTGCAAAGCTTCCCCCTGAGTGGGGTGCGCATGGATCGTACCGGCAATGTCTTCAAGGCGCGCGCCCATTTCGAGCGCCAGACCGAATGCTGCAGCCAATTCCGAGACGCCTTTGCCGACCGCCTGAATGCCAAGCACAAGATGATTGTCGGCACGCGCGACAATGCGCACAAAGCCGTCTTCGGCTTCCATTGTCATGGCCCGTCCATTGGCGGCGAACGGAAACTTGGACGTGACCACCTCATGTCCGGCAGCCTTGGCTTCGTCAGGCGACAGGCCTGCAACCAGAACTTCCGGATCGGTAAAGCAAACGGCGGGGATAGCGACCTTGTCCCAAGTGCGGGCGTGTCCCGCAATGATCTCGGCGACCATTTCGCCCTGCGCCATGGCGCGATGGGCGAGCATGGGCTCACCTGTGACGTCACCAATGGCATAGATCCCCGTCATGCTGGTCTGGCATCGCTCGTCAATTTTGACGAATGCGCCATCCATGTCGAGCACCACAGCCTCGCGGCCCCAGCCGTCTGTGACGGGCTTTCGCCCTACGGTGACAAGCACTTTATCCGCGGCGACCTCGGAGGTTTTGCCAGCGCCGGTTTCGTAGACAAGCGCGCTTTTATTTGCCGACAGACCCTTTGCCCGCGCGCCCGTATGCAAGGTGACCCCCAATGCCTTAAGGCGTTTGAGCACTGGCCGCGTCAGTTCGGCATCATATGTCGGCAAGAGACGATCCATTGCCTCGATAATGGTGACCTTCGCGCCAAGTTTGGCATAAGCCATGCCAAGCTCGAGACCGATATACCCCGCTCCGATGACGGCGAGCTTTTCGGGTACTTTCTTCAAGGCCAGTGCACCGGTCGAAGAGATTACCTTGCCGCCAAATGGCAGGAAGGGCAGCTCGACCGGCTGGGATCCGGTGGCCAGAATGATATGCTCCGCTCTGATCGTGGTTGCGCCATCAGGGTGGGCAACCTCGACCGTCTTGCCATCGACAAAAGCTGCACGACCGGGCACGACACGCACCCTCGCCTTTGACAGCAGGCTGCCAACGCCGCCTGTGAGCCGCTTTACGATGCCATCTTTCCACTTCACAGTGGCGGCGAGATTGATGCTTGGTTCCGACGCCGAAATTCCGAGCGGTGACCCTTTGCCCAAATGGCTGACCATGTGGAACTCTTCTGCGGCATGGATCAGCGCTTTGGATGGAATACAGCCAACATTCAGGCAGGTTCCGCCCAAGGCATCGGCATCAACAATGATCGTATCAACACCAAGCTGGCCGGCACGGATCGCAGCGACATAGCCGCCCGGGCCCGCCCCTATAACAAGCAGCTTGCACTTCATATCGCTCATAAGTCTAATCCTCGATAAAGATCATGGCTGGTGTTTCCAGCAGCGATTTGATCTTCTGTATAAAAACCGCTGCGTCCCACCCATCAATCACACGATGGTCGAAGCTTGATGACAGGTTCATCATCTGGCGCGGCTGGAATGCGGTGCCATCCCATTGCGGCAAGGTGCGCATTTTGTTGACACCAATGATCGCCACTTCCGGGTGGTTGATAACCGGGGTCGTCACCAGGCCGCCCATTTTGCCGAGCGAGGTAATCGTTATGGTCGATCCAGACAGCTCGTCGCGTCCGGCGGTGCCATTTTTGGCTGCTTCGGCGAGACGAGCAACTTCTGCCGCGCAATCCCACAGGCCGCGCGCTTCGACATGTTTGACCACAGGGACAACGAGACCGTTCGAGGTCTGTGCCGCCACGCCCATATGCATGCCGCCATGCTGATGGACAATTCCAGCCTCATCATCGTAAATCGAGTTCAGCTGCGGCTGCTCGGCGATCGCGACCGCCATGGCGCGCATCAGGAATGGTAGCAGTGTCAGCTTGGGCTGCTCGGGTTTGCGTGCGGCATTCAATTGGCCCCGCAAGGTCTCTAGTTCGGTCATGTCTATTTCGTCGACATAGGTAATATGCGGAATACGTGATTTCGACGTCGACATTTTCTGCGCGATTTTCCGGCGCAGTCCGATCACTGGGATGTCTTTCACCGATGTGTTTGGCGCGCGCACAGTGGCCCCGCCCGCACTGCCGGTTCCAGCCTGAAAGTAAGCCTCGAGATCATCATGGGTAATCCGGCCCGCAGGACCGCTGCCGGCGACACGTCTGAGGTCTATGCCGCCATCAAGCGCCCGCTTGCGCACGGCGGGCGAGGCCAATGGCTTCTCCCCTTCAGCGCGCGGGGCTCCCATTCTAGCCGGCAGGGACGATGTTTGTACTGCTTCGGGCACACTGCTCTGTTCGATTGGCTCAGGGGCTTGCTGAGCAACGGGTTCGGTCTCTTCCGCTTTGGCAACAGGAGCGGCGGCGGACATCTCGTCAGCATTGCCGTCACCTGCAACTTCGAGCTTGATCAGGGGCGAGCCGACGGCCAGCACATCACCAATCTTGCCGCCGCGCCAGATAACTTTGCCATCGGTCGGTGCCGGTATTTCGACGGTCGCTTTGTCCGTCATCACTGCGGCCAGAACATCATCCTCACGCACGGTTTGGCCGTCTTCGACCAGCCATTCGACCAGTTCGGCCTCGGCAACACCTTCGCCGACATCGGGCAGCTTGATTACAAATTCACCCATTGCCTAACCCTCCATGACTTTTTTCAGCGCATCACCAACGCGTTTCGGACCGGGGAAGTAATCCCATTCCTGCGCGTGCGGATATGGCGTGTCCCAGCCCGTAACGCGTGCGATGGGGGCTTCGAGATGGTAGAAACAGGTCTCTTGCACCTGCGCCATCAGTTCCGCGCCGAAACCGCATGTCTTGGTCGCTTCGTGCAGGACGACGCAGCGGCCGGTGCGCTTGACCGAGGCTTCAATCGTTTCGAGATCGAGCGGCAAAATTGTGCGCAAATCAATCACTTCGCCATCGACACCGGTTTCCTCGACCGCGGTCAAAGCAACGTGCACCATAGTGCCATAGGCCAATATGGTGACGTCTTCCCCGGGCCTTGCAATGGCAGCTTTGCCGAGCGGCACGGTGTAGTAATCCTCCGGAACTTCGCCCAAGGCATGTTTCGCCCAAGACGTGATAGGCCGATCATGATGGCCATCGAACGGGCCATTATAGAGCCGCTTTGGTTCCAGAAAGATCACCGGATCGTCATCTTCTATCGATGCGGCGAGCAAGCCTTTGGCATCATAGGGGTTTGACGGAATAACCGTCTTCAAGCCGCAGACATGGGCAAACAGCGCTTCGGGACTTTGGGAATGGGTCTGCCCGCCATAAATGCCGCCGCCAGTTGGCATACGGACAGTCATTTGCGTGGTAAAATCGCCATTCGAGCGATACCGGATACGCGCCGCCTCCTGACTGAGCTGGTCGTAGCCGGGGTACATATAGTCAGCAAACTGGATTTCGACACAGGGCCTCAAACCATAAGCGGCCATGCCGATGGCTGCCCCGATGATTCCGCTTTCATTGATCGGGCTGTCAAAACAGCGCGAGGCACCATAAGTCTCCTGAAGCCCCTGTGTGCACCGGAAGACGCCGCCAAAATAGCCGACATCTTCGCCGAAGACGACGACATTATCATCCCGCCCCATTGCTACATTCTGGGCGCTTCGGATCGCTTCGATCATTGTCATACGTGCCATTTTATACGCCCGCCTCTTGTCTCTGTTTGCGCAGGTGCGGCGGCGTGTCTTTAAACACATCCTCGAACATTTCGCGTGATGACGGTTTCTCGCCGGACGCCAGCGTGCCGTTCTTCTCGGCTTCTTTCTGCAATTGCACGATATGCGCTTCAATTTCGGCTTCGGCCTGGGCATGGCGCTCTTCAGACCATGCTCCTTTTTTGATGAGATATGTTTTGAGCCGCTCGATCGGGTCGCCCAGCGGCCATTCTTCTGACTCTTTGCGCGGGCGATAGACGGATGGATCATCTGAGGTCGAATGCGCTCCGGCACGATAAGTGACATGCTCGATCAGGGTTGGCCCATGCCCTTTGCGGGCCCGTTCTATCGCCCATTTGGAGACAGCATAAACAGCGAGAAAATCATTCCCATCTACCCTTAGGGCCGGAATGCCGAACCCATGTCCGCGCGCTGCAAAGGTCGCCGCGCCGCCACGTGCAATCCCCTGAAAGGTCGAGATCGCCCACTGGTTATTGACAATATTGAGCACCACGGGGGCTTTATATGTGGAGGCAAAAACCATGGCCGAATGGAAGTCGGATTCAGCGGTCGAGCCGTCCCCGATCCAACCGGCCGCAATCTTGGTGTCGCCCTTGATGGCTGAGGCCATCGCCCATCCGACCGCCTGAATAAATTGCGTTGCGAGATTTCCCGAGATGGAAAAAAATCCGTACTCTTTGGATGAGTACATGATTGGCAATTGGCGCCCGCGCAGCGGGTCTTCAGAATTCGAATAGACCTGATTCATCATATCCAGAATCGGGTATCCCGAAGACAGCAGCAATCCCTGTTGCCGGTAGGTCGGGAAATTCATATCCCCTTTTTCGAGCGCCTGCTGGAATGCACAGGCAATCGCCTCTTCCCCGAGGCATTGGATGTAGAAGCTGGTTTTGCCCTGCCGCTGGGCCATTTGCATGCGTTTGTCATAGGCCCGCACGGTCAACATATTCTTGAGCCCTGTGAGCGCATCATCATCGCTCAACGCATCAGCCCATTCGCCAACGGCCTCGCCCTCGCGGGTCATGACGCGGATGATGGTATAGGCCAAGTCGCGTATGCTTTCCGCTTTGACATTGACCTTCGGGCGCTTGACGGCACCGGCCTTGGGCAATTTCAGACCACTAAAATCCGGCTGGTCTCCCGGGCGGAATTCGGGTTCAGGAACGTGAAATTTAAGCGGCTTACTCATGATCGAATTTTCCTCAGCGCTACAGCTTGGGCCTGTCGCCCTATTGCATGGACCGCACGACAGCATTGGCCAGCGTTCCACTTTATATTTGATTGGCGACACTTCTCGACACCGAAGTATCTGGTCGACACCGAGGCATCTGGCGTGGCAAGCCCCCAATCATCAGCCCGCCACCCAAGGTCGAGCCAATGAACGAGCAAGCCTTAGCCGATCATAATACTGGAAATTTCTTGTTTCGTCAATGATTTATAGGGGCATTTATTGCCCATATTTGTCCATATAAGGAAAATATTACCTATTAAATATCTCCAAAACGCATCGGCACCAAAGGTCATAAACCTGGCCCGGATCGTCGCTCGTCAGTATGGCTAAGAGTTCCGACAGTCTTCGAGAAGATGCTGAGGCGGCGTTGCCAGATCACGCGTATAGGCCTCGTAAAGGCTGGGGTCGAAAATCGAGTTTGGCTTTACGCCATCGGGCTTCGAAATATCACATGGGAAAACGCGAGCCGCTTCGAACACTGGTCTCGACAAAGCAGCGAGCCCCTCGGGCACCCTTTCGAGGGCTCCCCCCTCCTGCGCGAAGGCCATATGGTATCCCCATACACCGAATGAGGGGATTGTAATCTGATAGTGCAGCACTTCCGGAAACATGCTCTCCAGAGTTTCGCCAATCGACCAATAGGTCCGCCGCGCGAAGTAAGGCGATGAGCTTTGGGTCACAATAACCCCATCTTCGCTCAAATGGGCAAGGACCAGAGCGTAAAACTCCTGCGAGTAAAGCTTGGAAATGGCCTCATTGTGGGGGTCGGGGAAATCGATGATGACCCGGTCGTATTTGGCGTCGGTCTGCTGGATAAACACGAATGCATCCTCATTGTAGACCGTGACTTCCGGGGCGTTCAGCGCATTATTGTTCAAAGCAACGACCGGCGCGAAAGATTGGCCAAGCCATGTCATCTCCGGATCGAGATCAACGAGGTCAATGGCTTCGACCCCCTCATGTTTCAGGATCTCGCGCACGGCCATACCGTCGCCGCCGCCAAGCACGAGAATGCGTTTCGGGTCCCCACTCCACCCCAATACCGGATGGACCAGTGCCTCATGATAGCGATGTTCGTCCTGCTCGGAGAATTGCAAATGGCCGTCTATGAAGAGCCGCAAGTCATTGTTCGGCCAGGCATTTGTCACGGTCAACGATTGATACTGGCTCTGCTTCTCCCAAACCACTTGATCGAAATAGAGATGGTGCTGGGCGAAGGAGGTGATCCGGGTTGCTGATAATGTCAGGACCACAAGCCCGACAAAGATTGCAATCGTCATCCAGATCATACGCTTGGCGGACACAAGATGCTCGCGCAGCCAAACCGCATTGAGGAAGGCCACAAACACATTGATCAACCCGATGGCAAAAGAAGATGCGATCAAGCCGAGGCTCGGCAAAAGCAAAAGCGGGAATGCGACAGAGCCAAACAAAGCGCCAATATAGTCGAGCGACAAGACATCCGCGATCGATTTGCGCGCGCCGTGATGCTCGGACAAAATCCTCATCAATAACGGAATTTCAATGCCGACCAGTCCGCCAATTATGAAAATAAAGCCGAACATCGCGGCGGTATAGAGCCATGGCGCAAACGGAAACAGCATAAACAGCGACACGCTGCAAAGACCCCCGACCAGAGCCAATGCCATTTCGACATAGATGAATGTTTCCAGTAGCCGCGTTTCGACATAGCGCGACAGATGGGAGCCAACCCCCATCGCAAACATGAAGAACCCGATGGTCAGCGAGAATTGATAGACCGAGTTGCCAAGCAGATAGCTGGAGACCGTGCCAATAATCAGCTCGTAGACGATGCCGCAAAGCGCAACGATCAAAATCGAGACGAGCAGAACCGAAAGTTTTGTACGGTCTAGCCGCGCAAGCAGATCGGTTGCGGGTGGATTATCGCTCACATTTTGCGTCATCAATATTGATCCCTATGAAAATGAAAAAGCCCGGAGCGCATTGCGATCCGGGCTTTCCAGTTAAACAGTCCTCTACTCCACGGATGGAGATTACTTACCCGAACGTGAACCGCCCGAGCGTGACCTAGACCGTGCACCAGAATAACTGGTACGGGATGTTGTTCTGCGATTGTTGAAGGATCCTCTGCGGATGCCAGATGCGCTTTGGCGCGACAGGAGACGTCCGATCAGCAGGCCGGTTACGAACCCTGAACCGGAATACCGGTGATGGACGGAATTACCGGACACATCGGTTGCAATGAGCCTTTCATTTTCAACGTCTACTTCGACAGTGAAAATGCTATTCTCGCCAGCGTCACGCACCCGATTGGCGTTTACGTCGTCAAATCCTGTGAATACGGCGTCACTGCCCAAAGTCATGCCGATAGGCTTGTCGTAGAAAACCGGCTGAGCATTCATGACATCGGTCAAATAGCCGGTAAACAATTCCATTTCGGCTTCATCGACTTTCTCTTCTTCATTGCTCACCTGATAGTTTGCCAAAGCATAATCGGTGCGGTCGAGCACATTGCCGAGATCAGCGGGTTTCGGCTTGCTCCCCTGAAGGGACGTGTAACCAAGATATCCAACAACTGCGAGGCCGATAAGCCCATATTTTATTACAGCACCGTTCATGATTTCCTCCCTCACTCCTTATCTGAACGAAGTGTTCACAAAGAAGTTAATAGATGATTGACGTAATGGGTCAGATAAGTTGAATTGCCCACCAAACCTGCCCAAGATTGAGGGCGTAGAAATCTTCAAGTATTCCAACCCGCTTGAAGCCTTTCGCCTCGAGCGCTTCGGTCGCCATATCGGAAATGTCGGCAGGCAGAGCGATGACCACTTGCCGGAACTGGCGCGAATTGGCCAAGCCCAAAATCTCGTCAATGCCATCAACTCCGCTCTCTTGTTCTTCCCACGCCACCGCGCCGATATCATCGCTATCATCGTCCAGCGACACATCGACAAGCCGCACGCCCCTGTTGCCGAGATCTGCAAGCGACTCCTCACGCGCCATGCCCGGATTTTCCAAGCCATAAATCAGCTTGCTTTCCGTCGGCGAATAAAAGGCCGGTACCGTCAGCTCCAATGTCGCCCCCAGTTTTTCGTAGAACTTACGCGCATCGGCATAAACGTCATGGCCATCTTCGGTGTAATCACTTGTTGCAATGAAGATTTTTCGTGCCTTCTGCTGATTGAGAATCCGCAAGAGTTCGTCGACCATATAACGCCCGAGCGCCTGCCCTTTGGCGCTTTGGTCAAGATAGGTCCATGACAGCCAGACGACATCCGTCGCCGCTTCTGAGTGGGAATAGCCTGTCACACCGATCAGACGGCCCCGATGCCAGAGCGTGTACATGCCCAGATAGCCGCGCTCGCGCAGCACCTCGTCGGCGTCGTCAGCATCATCATCGTCGGTCTGGTTGATGATGGCAATCACAGCGTCATGATCTGATGGCTGCATCGGCCGAAGTTCGGGCTGATCAGGATCGATCTCGCGCGGTGCAGCTTCACCTTTTTTTCCAAACATTTTTCCGAACATTGCCAAGCCTCCTCCAAATACCAGCCCGCCCAAATGTGCGAACACAGCAATTTTGTCTGACATGAATATGAGCTCGCTGCCAACCGTTATTAGTCCCAGAGCGATGAAGAATATGGACAGGCCGAACGAAGATGCGCGTAGGATAAGTGCGTAAATAACCAGTCCATAAGCCAGGCCTGACAGTCCGATAAAGTATCCATCCACGAGCAGGGTTTGCAGCAAAGTCGCAAAACCTATGCACCCCGCACACAGGGTCGCCATGCGCCAGTTGCCGATGCGCGGCTCGATAATGATGCCCGCCCAAAAAATCAGCACGAGATTGCCGAAGAGATGCCGGTCATTGCCATGACGAAACACATTCAGGCCCGCAGTGAACAAACTATCAAACAGGGAGGCTCCAGATGGGACCAACCCGCCCTGCCCGAACAAGGCGTAAGTCAGTACCGCCAGCCCAATGATGCCGATCGTGACCTTATAGGTGTGAAAAATCCGATAGAGTGCGTTCAATCGCAGCCTGCTATTGCAGGGGCCAGTCCGCGCTGCAAGCGCTCGACGCTCTCGCTCTCAGGCTGGAAAAAGGCACGCAAATGGTCGAGGCTGCGCTCGGGAGCGACCCGGTCACCGCACATAAATATGTCAATGGCGGCATAGTTATGCTCGGGCCATGTGTGGATGGAAATGTGGGATTCAGCGAGCACGACGACGCCGGTCACCCCCTGCCCCTTGCCAAAATCATGGATGTTTTCGTCAAGAACCACGGCCCCTGCCAGCTCGGCCGCTTCGCGCAAGACCGTCTGGACCGGCTCGCAATCCTCCAAGGACCGCGCTCCAAAAAACTCTATTATATAGTGCATTCCCAAGGCACTTTCGGGTGCCACTCTCGCATCAAACATGATTTGCCTCCCTCAATTGGGACAAACGCTACGGGAGAGTGGTGCACGAAGTGTTAACCTGTT
>CAZXXY010000043.1:0-4384 GCA_964644755.1 uncultured Hyphomonas sp. | reverse complement strand
TCCGAGAGCGCGAAGCGTTGACCGATATCGGCTTTGATGGCGCCGCTTTTCAGCGCGCCCATCAGGGCAGCGGTGCCTTCTTTGCAACGTTCTGGCGAATTGAAATAATTGAACAGGGTTGGCCGCGTCATATAGAGCGATCCGCCTTGGGCGAGCCGGCCGGGCGCGACCGGATCGGCAGGGCCGGAAGCATTGCCATATGATACGAACAGGCCGCGCTCGCGCAGGCTGGATAGAGAGGCTTCGGCGCTGCTTTTGCCGACACTGTCATAGGAGACATCGGCGCCCTGCCCGCCAGTGATTTCGTGGACCCGTGCAGGAATGTCATCGCTGGCGAGCAGGACATGGTTTGCACCATTGCTCCGGATGCGTTCCATTTTGGATTCGGTGCCCGTAATCGCGATAACATTGACGCCGAGGCTGGTGGCCCATGGCACAAGCAGTGAGCCAACCCCGCCAGCTGCCGCCCACACCAGCGCTGTGTCTGCGGGGCGGGCGCGATAGACTTTGAACAGGAGCATCCAGCAGGTGAGGCCTTTGAGTATGACGGCGGCGGCGGTGTCGTCGTCTACATCATCGGGCAAAGGGACGAGCGCAGCACTGGCCACCAGAGTATGATCAGCATAAGCGCCTGCGCCGAAATAGCCGACGCGCTGACCTATGCTGATATGCTCGACGCCCTCACCGATCGCTTCAACGACGCCCACGCCTTCACTGCCAAGGGTGAACGGGAGCGGCACGGGATAGAGCCCCGAGCGGTGATAGGTGTCGATGAAGTTGAGACCTATGGCGGTGTTGCGCACGAGGACCTGCCCCTTAGCGGGCGCGTCGAGCGTGATCTGTTCTTCGGTCAGCACGTCAAGCCCGCCGGTCTTTTCTATTCGGATTGCACGTGTCTGTGTCATATTGGGCCTCGGATTAGAATCGTGATGTCTGCGGGTATGAATAGAGCAAAATTGATCTGCGGCATAGATGAAGCCGGACGAGGGCCCTGGGCAGGACCGGTTACGGCTGGCGCGGTGATCCTTGATCCAGCCCGCCCGGTCTCCGGTTTGACGGATTCCAAAAAACTCAGCGAAAAGAAGCGTCTGGCGCTTGCGCCTCTTATCAAGGATGCGGCGCTTGCCTGGGGGCTGGGCTGGGCGTCGCCTGAAGAAATTGACGACCTCAACATACGCCAAGCCAATCATCTGGCGATGCGGCGGGCTGTTGAGGCGATGGGGCGCATACCGGACGCGATTATTATTGACGGCAATGATGTGCCAGAGGGGCTGCCCTGCCCTGCGCGGGCGATCATCAAGGGCGATTTGACAGAGCCTTGTATTTCGGCGGCGTCCATTCTGGCAAAGACGGCGCGTGACAGTGTGATGGTGGAAATGGATGATGCCTATCCAGGCTATGGCTTCGCCGCGCATAAGGGCTACGGCACAAAGGTCCATTCAGAAGCACTCGAACGGCTCGGCCCGAGCGACATACACCGGATGAGCTTTAAGCCGGTTCGGTTGGCGGCTAGACCACACCCAGCATAAACAGGCGGTTCATGACCGGCGCCAGCATGCGGGCAACGGCGCGCTCTGTCGGGGCCAGATCGCCATAAGCGGGTATGCCCTCATCGGCGATAACAAGGTCGGCTTTGAACTTGGCTGGAAAGGTGTGTGCATAATGGGCGGGCCGGACGGTAGACATGTACTGGCCCAGCACGCTTTCGATCGACCGTTCGCGCTCGAGCACATCGCGGCGGATACGACGGGCGAGGCGCAAGTCATCAGGCGTGTCGACAAAGACGCGTAAATCGATCAGCTCGTCGGCTATCGGCAGAGACAGGGTGTGGATGCCTTCGAAGATTATGATGTCGGCGGGGGCCAGCGCATCTGTGCCGTCGAGCCTGTCATGGGTTTCGAAACTGTATCGCGGCTGATGGATTGTGCGGCCACGCTTGAGCTCGGCGAGATCGGCAACCAGTGCCGCGACGTCTTTTGAGGCGGGGTCATCATAATTGATCGACGAGACCGGAAGGTCTGCCGGATAATGTGCGCGCGGCCAATAATAGGCGTCTTCGAGAAACAGGCTGACCGGACGCGGGGCCAAGGCGTCGACAATCGCCCCTGCGAGCGTCGACTTGCCAGACCCCGACCCGCCGGAAATGGCAATGATGAAGGCTGAATGGGTTGCGCCCGGATTCTGTGTGTCTTGCGTCGTCATATTTGCAAGGCGTGCACAGAAGTCAGCCCGGGCGCAACCGGAAAATGTGTTGAGCGCCAAAAAGCGCCGATAAATTAGTGCGTGCTGCGGCGAGCCCAGCGCTCGGCACGGCGGTTGACGATGTGGGCACGAGGCGCACGATCGGATTGCACAGTGTCTTTGACGGTGCCTTCAGACACGTTGGCAGAGCGGTTGGGAACAATGATGGAGCTGTTCACGCTGTTGGTTGGTGTTTTCATGGGAGGTTTCTTTCTTTTTGTATCAGCAACTTTGCGTTGCTGTTGACGCCTATATGGGGACAAAGCCTTGCATTAAAATGCTCATTTCAGCAGCCTATCCATGCAAATATGCATACGTAATTTCGGCTTTCACCGAATGGGTTTGGGGAGTATCGTTGCAGCATGAAACAAAGCTTTGAAATCCGTGGCGGCGCCGATATGGGCCGCAAAAATCTTCCCCTTCTCCGCACGCAACTGGCTGCTGAAGGCGTTGATTTGTTCTACCTGCCTCATGAAGACGAATATCAGAACGAATACCTTCCCGAAAATGCGCAAAGACTGACATGGGCAACCGGCTTTACCGGCTCGGCAGGATGTGCGGTGATCGGCACGGACACTGCAACAGTGTTTGTCGATGGCCGTTATACATTGCAGGCGGCAGACCAGCTCGACGGCGCACTGTTCGATGCGATCACAGTGAGCCAGCCTGCAAATCCGTTTGGCTGGATAGCCGAGCAGACCCTGACCGGCAAAACCGTCGGCTATGATCCGAGGTTTTCCAGCCCGAACGATGTCGTCGCCCTGTCTGCGGCGGTGGAGAAGGCTGGCGGGACACTCAAAGTTCTCAGCGATAATCCTGTCGATGCGGCGTGGACGGACCAGCCCCCCGCCCCGATGGCGGCGGTCATCCCGCACCCGATCAAATTCGCCGGCGTCAGCGCGGCGGACAAACGCCAGGCGATTGCCAAGACGCTCAAGGCCGACAAGGCGGATGCCGCTGTGCTGACCTCTCCTGCCTCGCTGGCATGGGCGTTTAACATTCGCGGCGGCGATGTGATGTGCACGCCGCTGCCGCTCGGGCGCGCGATTTTGCATGTCGATGGCACGGCTGATCTGTTTCTTGCCGAGGCCAAGACGTCCCCTGCCCTGCTCGAACATTTGGGAAATGGGGTGAGCCTGCATCCGATGGAAGCGCTGGACGCAAAGCTCGCAGGACTGGCAGGCAAGCGGGTCAGCCTCGACCCGTCTGTCGCGTCGGCCTGGTTCTTCAATGAGCTGGAACGTGCGGGTGCAGACATTCTGCGTGCGCCTGATCCGTGCGCCTTGCCGAAGGCGCGCAAGAATGCGGCGGAGATTGCCGGCACGCAGGCAGCGCATATGCGCGATGGGGCGGCGCTGACGCGGTTTCTGCATTGGCTTGATACAGAGGCACAATCTGGCGAAGTGACCGAGATTGAAGCGGTCTGCAAACTCGAAGCTTTTCGCGATGAGACCGGCCAACTCAATGATCTGTCTTTCGAGACGATTTCCGGCGCTGGCCCGAACGGCGCGATTGTGCACTACCGCGTCTCGACCGCCACTGACCGCAAGCTTGACCGCGGCTCTTTGTTTCTGGTTGACAGTGGCGGCCAGTATAGTGACGGCACGACTGATGTGACGCGGACCGTCGCGATTGGAACGCCTACGGATGAAATGCGGGCACGCTACACGCAAGTTCTCAAAGGGCATATTGCGTTGAGTGTCGTGCGTTTCCCGTTTGGTACGACGGGCACCCATCTTGATATTCTGGCGCGTCATGCGCTGTGGCAAGCGGGCGTCGATTACGGGCACGGCACGGGGCATGGTGTGGGCGTGTATCTTGGCGTACATGAAGGGCCGCAGCGGATTTCCAAAGCATGGAACGCCATTCCGCTTGCGCCGGGCATGATTGTCTCGAATGAGCCGGGTTATTACAAAACCGACGCCTTCGGCATACGGATTGAAAACCTGCAATTTGTCACCGACCCTGAAGCGATTTCTGGCGGCGAGATCGAGATGCTGGGCTTCGAGAATTTGACATGGGCACCGCTCGCGTCCGGTTTGATTGACAAGACATTGTTGAGCGACGCCGAGATCGACTGGGTCAACACCTATCACGCCGAGGTCTGGGACAAGATCGGACCGCTGGTCGATGGCGAGGTGAA
>CAZXXY010000042.1:0-21077 GCA_964644755.1 uncultured Hyphomonas sp. | reverse complement strand
CCCCACAAATTCTGCCACCACTTCTTCTTCGGTTCGATCTCTACACCAAGCCCCGCAGCAGACATACCTTCCTCGGTCATCCGGTCACGAATATCATTGATGTCGCGCCCGGTCAGGCTGGCCAGTGTCGTCGCTTCGGTTTCCCAGCGATCGACCAGCGTATTGGCATAGTCGCCCGCCGCCTCGCATTGCTCATAGTCCCCGCGCCACGCATGGCGCAGTACATAGCGCCCCTGATAGTTCTCGCGGTCGCCCGTGGTCTGGAATTTCAAATCTTCCGGAAACGTCGTTGCGTCATAACGCAGGTGCAGCCGTGTCACGAACACATCCACCGCTTGCGGTCGTATCGGGCGGCCCGGCGGCGTAAAGCTCTCATTCGGGCGCGGCCCATTCTGACGGCCAAGCCAATGGACCCCAAGCTCGCGTAATTCCGACGGCGTCAACGGATCGGCAGCACACGGGTCACACCAGCTCATATCCCAGGCATATTCCATGAACACCGCCTTGCCGTTTTCCTTCTCGACCTGATGGCGGAACATATCCGTGTAGAAGTCCCCAAACTCGTCCTTGAGATAGACAGGCACATCCATATCCGAGGGCAGTTTCACCGTCCGGTAATTGGTCGTCTCGACCCGCCCCTGCCGGGTCATCGCAAACACGAAGAGTTCCTGCTTGCCTTCCGCATTGACCGTCCCCAGCCGGATCGGAAGCATAAATTCCTCATCCTCATAGGCCACCTGAATAGGCCGCAGCTCGGCATTCCCGTCATGACGCTCCAACGACACTTTCGCGACGAAGAATTTCATATCGCGCTTTAAATATGCGCCCACCGTCTCCTCGGCACCATCGGGAATATTGTAGCCCTCCTGATTAAGCCACGTAATCAGCCCGTCAGATTCTTCAGCTGACAGAATAAGAATATCATATTCGCCCACCTCATATTCCGCCTCAATCGTGACACCGAGGTCTTCAGCTTCCGCAATGGCAATCGATGGCGATAGCCGCGCACTTCTCTGGGCCGCGGTCACGGTGATCCTTTCCAACCGCCTCCGCTCGCACGGGTTCGGATCAAAATACTCCACCAGCCTCGGCGCCGTATAGGCGTCCAGATGATCAATCAGCGCAGGATTCGCCACATTGATCTGTCCGCGCTCTGGCACATCGACCACAGGGATCACCATCGCAAACTCGCTCGCCTCGCCGCGATAGTCAGACGCCATCGTCACCACTGTCCGGTCACCATCGCGCGCAATCGCCACCTTGGACGCATCGTTAAACAGGTCCGTATCGGCCTTGGCGACATAGAAGCCGCAAAAGGCACTCGCAGACGGGCTAAGCGCGAGCGGTGTCAGGGCGCAGACGCCCGCCATCATCAGTGTCTTGAGTTTCATGTCCTGTTTCCTCTTCCTTCTCGTTCTCGTTTCCAAATTCGTTTTGTGTCCATTCAAAGCGCCGCGCAGGCAAAACCCGATCAATCAAAATCGTCAGCGGCGCGAGCGCTGCCAGTGCGTAGATCATCCCGCCGCGCACATGCGGTCCCCATCCGAGCCATGCGGCCAAGCCTGCAATCGCAGCGGCAAACACGAGCCGGCCAATCCGGGAGTCCGGTGTCGACCGCGGATCGGTAATCATGAAAAATGCAAACACCAGCAGCGCGCCGTTTTGCATCTGGTGCATCGGGATCACCATCGGATCACCCAGCCACATTGCCCGTCCAAACAGCAGCGCTGCGAAAAACCCCAAAAACCCCAGCGCAATATCAAGCCGCTTTGCACTCGACAGAACCAGCGCGGCAAAGCCCATCGCGAAAGCCGCCACAATCGGCGTCTGCCCCCACTGTCCGGGAGACACCCAGGCTTGCGAGCTTGCCAGCGTCACCACAGCAATGCCAAGACAGGCCGGATTAAAAATATGCTTCCGATTGTACCGGATAAGAAATTTCGCGCCGATGCCAATCACGCCAGCGCCAAACCAGAACAGCGGATCGGCCGCGCGCAATAATATCGTAATCCCCAGCGTCGTAATCGCCGCAGATTTCCACTCAAATCTTGTCCGCGTTACCTTGCTGCCCACAAACTGCGCCAACATGGCGCCAGATAGGGCTGCGCCAAGCGCTGTGAAGCTCGCCCCGAAATCAGACACAAAACGCGATAGAAAGAACAGGCTGGTAAGCGCCAATAATTGCCAGTGTCGCGCATCGCCATTGATGGCGCGGAACACTGCAAGAGGCGAATCTCTCAATCCCATTATATCAGAGGATAACACAAATATGGACAGAGTGTGTCCCGTATTCGAAATATTCTAGGCGCGGCCCGCAAGCCTAGTCATCGCGAAACCTGTTGGTAATCGGATACCGCCGGTCGCGCCCGAAATTCTTACCCCCCACCTTCACGCCCGGTGGCGCTTGGCGGCGTTTATACTCGGCGATGTAAAGCAGATGCTCGATCCGCCTGACCGTCGCTTCATCATGCCCACGCGCCAGAAGCTCATCAATATCGGCTTCCTGATCGACAAGCCCCCGCAATATATCGTCAAGCACATCATAAGGCGGCAGGCTGTCATCATCGCGTTGGTCCTCACGCAATTCAGCGCTTGGCGGCTTGGTGATAATCCGCTCAGGGATCACCACACCTGAAGGCCCCAATCCGCCCGAAGGCACAGCCGTATTGCGCCACTTGGCCAGCTCGAACACTTCCGTCTTGTAGAAGTCTTTGAGCGCATTGTACCCGCCACACATATCTCCATAGAGCGTGGCATAACCGACCGCCATCTCGCTCTTATTGCCAGTCGTAACCACCATATGACCAAACTTGTTCGACAGCGCCATCAGAGTCACCGCCCTGAGCCGCGACTGGATATTTTCTTCTGTCGTGTTCGGCTCGGTGCCAGCAAACTGATCTTCCAGCATCTCGTCCAATGCGCCAACGCCCGGTGCGATATTGATACTGTCATAGCGCACGCCCAAAGCTTCCGAGCATAGACGCGCATCCTCCAGACTGTCACCGGACGTATATTTCGACGGCAGCATCACGCACCACACCCGCTCCGGCCCAAGCGCATCAACCGCAATCGCAGCCGTCAGCGCACTGTCAATACCGCCGGACATGCCCAAGACAACCCCGGGAAATTTGTTCTTGTTTACATAATCGCCCAGCCCCAGCACGGCGGCGCGATACTCCGCTTCCCATCCGGCACTATCAGGCGTGCAACTCTTGCCCAGACCAGCAAACTTCCTGGCCTCAACGTCAAACTCGACCAGAGCCGAGCCGGTTTCAAATTGACCCACCAGTCCGCAACGCTCTGCGTGCGTCGAATTCGTTGCATAGGAGGCGCCATCAAAGACCAGTTCGTCCTGCCCGCCAATCTGATTGACAAACAGATATGGCAAGCCAGCGTCCGCCCACTGATCAAAAGCGCTTGCACGTTCGGTTTGTATGCTCCGCCGCCAAGGCGACGCGTTCGGCGCGATCAGCACTTCCGCTCCTGCTGCCTTGATCGCGCGCGGCACGGCTTCAAACCAGAGGTCTTCACAAATCGCCAAACCAATATTTGTGCCCCGAAAGGGATAGACCACATGCGCCCCGACGCCTGAATCAAACAAACGCTTCTCGTCAAACACGCCATAATTTGGCAGGTGCCGCTTGTCATAGCGGCCGAGCACTTCGCCATCGGCTAGAAACACAACCGAATTGAACAAGTTGCCGTCCTCTTGCCAGGGCGTCCCGATGATCAGCGCCGGACCAGATGCGGTTTGCGCTGCGAGCCCCGTGACCGCCGCCATAGACTGCTCGACTGCGCTTGGCTTCAGCACGAGGTCCTCGGCCGGGTATCCGAGAATAAACAGCTCGCTTAGGACAACCAGATCCGCCCCTTCTGCGCGGCCTTCGGACAGAGCCGTCTGCGCAAGGGCAAGATTGCCAGCAATGTCCCCGACGACGGGGTTGAGCTGCGCTGCGAGTATTTTCAAAGTTTGTGTCATGTCCTTCAAATAGGAAACATCACTCGCCGCGTACAGCCCTTACCACGCCATCGCAGATTCTCATGACCTGCGCCTCGGACAGATATGGGTGCATGGGCAAAGACAAAACCTCGGCCGAGGCCCGCTCACATTCTGGCAAACCACCGGCGGGGCTGAAGTGTTCGAACGCCGGCATTCTGTGTAGTGGCGTATCGTAATAAATCGCCGTGGGGATACCTTTATCCTTCAAATTGTCGCGTACCCTGTCGCGCTCGGGCACGCGGATCGTAAACAGCCCACAGGCAGAAATGGACCCCGAACTGGAGTCCAGATCAGCGCTTTGAATGGGAACAATGCCAGATAAATTCTGTCGATACAGGGCATCAATGCGCAAACGCCGCGCCCGCTCCTGTTCGAATATGGACAGCTTTTCGGAGACAACGGCGCATTGAATGGAGTCACAACGGCCGTTTAATCCTACACGAATCGAGTTCTTCCGGTCGTCTCCCGTGCCATGCCAACGGATCGAGCGCAGCATATCGCCAATGCCTTTATCCGTTGTCAGAACAGCGCCGCCATCACCATAGCCGCCCAGCGTTTTGGTGGGATAGAAACTCGTCGCCGTAATCGACGCCAAAGCCCCGACCCATTTGTTCCCGCGCTGCCCGCCAAAGCTCTGCGCCGCGTCCGAAATGATCTGCAACCCGTACTTGTCAGCAACACTGCCAATGCCTTCATAATCAGCAGGAAGTCCATATAAATCAACGGGCATCACCGCTTTCGCCCGCAAGTTTCGCTGCGCGGCAACCTGCTTCACCCGCCGCTCGAGGTCGGCAGGACACATATTGAATGTCTCAGGATCAATATCGACAAACACAGGCGTTGCACCGGCAAGCAATATCGCATTCACGCTCGCATTATAGGTAAAGCCAGGCACGAACACCGCGTCACCAAAACCATATCCCAGCCCGATCATTGGCATCACAAGCGCTTGGGTACCCGACCCGACCGCCACGGCATCCACAGCGCCGGTGAAATCACATAATTTTTGTTCTAATTCAGTGACTTCCGGCCCGCCAATATAGCGCCCATGATCCAGAATATCCGTCCAGCGCGCCTCTAGAGCAGGCCGGATTTCAGCCTGCTGCGCCTTCAAATCGAAGAACTGGATCGGCGCATCATCTGGCTGCACCACCAGTTCTGCGGCGCTGTGTTCGGTATCAGGCATAGCTAAACGGTCCTCAATTCAACCCTGCAAGTGTTTCCAATTCTTCCGCCGTTGCAACAGCATGAGCTGCAGAACGTCCCGTAATCATGGTTTTTCTTTGTCCAAGACAAGCGGCGAAAAACATCGCATCCGCCGCCCCGAGCGGGTCCGGCAAGTCATCCGCGAAGGTTTCATTCAGAGCGTAACCGGTTGTGTTCACCATGCTTCGCTCGATGAAATCGACCTCGATCACACCTTCTGCACAAACAATCTTAAGGGTCCGCTCCCAGGCGTCTTCGAGCCGGCTCGCCTTTAAAGAAAGCTGTGTGCTCCCAATCCGGAAAGTCGCATCAACAGCGTCAAATTCAGCCCCCAGTGAACGCCGTCCGGTCGCGACCAAATCGCTCGCCGCCTCACCCAGCAGACAATGGGCTAGGTCAATATCATGGATCATCAAATCCCAGATCACACTGACATCCATAGCCCGTCCGCCCGTTGGTGGCGGGCCGCAACGGGTTAGCTCAACGCGGTCTATCTGCATCTCCAAGCCAAACAATCCCAAAGCCTGACAGACCAACCGCTCCTGATGACCAATTTGCAAAACAAGCTGCTTCCTTTCGGCAAGCTCCGCCAAGGCAATCGCTTCGGCGCCTGTCAGGGCTAAGGGTTTTTCGACCAGCACATGTTTCCCAGCCTCAAGAGCGGTCCTCACCAGCGCGGCATGGGTATGGGCGGGCGTCGCAATAATGAGAGCCTCACAGCTTGCCGTCAGATCCGATAGATCGCTGAAAGCTTGCGTGCCGGTTTCCTCGCAGACCTGCCGCATGCGCTCAGCGTCAGCATCACTGACCCCGACCAGCTTGGCCAGATCGCTGCCGGCCGCCTTGCGCGCATGATATGTTCCGAACACGCCAGCGCCGACAACGCCAACACGGATCTCCTGCGTCACGAAAATACCCCCCGAAAATTCACACAAATCATTTCTGCCCCTGCTGTCCCACCTCTCTTCCTCCAAAGCAAGACACGCGCGTTCAAAGACTTTTTCATTATGTTGCAAAGTACACCGGCATCCCCTACCCATTGACCTAACAAATATGGATAATGGAGACTGGAACATGACGGCTATCACTTCACGCGACTGGGCGCTCGCTGCGCGTCCCAATGGAATGCCTCAAGCAAGTGACTTCCAGATGCTGACAAATGAGGTGGCCGCACCCGCTGATGGCGAAATTCAGGTCCGCAATGAATGGATGTCTGTTGACCCATATATGCGCGGCAGAATGATGGATCGTGAAAGCTATGTGCCGCCCTTCCAGATTGGAGAAGTCATGCAAGGCGGCGCTGTTGGTCGCGTGACCGCCTCGGCACACGCTGATTATGCGGTCGGAGACCTCATCAGCTCATTCGCCGGTTGGCGCGAAGCTTGGACGGCTGCACCAGAAATGGTGATGGCCCAGAAGCTACCTGAAACCCCTATTCCTGATTCTGCCTTTCTGGGGGTCGTCGGCATGCCGGGTCTGACGGCCTATGCCGGTCTTCTCGAAATTGGCGCGCCCAAAGAGGGTGAAACCGTATTCGTATCAGGGGCAGCAGGTGCCGTTGGTGCCACGGTTTGCCAGATTGCCAAAATCAAGGGCTGCCGTGTGGTTGGCTCCGCAGGCGGCGCCGAAAAAGGCGAGTTCCTGAAGTCCATTGGCGTCGATGCCGTGGTCGACTATCGCGCTCATGGTGACGCCGCCGCTCTCACAGCAGCGCTCGCAGAGGCAGCCCCCAAAGGCATTGATGTCTATTTCGACAATGTCGGCGGCGACCATCTGCAAGCTGCCATCGCCGTAGCCAATCAAGGCGCCCGCATGCCTCTTTGCGGTATGATCTCCCAATACAATGCAACCGGCGCCACACCCGGCCCTGACAATATGATTATGGCAGTCGGTAAATCCCTGAAACTGCAGGGCTTCATCGTCAGCAATTATGGACACCTGCAACCAGACTTCGTCAAAGATATGTCGGACTGGATTCCTTCGGGGAAACTCCAGTTCCGCGAAACCGTCCACGAAGGTATTGAAGCAGCCCCGACGGCCTTTATGGGCCTGTTCACCGGTCAGAACCTTGGCAAGATGCTCGTCAAACTGACCTGACCCAATCCAATCGGCCTGAAGATGGTGCATTGAGCGACCGTCTTCAGGCCCAACATTTCAAACCGGAACCGAAACTGTGGCCAGATTATTTGACGCCTATATCATGGTCGATTGGAGCGCGGCTGCAAAACCTGCGACCGGAGCAAACTCCATCTGGATCGGCATTGCGGCGCGTGATGTTCGCCTGAAAACGGTGTTTACCGCAGCCAATCCAGATACCCGTGTCAAAGCGGTCTCGCTCATAAAAGACATCATCGCCAAGCTGAATCGCCGCGGCGACCGCGTCCTGCTCGGCTTTGATTTTTCCCTTGGCTATCCCGCAGGCACGGCACAAGCTCTCAAGCTGGATTTGAACAAACAGGCCCCCTGGCAAGCAATGCACGAGCTGCTGGCCGCAAAATTCAAGGACAAGCCCGACAACTCCAACAGCCGGTTCGCAATCGCTGCAGGCTTCAACTACAAAATCAGCGAAGGACCCTTCCCCTTCTGGGGTGCCCCCAAACGTGATCAGGTCAAAACACTCGGCCCCAAAAGACCGGACTTTGAAAACGCTGTTCTGCCTGAGTATCGAATGACCGAACTTGCTATGCGCGAGGCCGGCATTGGCAATCCCAAATCATCTTGGCAGCTCGCTTATGCCGGAAGCGTTGGCAGCCAGTCTCTTTTGGGTATTCCGCACGTGCATGCGCTCAGACGTGACCTCCCGAATGCCCGACTCTGGCCATTCGAGCTAGGGTTCGGAGATGTCACCGAAGAAACCCTGAAGGACGTCCAGACGGTTATCGCTGAGATTTACCCGTCCGCGCTCGATATTGTGCCCGAAAAAGGGGAAATCCTTGACCGCGCGCAAGTCCGTACCATGGCTATGCATTATGCTGCGCTTGATCAACAGACTCGCCTGGAAGCATGCTTCGCGGCACCAAATTCCCTTGATACGGGAAAAATGCTCGGAATTACAGCAGAAGAAGGCTGGATTTTGTCAGTATAGCCCGTCATTACTGGGTTTTCCGTATCGACACGTGACGAATCGTGTCTCATTCACTCTCAACGGCGCCCTTGCCGTCAACAATGGAGGTTCACTATGAACAAAGGGGATTTAACAAAGGCAGTTGCTGCAAGCGCAGGTCTGTCGAGTGCAGACGCTGGTGCAGCTGTAGACGCCGTGTTTGATACCATTGCTGGTGCTGTCAAAAAGCGCGAGCAAGTGGCTATCGCCGGGTTTGGTACATTCATCGCCAAAACACGCGCAGCTCGCGACGGTCGCAACCCTGCGACGGGTGAGCCGCTGAAGATTCCTGAGAAGACGTCTGCAGCATTCAAGCCTGCGACAGCTCTGAAAAACATCTAGCGTTTCAGACCTAGGAACCATGTTCGATATGGCGCGCGACCAAACGGTGGCGCGCCATTTCTTTTTCCAGCAACCACCACTGGGCGAGGCCAGCGATCCCAACACCAATCACAGCGGCCTCCATCATGCCGCGTGCCCCGCGCCCGGAAACAATGCCAAGCCAATATCCGGCGGGCAACATAATGAAGAAAAACGATCCGATATGGATCAGGCTTGGTCGCCACACAACACCCTGAGCGCGCAGCGCCATTGAAGCTGTCGCCTGCAACCCGTCAAACATTGTGCCCACGGCTGCATATAATAAGAGCGCTCCAATTGCAGGCGCCAGCAAAACACCATCAATCTGCGCATCGCCTCGCACGAGTGCAAGCGGGATGACGTTCTGGAAGATCGCTATAAATATCGCCAGGACCCCGCCTGTCAGCCAT
Source organism: uncultured Hyphomonas sp. (assembly GCA_964644755.1). GTDB lineage: Bacteria > Pseudomonadota > Alphaproteobacteria > Caulobacterales > Hyphomonadaceae > CALLCD01. The sequence goes on along the minus strand of CAZXXY010000042.1, from coordinate 11,998 downwards.
GTCGCCACGACCCCAAGCCTTGAAGCATCACGCACACCTGCCATGTCGCCGCGTCCAAAATGCTCGGCGACGCGAACGCTCGTTGCCGTTCCAATCCCCAAAAAGATCATGAAGCAGATGCCCATAACCTGAACCGTGTAACCATAAATCGTGTTGACAGCCATCGAGATAAACAAGGCGATGGCATAGGTCATGTTGAACCCGCCCCATTCGGCAACATTGCTAATGGCCGTTCCGACACCGACGCGCAATTGATTGCCCGCTTCGCCTTTCGGGGCTGGGGGCGATGGTTTAAAACCGGGCGTCTTCCAGACGATAAAGGCGAGCATCAGGGCTGACATTAGCCAACGTGAACCCGTCGTCGCCCAGGCAACGCCCTCTGCCCCCATTTGGGGCATGCCCCAGAAACCGAGCACCAAGGCGCAATCAATCACGACATTTACCCCAACGGCGATATAGGACAGGACCGCCACAGCAATCGGCATTCTCAAGGCTTCGAGATAGTAGGCAAAGACGGTCGAGAGCATGAACCCCACCATGCCGAATGACATGATGCGCGTGACTTTGGCGATCTCGTCCGCCACCTGTTGCGGTGTAAGCGTCTGGCTCATCTCGTTATTTGGACTGACAGTGATAAACATCCACTCGAACAGAGCCTGCGCACTGGCGTAGACAATGACCATAAGCGCCAATCCGAGGCCAAGAGCCCAAATCGTTCCCCGCCGGAAAATTCGGCCACTGTCGCGATCTTCGCCTTTGCCCACGAGTTCCGAGGTCAGCACCTGGACGCCCAGCAAAATGCCCATGCCGAGGCCCAGCGAAATGCCCATCGGAAGCCACGAATTGAGAACGAACGGCAATTCCCCTTCGGCGGCCTGACCCAGAACAATTGCATCCGTGAGCGCCATCAGCATCATCGACATGCGCGACACTGCGATCGGCACGGACAGCTTTACAAGGTCCAGAATGTCGGTCCCGCGCATCCAAGCGGGCCGTTCCCGCTCGGGCATGGCGATCGCTCCCTAGCCAGCTGCGCGGATTTGCGCTGCGCTGGTGTTCATATCCGAGAGCTTCTCAGCCACAAGGAAGGCCAGTTCAAGGGCCTGCTCGCCATTTAGGCGCGGATCACAGTGAGTGTGGTAACGCGATGACAGGTCCTCTTCCGAAATAGCCTGCGCGCCGCCTATGCACTCAGTGACATTTTGCCCTGTCATTTCAAAGTGCACGCCGCCCGGAATGGCCCCTTCTGCCGAGATGACATCCACAAATTGGCGCACCTCCGAAAGAATATGATCAACCGGACGCGTTTTGAAACCTGTGCTGGCTTTCAGCGTGTTTCCGTGCATCGGATCGCAAGACCAGACAACCGACCGTCCACTGGCCTTCACAGCGCGCACAAGCGGGGCAAGCCCGTCTTCAACGCCCTTGGCACCAAAACGCGCTATGAGCGTCATGCGGCCTGCCTCATCTTCCGGGTTGAGCGTCTCGAGCAAGCGAACCAGTTCATCTGGTTCCATACCGGGCCCGCATTTCACACCGAGTGGATTCTGGATCCCGCGACAGAATTCGACATGCGCCTCGTCAAGGTGACGTGTCCTGTGACCAATCCAAACCATATGTGCGGACGTGTCATACCAATCACCAGATGTTGAATCGACCCGCGTCATCGCCTGCTCGTAGCCGAGCAAGAGCGCCTCATGGGACGTATAGACATCCACTTTAGCCAATTGCGGCACAGTTGCCGACGTAACCCCACAGGCTTTCATGAACTCTATCGACTCGGAAATCTTGTCGGCAACTTCCTGATATTGAGCCCCTAGTGGTGATCTGTCGACAAAGCCAAGCATCCACGCATGCACATTCGACAAATCAGCATAACCGCCTTGTGTGAACGCTCTGACGAGATTCAGCGTTGAAGCCGATTGGGCATAGGCCTGGATCAAACGCTCGGGATCAGGCGTGCGCGCCTCTTCGGTGAACGCCATCGCATTGATATTGTCCCCGCGATAAGATGGCAAAGTGACACCATCAATCGTCTCGACCGGCGAAGATCGCGGCTTTCCGAACTGGCCGGCAAGCCGCCCGACTTTGACAACCGGTTTGGCTGCGCCAAAGGTGAGGACAACCGCCATTTGCAACATCACCCGCAGCGTATCGCGAATATTGTCAGCACTAAATTCTTTAAAACTTTCAGCGCAATCTCCGCCCTGCAGCAAAAACGCATCGCCACGAGACACTTTTGCAAGATCCGCTTTCAACTGTCGGGCTTCCCCCGCAAATACGAGCGGAGGCGAGGCCCGCAAGCGCTCCTCGACATTCGCCAAGTGGTCCAAGTCCGGATAATCTTCCGGGATATGTCGCGCCGTTTTTTCGCGCCAGCTATCTGGGGTCCAACTCATGTCATGCTCCAACACTTATTCCGCTGATATATCGCAGTGTTTGTTATATGGCTATGGAAATCAGCGCACCAATTGCTTAGACTGCTCCCATATGGGCGCTATGCCTTGCTCTAGCATCAGTAAACCCGGTTTTGTAACGCAGCCCTATTCGACAAAGAAGTATATTGTATGTCACACGCATTCATCGCCCACGGTGCAGACCAATTCGATAATCTACTGAAGTTACACGAAGCGCTGAGAGCGGCTGGCATCCACGCAAAGTATTCCAGTCCGGACCGGCAGGCTGCGCTCGATGCTGTGTCGATTGATGAAGCCTCGCTTATGATCGTACTGGTGTCGTATGACAGCATGAGATCGAATGATGTCCGCAGCCAGATTGTTCGAGCCAAACGAAATGGCACCACGATTATTCCCGTACTCGCCGACCGCGCCCGCCTAACCGGATATATCAAGACCGAACTTGGAAAGAGCATTGTTCACAAGATAGAAGACGTAGAGGCCCTCGTTGACGCCGCGCAAAAGACCTATCGGCAGGTCTCGCCCGTGGTTGCCGTCATGAACCTCAAGGGCGGAATTGGCAAAACCACCATCGCATCGCAACTCGCCGCCAGCTATCAAAGCCATACGGGCGCGCGCGTATTGTTGATCGACTTCGACCCGCAATACAATCTCACACAGCTTTTCTTTCCTGGCCTTCAAGCTGACGAAGCCATTGCCGCCGATCAGAGCGTCATCTCCCTGTTCGAAAAGAGCCGCCTGCATCAGGCGGGCCTGACCTCACCGGCAGACCGGTGGGCAACTTTGTCAACCGAACCATTCCCGCCAGCCCCGCGTGCCCGGATTAGTCACTCCTTGCTGGGCGATACAGAAGTAAAAGGCCGCCTCGACATTATCTTCGGACAGTTCGAAATTTCGAAATATGCCTTCTCGACCGATACCGCAGGATTGGAGGCGGTCCGCACCAACTTCCTGAGATCCATCGAATATTATCGCGGACAATACGATCTGATCATGCTGGACACCAATCCAAATGCGACCTTCCTCACCCGCTGCGCTCTGCAGGCAACTGACCGGGTACTGGCCCCAATGCATACGGATATCTACTCACTGCGCGGCGTCCGGCTGCTCAATCGGGTGATCTCGGACCAAACCAGCGCAGAGCGGCGGCCAGATATCTCGGTGCTGTTCAATGCCGTCGAGCGCCGTGAGCAGTCAGACTTCGAAGCCGACACCCGAAATGGCGTTTTCAACGAGCAGGTTGGTTTTGATCTTTCAAGCAAGATGATGAGCGCAGCGATCCCGAAAAGCCGTCACTTCCGGATTAAAGCAAAAGAAGACGAACCGGCGATCAGACGACTTCTGGCCCATCATGGACGCGGCGGCGGCTTGCGGCATGTCCGCGAATCCCTGCTCACCGCCTCACTTGAATTGGCAAATCTACTCGGCAAGCCCGCAAGCTAGCCTGCGCGCAAATCGCTACGATACTTTCTGCCGCATCGTCACCAGTTCTTCGGCGATGGATGGGTGCAGCGCGCATGTCCGATCGAAGTCCTGCTTGGTCGCTCCCATCTTGATGGCGATACCGGCCGTCTGGATCATCTCTGCTGCATCAGGACTGACGACATGAACGCCAAGAACACGCTGGTCGGACTGACGCACAACGAGTTTCATAAACACTTTTGACGTGCCGCCTGAAATCGCATTTTTCATCGGATTGAAACTGGTCTTGTAAATATCCAGTTCGCCATGGGCCGCTCTGGCGTCTTCTTCGGACAATCCAACGGTTCCGACTTCCGGCTGGGTGAAAACAGCCGTGGGAATATCGGTGTGGTCAAAACTCCAGGGATTGCCCAGAAACTCGGTGTCGGCAAAAGCATGGCCCTCGCGAATGGCCACAGGGGTCAACTGCACACGATCGGTCACATCGCCGACAGCCCAGATATTGTCGACATTGGTTTTGGAGAAGCTGTCGACAATCACCGCGCCGTTCCTGTCGAGCGCAACCCCCGCCTTGTCACATCCAAGCCCTGCCGTATACGCCGTCCGGCCCGTCGCCAGCATAATCTCCGACGCTTCGAGCGTGTCGCCATTGTCGAGCGTGATCAGGTGGCGGCGCTTGTCATCACCGCTCTCGCCAATGCTCACCAAATTGGCGTTGGTGACCATGTTGACGCCAGCATCAATCAGCCCTTGATGGACGTGATCACGAACATCTTCATCGAAGCCCCGCAGAACTTTGTCCTTGCGATAAATCAGTGTGGTTTTGGCACCAAGTCCGGCGAAGACATGAGCGAACTCAACAGCGATATAGCCGCCGCCAACCAAGACAATATGCTCGGGCAGTTCACGCAAATCGAAAATCTCGTTTGACGTAATCGTCCGCTCGACGCCCGGCAATTCGGCATCAGCCGGAGCCCACGGCGCACCGCCGACCGCGATCAGTATCTTTTCTGCTGTGATGGTCTGGCCAGAGGGTTTCAGTACCAGCGTATGGGCATCGACAAACTCGGCACGCGCCTCGAAAACCTCGACACCAGCAGCCTTCTGACCCTTCATATACAGCCCTGATAGGCGGGTGACTTCATTGGCAATCGCCGTCATGCACTTGTCGTGGTCATAGCGGATATTGTCAGCTGACCATCCGAAGCCTTCTGCGGTCTTGAAATCCTTGGCGTATCCACTGGCATAAACCATCAGTTTCTTCGGAACACAGCCACGAATAACGCAGGTACCGCCCATCCGGTACTCTTCGGCAAGCCCCACCTTGGCACCCGAACCAGCGGCAATCCGTGCAGCCCGAACGCCGCCTGAACCGCCACCAATTACAAACAGATCAAAATCATACGCCATAGTGTCTCATCCCATATTCGTTTCTTATCGTGTGTAACGGTGTCAGCCGACATTTAGTACTCAAAAACCGACGCGCCATCCTGGCTGCCAATAATGACGGTTCTCGCAAGACCAATAAAAAGCCCGTGTTCGACCACGCCCGGGACTGCCGCGAGCGCCGCAGCGGTCGCTGGCGCATCTGGAATGACGCCGCACTGGCAATCAAGGATGTAATTGCCGCCATCGGTTACGGTCGGCTCGTCATCCTCACGCCGCCGGAGCACAATATTCGGTTTCGCAACACCTGAGCCGGTCAAGGCATCGAACACCTTCCTGGCTGTGATTGTAAATCCAAATGGTGTGACCTCGACTGGCAAGGCAAATGCCCCCAATTGGTCAACATGTTTCGATGGATCCGCAATGACCACCATATGATCGCTCGCATTGGCAATAATCTTCTCGCGCAGCAATGCCGCACCGCCGCCCTTGATAAGCTGGCCTCGTCCATCGGCTTCATCGGCGCCATCAACGGTCAACTGAATCTGCTGGACTTGATCGACAGGCAAAAGCGGGATCCCGTGCGCCTCGGCAAGCTTCTGGGTTTGCGCGCTGGTCGGAACCCCTTGTACGATCAGACCGCTTGCAACTTCATCAGCCAGAAGCTCGACAAAATGTTTGGCCGTTGATCCTGTTCCCAGCCCGAGCGTCATGCCGTCCTCAACAAACTCCATCGCAGCAATCGCCGCGTTTCGCTTTTCCAATTCCCCAGCCATATGTTCTAGCCCTTCTTTTTACGTGCCGACATGACAGCTCTGAATTTTGCCGCCCATCCAGTTTTTTGCATAGGCTCGGCGCGTGCCAAATAGAGAGCCTCCGGCTCGACGTTCTGTGTGACAACACTCCCTGAGCCAACCATCGCGCCATCGCCAACGGTAACGGGCGCAACAAGGGCCGAATTCGACCCGACAAATGCCCCCGCTCCTATGCTTGTTCGGTATTTGAAAAACCCGTCATAATTACAAAAGATGGTGCCCGCACCGATATTCGCATCAGCCCCAACATCGCCATCCCCCAAATAGGACAGATGGCTGGCCTTGGCCCCCTCGCCAATCACCGTATTCTTCACCTCGACAAAATTGCCAATTTTTGCACCGGCGCCAATCTCGCTGCCCTTGCGCAACCGGACATATGGACCGACATGAGCCCCCGCGCCAAGGCTTGCGCCTTCGATATGGCTGAAAGCATGCACCACAGCTCCACTGGCCACCTGAACCCCCGGCCCAAAGACAACATTCGGCTCAATCAGAACATCGGGGGCAACCTGCGTGTCGTAGCTGAAGTAAACCGTGTCCGGCGCAATCATAGAGACACCATGATCAAGCATCCGCTTACGCATTCCTGTCTGGAAAATGGCCTCGGCTTCAGCCAGATCTGCTCTTGTATCGCATCCGATCATCTCGTCTTCGGGGCACGTCTCGACATAGCAAGTATGTCCTGCATTTCGCGCCAGCTCTACAAGATCAGTCAGATAGTATTCGCCCTTTGCATTGTCATTGCCGACCTTATCGAGCAGCTCAAACATGGTCTTGGCATCCCCCGCCATAACGCCGGAATTGCATAAGGTAAGCTGCAATTGGTCTTCAGTCGCTTCGCGCGCCTCGACAATCGCCTCAAGCGTGCCGTCACTGGCCGTAACAAGACGCCCGTAATTGCCCGCATCGACGGCATCAAATCCAAGAACGCCGACGCCCTCACTGCCTGAGACGGCTGCGAAAAGGCGCTCGACAGCATCAGCAGGGATCAGCGGGCTATCGCCATAGAGCACAATCAAATCACCCTCAAAACCGGCGAGCGCGTCGCGGCCACTCTTCACCGCGTGGCCTGTGCCCAAAGGCTCTTTCTGGATTGCCAGCGCATCAGCGCCCAATTGACCGCTCACATGGTCGGCAACTTCCTGCCCATCCGGCGACACAACACACACAATACGCTCGCACTTCGCCGCTTGGGCCAAAGCAATCGACCAGTCAATCGAGGCGCGCCCGCCCACTTTGTGCAACACTTTCGATGTTGCAGATTTCATCCGGCTACTTTTGCCGGCCGCCAAAATTATCGCAGCGCGCTGTCGCATGTCGGGCATCCTCGCTTTTCACGAGCTAACCGATTAAAGGGTTTCTTTGTCCATTGCGACTCTAAAACAGCAACAAATGGCAAAGGAGCCGTTGAACATGGCTGAGCCGCTTAAACTTACTGGCGTTACAGTTGTCTTCGATCTTGATGGCACGCTCGTTGACACCGCCCCTGACCTCGTTGCCAGTCTCAATGCCTGTCTGGTTGATGCCGGATATGCGCCCGTTGCAGCCTCTCATGTGCAAGGACAAATCGGGCTAGGATCAAGAGCCATGATCGTCACAGCTCTTAATGTATTGGAGAAAACCGCCACCGACACCGCCATAGATGAAATGCGCAGTGTTTTTCTGGCCCATTATGCGGAGAATACCGCAAACCGGTCGCGGCCCTACCCAAATGTCATCGCTGCACTCGATCAACTTGACGCCGCTGGCGCGACAATCGCCATCTGTACGAATAAGCCGCAAAGCCTCGCGGACACGCTCATAGAAAAACTGAAGCTGACCTATCGCTTCAAAGCCATTGTCGGGTCAGACAGTGTGCCCGCCAGAAAGCCTGATGCCGGGCATATATTGCGGACGATCAAACGCGCCGGAGGGTCGCCGGAAAAGGCGATCATGATCGGGGATAGCAATCCAGATGAAAAGGCAGCCCAGAATGCTGAGCTGCCCTTCGTGTTCATTCCATTTGGATACGGTCCCATTGATGCTGCGACGGGTGCCAGAAACGAATTGGCTAATTATGCGCAGCTCACGCCCGATTTTATTTTGACGTGTCTTTCTGCTTTCAGGCCGCAGCCTGAATAGACTTGTCATCTTTGGAATTATTGTAACTCCGCCGCGACGACTGAGCCTCATCGACAACCCGGCGCCGTGGCATCCCATTGACCATATTGCTCCGGACATCTGTTCGCGCAGAACGCATGGCTGCGATGAAACAAGCATCAACAAGGTCAATATTTACCTCGTAGCCGCGTTCTGTCCAATATTGTTCGATCTTACTTTTTAGACGTTTTGCCCCGTCTTCATTACACCAATCGTTACTCATAACAAACTCTCCAGGTTATGTTTCACACATTAACGCCATTACTTTGGCGTTCGGACCTGTCCTTCATTCCGCTGTCATTTTGACTATCAGAAACATCTAGGTGGGATGCTTCTCCTTAAGCTGCAAGATCAAATTTTATCGAATTTTGGCGCGCTACCACAAGCTGAACGACCATTCATTATGAACGCTTATTCAACATGAACAACGGGATGAATATTGCCTGACAGGTGGCGGGTTTCCGGCAAAAAATTGGCAAAAAAACCGAAAGGCCCTTAATCGCCCGAAGTTTCCCCGTTCATAAACGCGCCCGCCCTAAAAAGCAAAGCTACCCATATGTCGTTACCTGCCATGCAAAAATGGGCAGTTAACCTTAGGACCACCCTGATGTGATCCACATCCGAAGTGCCGTGAAGCCAACACAAACCTACAAAACGCTTGAGCTATTTCGAACTCTACAGAGCCGGCCCCCAAAGCCACGCAACCATGCCCGCAATAAAATACGACCAGCACTGGCAACGCAAGAATGTTTCACATGCCAATTGCAGTCCCCACCTTCTGGCAAACACCAGCGGGCAAAGTGACGTTAAAAAATCTAAAGGGTCGCTACTTTTCACACGAAGCCCATTGGTGCAAACCGCAAGCAGCGCTACATGACCCGACCAGACCAGAAGAGAGACCATTTACCGTGAATGAACTGACACATCTCGATCGCCTCGAAGCCGAGAGTATCCATATTATGCGTGAAGTCGCTGCCGAGGCGGAAAATCCCGTCATGCTCTATTCTGTCGGCAAGGACAGCGCGGTCATGCTGCATCTCGCGGTCAAGGCTTTCTATCCGTCCAAACCGCCATTTCCGCTGATGCATGTCGACACAACATGGAAGTTCAGCGAGATGATCGCGTTTCGGGACGAGATGGCCAAAAAGCTTGGCATGGAATTGATCGTCCATAAAAACGAAGATGGTATCCGCGACGGGGTCGGCCCTTTCAGTCATGGCTCCGCCGTCCACACGGATGTGATGAAGACCCAGGGGCTCAAGCAGGCGCTCGACAAGTACAAGTTCGATGCAGCCTTTGGCGGGGCGCGACGCGATGAAGAAAAGTCCCGCGCCAAGGAGCGTGTCTTCTCATTCCGCTCGGCCGAACACCGCTGGGACCCGAAGAATCAACGCCCGGAACTCTGGAACCTTTACAATGCCCGTATGAAGAAGGGCGAGAGCATACGGGTCTTCCCTCTCTCGAACTGGACAGAACTCGACATCTGGCAGTACATCCGCCGCGAGAAGATCGACATTGTTCCCTTGTATTTTGCCAAAGAGCGTCCCGTCGTCGAATGGGAAGGGTCACAGATCATGGTCGACGACGAGCGCATGCCGCAAGAGCTGCGCGACACGGCGGTCATGAAGTCTGTCCGTTTCCGGACCCTTGGCTGCTACCCATTGACCGGTGCTGTGGAGTCGACGGCAGACACGCTCGATGATGTCATTCAGGAAATGCTGCTCACCACGTCATCCGAACGGCAAGGCCGCACAATCGACAGGGATCAGTCCGCCTCGATGGAGAAGAAGAAGCAGGAGGGCTATTTCTAATGGCACACGTCGACAACCTCATTGCCGAAGACATTGGCGCCTATCTCGAATCGCACGAGCGCAAATCCCTGCTTCGCTTTATTACTTGCGGGTCCGTGGATGATGGAAAATCAACCCTGATTGGCCGCCTCCTTTATGATTCAAAGATGATCCTGGAAGATCAGCTTGAAGCGCTGGAGCGCGATTCCAAAAAGTCCGGCACGCAAGGCGAGAACATTGATTTCGCCCTACTCGTCGACGGCCTCGCTGCTGAACGGGAGCAAGGCATCACCATTGATGTGGCCTATCGCTTCTTCTCGACCGAGAAACGCAAATTCATCGTCGCGGATACGCCCGGCCATGAGCAATATACCCGCAATATGGCCACCGGTGCCTCGACCGCAGATCTTGCCTGCCTCCTGATTGATGCGCGCCAAGGCGTGCTGACCCAGACCCGCCGTCATGCCTTTATCGTGTCTTCGCTCGGTATCCGGCGTCTGGTCCTGGCCATCAACAAAATGGATCTCGTGGACTATTCCGAAGAGCGTTATAACGAGATCGTGGCCGAGTTTGGCGAGTTCGCAAAAAGCCTCGACCCGAACATCGAGATACAGGCCATCCCGCTATCGGCCCTTGCTGGCGACAATATCACTGGACCGCTCGGCAATACGGATTGGTATTCAGGGCCGAGCCTGATGCACCATCTCGAAACCGTCTCTGTCGGAGATGAGCGGGCCGCAGCGCCATTCCGTATGCCGATCCAATGGGTCAACCGGCCGAATCTCGATTTTCGCGGTTTCTCCGGCCAAGTCGCAGCCGGCATGATCAAACCGGGCGACCGGATCAAAACCATGCCCAGCGGCAAGGAAACCACGGTTGACCGCATCGTCACCTATACAGGCGATCTGGACCAAGCCATTCCCGGCCAATCCGTCACCCTCACCTTTGCAGACGAGATCGATAGCTCACGCGGCGATGTCATCGTTTCGGCAGACAATCCAGCTGAAGTCTCCGATCAGTTCCAGACCCGTATTCTCTGGATGTCCGATAATGCCATGCTGCCCGGTCGGCGTTATCTCATGAAGATTGGTGCCAAGACCGTCACCGCAACCGTTAATGCACCCAAGCACGGCATCGATGTGAACACGCTCGAGCACCGGCCGGCCAAAACGCTCGACCTCAATGAGATCGGCGTTTGCACGCTGTCACTCGACCAGAACATCGCATTCGACTCCTATGACGCTGCGCGCGAAATGGGCGGCTTCATCCTGATCGACCGGATGACGAATGATACGGTTGGCATGGGGCTGATTGATTTTGCCTTGCGCCGCGCCGCCAATATTCACTGGCAAGCCGTCGATATTGACCGCAATGCCCATGCCGAACAAAAGGCCCAAAAACAGGCTGTGCTCTGGTTCACCGGCCTGTCCGGGTCTGGCAAATCGACCATTGCCAACGCGCTGCAAAAGCGGCTGTTCGCAATGGGCAAGCACACTTACCTGCTCGACGGGGACAATGTCCGTCACGGCCTCAACCGCGATCTTGGCTTTACCGATGCTGACCGCGTCGAGAACATTCGCCGCGTTGCCAATGTCGCCAAGCTGATGGCCAATGCAGGTCTGATCACGCTCGTCTCGTTTATCTCGCCCTTCCGCTCCGAACGCCGCATGGCGCGCAATATGATGGAAGATGGCGAGTATATCGAAATCTTCGTCGATACCCCGCTAGAGGTCGCCGAAAAGCGCGATGTCAAAGGGCTCTACAAGAAAGCCCGCGCCGGAGAGATCAAGAACTTCACCGGCCTCGACAGCCCGTATGAAGCCCCTGACAATGCCGAACTGCGCATCGATACGGTGAAGAATTCTGCCGAAGATGCCGCTGAAGAGATCATCCAGTGGATGACCGCAAAAGGGTTCTTTGAGATCTAGTGTGGGCCAAGTCCATGTCCGTTTTGGCGGCAGAAGGCTGGTTCCAATTTGCGACCGAACCAAAGGCCCGCATGCCCCGCGCAGGCAGGGCTGGCTCCGCG
>CAZXXY010000041.1:0-21096 GCA_964644755.1 uncultured Hyphomonas sp. | reverse complement strand
GACAAGGGCGAGCGCCACGATCTCATCGACGCTGTGTTTGCCCTTGGGGAAGATGACTTGGTCCTCATCACCAAGCGCGTTGAAGCGCTTGGGGCCTTTCTTGAAACGGAAGACGGCACAAACCTGCTCGCCGGCTATAAACGCGCGACCAATATTTTGCGGGCGGAAGAGAAGAAAACAGCCGAAACCTATACAGGTCCGGTTAATCCAGACTTGCTTAGCGAGAAACCGGAACAGGATTTGCATTCGGCCTTGACGAAAGCGACCGCGAAAGTCGAGGCGGCGCTAGGGACAGAAAGTTTTGATAAAGCGATGGCAGCAATGGCACCCTTGCGTGGCTCACTGGACACATTCTTTGACCATGTGACGGTGAATGTCGATGACAGCGCTATCAGGCGCAATCGGCTCTTGCTTTTGGCGTCGATGCGTGACGCTCTGGCAAATGTCGCAGATTTCTCCAGGATTGAAGGTTAGGGACACGAATTATGGGCGAGGCAGCAGCACAGCTTGACGACCAGACTTGGGTATATTCGTTCGGAGGCGGGGACGCGGACGGGGATGCTTCGATGAAGAATTTGCTTGGCGGGAAGGGCGCGAATTTGGCTGAAATGGCCAAGTTGGGCCTGCCGGTTCCTCCGGGCTTTACGCTCTCGACCGCTGTTTGTACGGCCTTTTACGATCTTGACCGCAAATATCCCGATACGCTCGCAGATCAAGTCGAGGCGGCGCTCGCCGGACTTGAGACAACCGCTGGCAAGCGCTTTGGCGATCCGGCGAACCCGCTGCTGGTATCTGTTCGCTCTGGCGCACGCGCTTCGATGCCGGGTATGATGGACACGGTTTTGAACCTTGGCCTGAACGCCGAGACGGCCACCGGACTTGCTGCGAAAGCGGGCGAGCGGTTTGCCTATGACAGCTATCGCCGGTTCATCCAGATGTACTCGTCCGTGGTGCTCGATATGAGCCATGACACGTTCGAATATATTCTCGATGATTACAAAGAGATGCATGAGTACAATCTCGACACAGAAATGACGGCCGATGATTGGAAAGCCATTATCGAACAGTACAAAACCGCTGTGCAGAAAGCGCTCGGCAAGCCGTTTCCCGAAGACCCGAAAGAGCAGCTTTGGGGTGCGATTGGCGCAGTTTTCGGATCATGGATGAATGATCGGGCTATTTTGTACCGGAAGCTCAATGATATTCCCCAAGCGTGGGGCACAGCTGTGACTGTCCAGTCAATGGTGTTCGGTAATCTCGGCGAAACCTCGGCCACCGGTGTTGCGTTTACGCGTGACCCGTCGACGGGCGAGAAGAGCTTTTATGGCGAATTCCTGATCAATGCGCAGGGCGAGGATGTTGTTGCGGGCATTCGCACGCCAGCGCCGATTTCCCGTGCGCGCGCCGACGAGCTTGGCTCTGATGACGCGCCGCTCGAAGAAGCGATGCCTGCGGTCTACAAAGAGCTGATCGGGGTCGCAGAAAAGCTTGAAGCGCATTATCGCGACATGCAGGATCTCGAATTCACCGTCGAGGATGGCCGGCTCTATATGTTGCAAACGCGGACCGGAAAACGGACGGCGGCTGCGGCGCTTAAAATTGCAATTGATATGGCCCGCGAAGGCGTGCTGACCCATGAGGAAGCTGTGCTCCGGCTTGAGCCATCCCAGCTTGACCAGCTCCTGCATCCGGCGATCGCCTCTGATGCGGTGCGTGATGTGGTTGTGCGCGGCCTGCCCGCGAGCCCGGGCGCTGCGGTTGGCAAGGTTGTGTTTGACTCCGATGTAGCCGCTAAAATGGCTGATGCGGGTGAGGATGTGATCCTTGTGCGTGTCGAAACCAGCCCTGAGGACATTCACGGTATGCATGCATCGCGTGCGATTGTGACGGCGCGCGGCGGGATGACCTCGCATGCGGCCGTTGTCGCGCGCGGTATGGGCCGTCCTTGTGTTTGCGGGGCAGGCGGTCTGGTGATCGACACCGAAGCTGGCGAGTTCCGCTTTGCCGGACGGGCGATCAAAGAAGGCGACGTGATTACGGTTGATGGCGCTGCAGGCGAAGTGCTTGCGGGTGCGGTAAAGATGACCAAGCCGGATCTATCGGGTGACTTCGGGCATTTGATGGCCTGGGCTGATGGCTTCCGCAAGCTCAAGGTTCGCACCAATGCCGATACGCCGGTCGATGTCGAAACGGCGCGTAATTTCGGGGCCGAGGGCATTGGTCTCTGCCGCACCGAGCATATGTTCTTTGACGCTGAGCGGATTGCAGAAGTGCGGGCCATGATTCTCGCCGCCGACGAGACCGGTCGCCGTGAAGCACTGGCCAAACTGTTGCCGATGCAGCGCAGCGATTTTACCGAAATCTTCAAAATTATGGGCGGGCTGCCTTGTACGATCCGCTTGCTTGATCCGCCATTGCACGAATTCCTGCCACATTCCGATGCGGACCTTGAAGATGTTGCGACGTCTTCTGGCGTCTCGGTTCAGGTGCTCAAGCGGCGCGCGGCCAGCCTTGCCGAGAGCAATCCAATGCTGGGGCATCGGGGCTGCCGGCTCGGGATCACCTATCCTGAAATTTATGAAATGCAGGCGCGGGCCATTTTCGAAGCGGCAGCATCTATCGCCAAAGAGACGGGCACGGCGCCTGTTCCGGAGGTAATGATCCCGCTGGTTGCCACCTCGCGAGAGTTTGAAATTTTGAAACAGGTCGTCGACAAAACCGCAGCGGCAGTGTTCGCCGAGACGGATACGGCGTTCGACTATATGGTCGGGACCATGATCGAACTGCCTCGCGCGGCTTTGCAAGCAGGCGAGATCGCCAAGACGGCTGAGTTCTTCTCGTTCGGGACCAATGATCTGACACAGACGGCGCTTGGCATTTCACGCGATGATGCTGGCCACTTCCTCAAAATCTATGAGGAAAAGGGCATTTACGAGAAGGATCCGTTCGTTTCGATTGATCGTGAAGGCGTTGGCGAGCTGGTGAAAATAGCGGCCACGCGGGGCAAGGCGACACGTCCGGATATCAAGCTTGGTATCTGCGGCGAGCACGGGGGCGATCCTGCATCTGTCATGTTCTGTCACGAGACGGGACTCGATTATGTGTCTTGCTCACCATATCGTGTTCCGGTCGCGAGATTGGCTGCGGCGCATGCGGCTTTGCTTGAGAAAAACGGCTGATTCAGGCAGACGCCAATTAACCAAATGATCTGGGGGGAGGCTGGATTGTGGCTAAAATGTCACATGATCCTTGATGGTGCGGTGCGCCTTTGTAGCTCTGGGTTGTGGTCTTTATCGTATAGAATCAGGTAGTTGCCGAGCAAAGATTAGAAATCGCCCGAAGATGGTTAACGATTGCTTGATCAAAACTTAAGAAATTGTCACTCGCTCTTAACCTCTTTCTCTTGTTTGAACATCGCTGGCGCGGTATTTGGCGGGCTGGATTTTCGAGCATCAGGACCATGTCGGCACGCTTTGTGCTTTCAGTGGACCACATAAGATGCCGAGGTATGGGTGATGTTAACTGTCGGGAAAGCATTGAGCCGCATTCTTAACGGCCTAAGGACAAACGCAAAACGTTTGCACCGTTGGTGGTTAGTTATGAGTGATCAGGAACAGCGCGAAGTAGTACGCATGGGCGTGGTCACATTCGGCTGCGCAGTTGCTGCGTGTACGCTGCTTCCAACCATTGTTCTGCGTTATGATGCCCAGAAAACGGATGCGGACTTCCGCGCCGAGGCGCTTCTTCTTGCTCAAGGAAGCGATGCGGCAGGGGCCGTGCGAAATTCCGAAGAAGCTTCGCCATTGCTTGACCATGCATGGCTTCGCTCTGTTGAGCATACTTTCGAACGTGAGCCTCGTGCGTCGCTAACCCGTTATGCGATGCATGATCGTGACAATGCCGCGCTTTCCGCGCTGACAAATTTCGGCGCGACGCGGTTTGATGAAGCTGAAGACGTCGCGCGTGAGCATATGTGTCTGTCACAGGCGGTTTACTACGAGGCCGGCAATGAACGCACCGAGGGTAAGCTTGCGGTTGCGGAAGTTATAATGAACCGTGTTGCCGATCACCGTTATCCAAACTCCGTTTGTGAAGTGGTTTTCCAAGGCGCAACGAGAACAACGGGGTGCCAGTTTACGTTTACCTGTGATGGCGCTCTTGGGCGTAAACCTAATCCGGTGTCGTGGAAGAAGGCCCAAACGGTTGCTTCCCACGTTCTGATGGACTTGCATGAGAGACGCACAAATGCGGCGACGCACTACCATGCGACTTATGTGGACCCGATCTGGAATGCAGGGCTTGTGCGCACCAACAAGATCGGGGCGCATATATTCTATCGTTTCCCGCGCGGCAGCGAATGGACAAGAGCGCGCGATGCGGTCGCCCGGAAAAGAGCCCGCTTGGCGCAACGTGTCCGGTTTAATGAGTCGCAGAGTGATTTGCAGCCTGCAACTGCGGCCGCACCGGCTCCGTAAATTTCTCCATTTGTCGTTTGCTTAGCTGTCTTCGCGAGGCGGCATAGCTCTGCGCATTTGACGTTTCATGACGTTGGGCAAGTACCGAGAGATAAATCGCGCTCGATTGGAAAGCTTGCCAACACCATAATGGGTCTTGCTGCCGGTTGCAGCTTCCCATGCGCCTTCAGCGGCGAGAGAGACGGGGTATATTTCGACGCCGGATTCTTCTAGTCCGTCGCTCATTTTGTGATTGGCATTCTGGGTTTGCCCCATCTCTAGAATAGGTGTGTCGACAAACCATGGTGCAAGGCTTGTCACTTTCACATCCAAAGGCTCAAGCTCAAGTTCCAGAGATTCGGTGAGCCCCCGGACGGCAAATTTGCTTGCGACATAGACGGCCAATTGGGGGGCGCTGGCAAAGCCGGCTGTCGAGGCAACATTGACGATGCGCGCACCCCGGGTTGGCTTCAGCAAGGGAAGCGCCGCGTAGACGCCATTGATGACGCCTTTGACATTGATATCGATGATGGCGTCTGACTCTTCGGGGGCGATGTCTTCAAACCAGCCATGCCGTCCAATGCCGGCATTGTTAAACAGCACATGCATTTTTCCGCCGGTCGCATTGGAAAACGCCTCCATCGCCGTCGTCCATTGTGTTCGGTCACGCACGTCGAGGTGCCCGCTAATGCAGTTTTCTGTGCCTATCTTGCCCGCGGTCTCGGCCAGGCCGGCCTGGTCAATATCGTACAGGCCGACAAACCAGCCTTTTTGCGCGAAGTGCTCGGCCGTGGCTGCGCCAATGCCGGAGGCTGCGCCCGTGACGAATATTGATTTACGTTGATCAGCCATGGTCGCTCCCCGAAGATGAGCGATATGTTCAGCCTGCATCCATGCCGACGTCAAGGTTCGGAGCTGAATGAGTCAGCGCGCCCACCGAGATGAAATCAACGCCAGTTGCTGCAATACCAGCAACTGTTTCAAGGGTTACACCGCCCGAGGCTTCGGCAATGCAATGCCCGCCAATCATGGCGACCGCTTTGCGCAATGTGTCATTGTCCATATTGTCCAGCAGCACGGCGTTTGGTCCATAGGGCAAGGCCTCGCCAAGTTGCTCCAGCGTATCGACTTCGATCTCGATCATCCGCAAATGACCCGCATAGTTTTGCGCCCGTTCG
This sequence comes from uncultured Hyphomonas sp., assembly GCA_964644755.1. Lineage (GTDB taxonomy): Bacteria > Pseudomonadota > Alphaproteobacteria > Caulobacterales > Hyphomonadaceae > CALLCD01. The sequence goes on along the minus strand of CAZXXY010000041.1, from coordinate 15,464 downwards.
AGCACAGCTCCAATCGAGCCGGCAGCTGCAATGTGGTTATCCTTGATGAGGATGGCATCGTCCAAGCCGTAGCGATGGGATGTGCCGCCGCCGCACCTGACCGCGCGTTTTTCGATTGCACGCAAGCCGGGCGTCGTCTTGCGGGTGCAGACGATGCGTGCTGTCGTTCCTTTTGTCTGGGCGACATATTGTGCAGTCAGCGTGGCAATGCCCGACATCCGGCCAATAAAGTTCAGCATGACACGTTCGGCGGTGAGGATGGACCGTGCGGACCCTTTGAGGGTGGCAATTCTATCGCCGGGTTTGAGGGGACTTCCATCTGCCAGATGCAATGAAAGTTCGACGTCGCGATCTATTAGGGACAGTGCGTAGATGGCCGCGTCCAGTCCGGCGAGATATCCACTTTGACGGGCCTGAATATGGCAGCTCATTTGGGTTCCGGCCGGTATTGTGGCGTCGGTTGTCAGATCGCCGGCGCGGCCCAAATCTTCAGCTAAGGCGAGCCGGACAATTGGGTCCAGAATTATGTCTGGTAGAGGTGGCGGCAGAAGAGTCATAGCGGTGTGCTTTCAATAAGAAGGTCGTCACCTTGGCGGTGGATAAAACTACGCGTCGGGGTTTGTTCGCTCGTGAAATCCTCACGGAAGTGCCCGCCGCGACTTTCTTCGCGGGCAAGGGCGGGCGCGACAATGAGCTTTGCGGCGATAAGCGCGCGGGCAGGGCCGTACCGGACTTGCGTATCATCAAGCCAGGACAAGAGAGAAGACAAGCCTTCACGGGTGCGCACGACGGCGCAGTCATCGGCCATTTTTTGCCTGAGGGTTTGCAGGACCTGATAGGGTAGATCCTGAGGAATGCTGGCCCGCGCTGTCCCCGGGGCATCGAGGTCAGCGTCGCGTAGCCGTTTTGAGATGCGGTGTGCAAAAACAACTGCTTCAAGCAATGAGTTCGACGCCAGCCGGTTTGCGCCATGAGCCCCTGTAGAGGCGCATTCGCCGCAGATCGACAAGCCGTTGAGGCTCGACCGGCCCCAGAAATCCGAGACAATGCCGCCCATATGATAGTGCGCCGCAGTGGCTATGGGCATAGGGGTTGTGCGTGGATCGATGCCCGCCAAACGGCAGGCATTGAACACGGTGGGAAAATGTTCGGGAAAATGCGCCCCGACAGCGGTGGTTGCATCAAGGAAGGTGCCGCGTCCGGCCAGCCGTTCTGCATGGATTGCGCGGGCAACCTCGTCGCGCGGGGCTAGCTCGGCATCTTTGTGGTACCGGCTCATAAAGGCTGAGCCATCTTTATTGCGGAGGATCGAGCCTTCGCCTCTGAGGGCTTCGGTGGCCAATGGTGCGGGATCACGGTCAACGTCGAGCGCTGTGGGGTGGAATTGTACAAACTCTGTGTCCGCGATAAGGGCGCCGACACCGAAGGCCATTGCCAAGGCGTCCCCGCGTGCGCCGGCCGGGTTGGTTGTCACTTTGAACAATCCGCCTGTGCCGCCCGTGCACAAAACCGTTTCACAGGCGGTATGGGTCGCGATCTTGCCATCTGTAAACCGTAGCACCACGCCGCCGACGCGGTGGTTCTCGTCTTGTAGAAGGCCTACGGCTTTTGCGGTTTCGATGAGGGTGATAGATTCCGTTTGTTTCGCAGCGGCCGTCAAAGCATCCATAATTGCCTTGCCCGCAAGATCACCGGCCACGCGCGCGACACGCGGGCGCGAATGCGCCGCTTCGAGAGATAAAGCCAGAGCGCCATCGGGTGTGCGGTCAAACGGAACACCGAGTTCTAAAAGGTCCATGACGCGCGCCGCGCCTTCGCTGGCAATCAGATAAGCAACGGTTTCGTCGACAAGTCCGGCTCCGGCAATCATCGTGTCCCGGGCATGGGCCTCTGGCGTATCGGAGGGGTCTAGTGCGGCTGCCAGTCCGCCTTGGGCCCAGGCGGATGAAGCCGCAGTTCCTATCGGAGATGGAGAGACTATTGTGCATTTGCGCGGAGACAGGGTCAGGGCAAGAAACAAACCCGCGAGGCCAGCGCCAACAATCAGGACATCGGTCTGGGCGCCGCTGCCAGCCTCGGCGGTCAAGACATCATTCGTCATCGAACTCATGAAACAGGTAGCGCCTCATCTCGCCAGAAGACCACGGGGGCAGAGAAATTACGGTCCTGCCATAAGCCTGTCATACGGGTCGGGGATTGGGGCTCGACGATGAAATGGTCGGGTAGATAACCGCTCGCCGAATATCCTTCGGTCAAGCTGCCAACGACTTTGGAGCGGATGATATAGGCGCGCTCCTGCGGAACGATGCGGCATGTCTGGTCGACTTGCCATGACTGCTCGGGGTCAAAGTCACAGGTTTCGCGCGAGACAAAGCTACAGGTGCGAATCTGGTTCTCGTCCGGAGCGGAGATCGACATGTTGCCGGTGATCGAGCAGCCCTTTCGTTCGATGTCGGTTTTGAACGACCAGGCGCCACCAATGTCTTGCGCGGCGGCCATCCCGTTTCCCGCTCCCACAATCGTAAGGGCAAATAGGAGAGGCGCGAGACTTCTCACGATATAACGCCTTCGTCACGAATCCACTCGGCTTTGTAGATGCCAACCGAATGCAATGCACCGAACATGCGTTTGGCGGAGTCTATGGTGAGTAGAAAATTGTCTGGGAGATAGCCATTTGTGGCGTCGGCCCCAATAAACTCGACGATTGTAGACTGGATACGCAACCGGTTGCCCTGAGGGGTTGCAGAGCAGGTTTGTCTGACGGTCCAATCTTGCAGTTCGCAGGATTGATTGGCCGTCAGCTCACAGGAATGCGTGCCATCTTCGCGCGGGACCGGAGAGATGCGTGCAATGCCGGTAAATTCGCAGCCTTGGCCGATCCAGGCTTTGAAGGTCCAGCTACCGGCGAATTCTGGCGGTGACTGTTGGGCATGCGCCGATTGTGTCGGCAGTCCGAGGGCCATGAGTGTTGCGATAATTGCGCAGCAGGTTTTCCTCATGAGACATTTTCCTCCTGCCGGACGAATTCTACATCCGCTGTGATGGCTGAAATAAGCTGCCCGCTCATCTTGGAGGCAGAGTCGATGCGCAGCACAAAATGGTCCGGCACATAGGTTTCCGGCACGAGGTCAGATTCGATGAAATTGATGATCGATGACCGCATGGCGATCTGGTTGCCGTTTTGCTGGACCTCGCATGTTTGCTCAACAATCCATCTGTCTTCGCCGATGCAGGCCTCTACGGCCGTGAAGGCGCAGCTCAACCCGCCTGTCTCCGCGCTGGGCCGTATTTGCATTTTGCCAGACATCTGGCAGCTATTATCCCGATATGGAACGGACTGGAATGTCCAATTGCCGAGCGCGCGGTCTGTGCTGGTGGAGTGGTCTTGAGCTGCTGCGGGTGACGTAAACAGGCCAAGGGCCAGCATGGCGGTGCCTAAACGGGACCACAGCCGGGTCCGGCAGAGGTCTCGGGTCTGGATCACAGGCGTCGTCATATTCCGGTCTTCCGCTATCGATCTGAGTTTGGCCTGCTTAGGCGTCAACGGCAAGGCGTGGTGTGGTCACCACTTCAATTTCGAGTGGCTTTAAACCTGTCTTGAAATCGAGCGGCTTGGCCATTTTCGGCAAGGCGAGCATCGCATCAATCGCCGTTTTCGCTTTGACCCTAACGTCTTCAGGCATTGTGACCTCATGGGTCATATTTGTGAGGCACTCATATATGTTCTCAAGTGTAATGCGTTTCATGTGAGGGCATAGATTGCATGGCCGGACAAAATTAACGTCTGGATTTTCGGCTGCCACATTGTCGCTCATGGAACATTCGGTTAGCAGAACCACCTTTGCCGGTGCCCGTTCGGAGACATAATTGGCGAGCGCAGCTGTTGATCCTGCATAGTCCGCTGCTTCCAATACGTCCGGTGGGCATTCGGGGTGGGCGAGAATGACGACGCCGGGGTGGGCTTCACGCAAAGCGTCAACATCGTCAGCACTAAACAGCTCGTGCACTTCGCAGGCGCCTGGCCATGTCATGACTTTGATGTCCGTCATTGCGGCGACATTGCGGGCAAGAAACTGGTCTGGCACGAGAATGACGCGGTCGGTGCCGAATTCGGCGGCAATATGCTCGACCACTTGGACGGCGTTCGAGGATGTACAGGTAATGTGGCACTCTGCTTTCACATCGGCAGTTGTGTTCACATAGGTGACGACCGGCACACCGGGATAGGACTCCTTGATCAGCCGGACGTCTTCGCCCGTGATCGATTCAGCGAGTGAACAGCCCGCACGGGTGTCCGGAATGAGGACTGTTTTGTCCGGTGCCAGTATTTTCGAGGTCTCGGCCATGAAGTGGACACCAGCCTGGACAATGATGTCGGCCTCGACATTGGCTGCTTCACGCGCCAATTGCAGGCTATCACCGCGGAAATCCCCAACCAGCCGGAAGATGTCAGGCGTCATATAGTTGTGCGCGAGAATGACGGCATTTTTCTCTCGTTTGAGGCGGTTGATTGCGGCAACAAGTGGTGCGATTGCAGGCCATTCAATCGGGGTGATGAAGTCACTGGCGAGCGGGAACAGGTGATCGGTTTCGGCGCGAACGGCGTCGTCATAGACCAATCCACGTGCTTCACTGTCTTTTGCGAAACGGGCGGGTGTTGGCGGGGCGCAACCGGGACCTGCATCAATTAGTTTAGCCATGGCAAACATCCTTCAATCAAGTGCCGAAACTTACATATGCTCAATATGAGTATAATATAGGCGCGATCAGTATCCGTTCAAGGTTTGGACCTTAACTTGGGAGAGTCTTGACACACCCACTATTATAATCAATTTGAGCAAAAGTGTTATAGATCAACCCGATGATGAACGCAAGTTTCAGGGGCCTGCCGGCAAATTTTGCATGGCAGAGGGGCGCTTCGATTTGTAGAATTGGGCTGAAATTGGCAGAGGCAAGTTTCATTCTTTGCCAGGAATTGTGGCGTTCGGGATCTGGCTTAACTCGGCAACCCGTCTTTTATAGCTGCGTATATTGCCCGATCGGGCGCGCATATATCCTCTATGCGCTGAACAATAGCCGGGCTTAATGCAGCATCACGATCAGATCTGCTGGCGGGGCTCGCATTGCTTTGTGCCATTTTTGGGCGAACGTTCCACTTGTTCTCGAACGCGTCTAGAAAAGCGTCGACATGGCCCAATATGCCGATGAGCTCGAACTGTTTGTAAACAGCAATAGCGTCTGCGATGGCCTTGTCGAGATCGCCCTCCGGAAAGTGGCCACCATTGGCAAAGGCGAGGTAGAGCTGGCCGTTTTCGACTGCATCACTGGTCTCGAGATAGGCTTCGAGATCAAGGCTGGTTCCAAAATGATCGCGGTCTTGTTGTCGGTGCCGATTGAAAAAGTAGTTCGATAGCCAGCGGTCAACAGGGTCGCGCAATATGGTCAGAAAGGACCAGTTTTTTGCATTTCGTGCGAGCAGAGCCTGGTCAACTGGCCAATGGCCCGAGAGAAACCGGTGGTCGCCTTGCTTGGCGAGTTCATAGGCAAGCAGGGTGCGCCGGAGCGGCAGCATCTGCATTGCCACGGATTCAGCTGTGAGGCGGGATGCTGCCGGATCGAGATAGTGCACACAGTCGCTGCGATAGTGCCGGCTTATGGCCGTATGCAAGGATGTGCCTCCACATTTCGGCATGTGGACGAAGGCAAGGGATGCCTCTATCCGTCCGGCCAGACGCGGGGCGACTGACAGTGACTTATTGGCAAATTTCTGCACAATTTTGTCGATCGAGGAGATGGTTGTTTCCCTTCATAATACGGTTTTTGATTGTGGTGCATCTCATATGCCAGATGCGAGACGAATACCGGATTTCTGCCGAATTTTCAATGTTTTGCCGTTATCGCTGTGTTTGATTTCAGCGCGACGGGCTGACGCTGGGGTAGGTTGGGCACCGCATTGACCGGCCCAGCTTAATTGTCTCTATCATATGGCACCGCGCCACAAAGAGCGTCTTTCTGAAAAGGTCCCGCCAATGTCTCTACCTGCCAATTATTTGCAAATGCTCTCAACTGTCACACCCGAGGGTGAACTTCGCATGGAGCTTGTGGAAAAGCCGATGCCGACACCCAAGCCTAGTCAAATCATTGTCCGGGTCGAAGCGACGCCCATCAATCCGTCTGATCATGGTGTGATGTTCGGTTGGACCAATATGGACGGCGCAACATCATCGGGCACAGGCGCGGGCACTGTGTTGTCAGCACCCGTGTCTCCGCAGGGAATGGCGGTTATGAAGGCGCGTGTCGGTCAGGCTTTGCCGGTTGGCAATGAAGGGGCGGGGACTGTGGTTGCGGCTGGTGATGATGCTTATGCGCAAAGCCTGATGGGGAAGACCGTCGCCGTGATGGGTGGGGGCATGTATGGCCAGTATCGCTGCCTGGAGGCGGGCATGGCGTTGCCGCTCTTGCCGGGGCACACGGCCAAGGAGGGGGCATCGTGTTTTGTGAACCCGCTGACGGCCCTGTCTATGGTTGAGGTCATGCGACTGGAAGATCACACCGCGCTTGTACACACGGCGGCGGCCTCAAATCTTGGACAAATGCTCAACCGGATCTGTCAGGCAGATGGCGTCGATCTTGTGAATATTGTCCGCAAGCAGGAGCAGGAAGATCTGCTTCGGGGCATGGGGGCTAAATATGTGGTCAATAGCAGCGCCGATAGTTTTATGGCTGATTTGACGGATGCTGTTCACGAGACTGGCGCGACGCTCGCCTTTGATGCGACGGGCGGCGGTACACTTGCTTCGAGCATTTTGAGCGCGATGGAAGCGGCAGCTGCACGGACACCGGGCGCTTACAGCATTTACGGCTCGATCAAGCACAAACAGGTCTATCTCTATGGCGGGCTCGATACGTCGCCGACAAGTTTGAACCGAGGCTATGGAATGGCGTGGGGGGTTGGCGGCTGGTTGTTGCCGAATTTTCTGGCGCGTGCCGGAGATGAGGTCGCGACCCGTCTGCGCACACGTGTCGCGACAGAACTGACGACCACATTTGCCAGTCACTATACGGATGAAATTTCGCTCTCGGACGCGCTCAGAGCTGATATTGTCGCCCGTTATAATGCGAAATCCACGGGTCAGAAGTTTCTGATCTGCCCGCAAATGGATGTCTAGTCATGACGTATGATCAAGTCGTCGAGGGGCGTCGCAGTATTCGCGGATACAAGCCGGAGCCTGTTGCGAAATCCGTCATCAAGGAGGTCATCGCACTGGCGCTGCGGGCACCGTCTTCAATGAACACGCAACCGGCAAATTTTTACGTCGTGACGGGCGCTCCTCTTGACCGGATCCGCCAAGGCAATGTCGAACGGAATATGGCCGGGGTTCCCGATTCTCGTGAGTTCCGCAGTCATGGTGCCTATGAAGGCATTCATCGCGAGCGCCAGATTGATGTGGCCAAGCAATTGTTCGGGGCAATGGGCATTGAGCGGCATGATAAGGCTGCGCGGCAGGATTGGGTGTTGCGTGGTTTCCGGCAGTTCGATGCGCCCGTCTCTGTTGTCGTGACATATGATCGTTCCATTCATGGCGGTGATATTGCGCCCTTTGATTGCGGGGCGGTGACCAATGCGCTGGTGAACGCCGCCTGGTCTCGCGGGCTTGGCTGTGTCATCAATTCGCAAGGGATTATGCAGTCGCCCGTGGTGCGCGAGCATGCGGGTATTCCTGATGATCAGGTGATTATGATCTGTGTTGCGATGGGCTATCCTGATGATACGTTTCCCGCCAATGCCGTTGTGTCGCGCCGCAAGTCTGTCGATGAAGCGGCCAACTTTATAGGCTTTGGCGACTAGAAAATACGAGGGAGAACGAGATGGGCGGATGGGCGAATTTGCGGGCCGGTGTTCTTTCCGTTCTTGTTGCGATGACCCTTTCCGGCTGCGGCGCAACGGAACAAGATGAGGTGGGTCTTGCCCCGGCCGATGGTGCGGGTGCTGTGATTTTCGTCAATGGTTCGGTTCTAACAATGAATGAGGACGCGCCGCGCGCAGAGGCACTTGCTGTTCGCGACGGGCTGATCCTTGCTGTTGGTGATCGCGCTGATGTCGAGGCCCAAGTGGGATTTGGTGCGGAGCTGCGTGATCTTGGCGGCAAGACAATCCTGCCCGGTTTGATTGATACGCATGGACATTTTGCGATTGGGTCCAGCACGGCAGCTATGGCGGATTTGCAACCGTCTCCGGCTGGAAATGTTGACACGCTCGATCAACTCACTGCGAAGCTTGAAGGTTGGTATGCTGAGAATACAAGCTCGCCGTGGATTTTGGGGTTTGGATATGACGACTCGCTTCTGGCAGAGAAGCGGCATCCGACGCGGGATGATCTAGACGCGGTTTCGGATGAGATCCCTATCCTGCTGATTCATGTTTCAGCACATTTTGTCGCGTGCAATACGCCCTGTCTTGAGGCGGCTGGTATTGGCGCTGAGACACCAGATCCGGCAGGCGGCGTGATCCGGAGGAGATCAGGTTCGCAAGAGCCCGATGGTGTTCTGGAAGAAACGGCGATGCAGCTGGCTCTGGCAAAGTTTCCTGCACCGACGCCGCAGACGGCGTTTGCTGCCATGGCGGCCAATCAGGCTGTTTATGTCCGCAATGGTATTACTACGGCACAGGAAGGCGCAGGCAATCGAGCGCAGCTTGCGGGGATTGAAGCGTTTGCCGAAAATGGTGGACTCGACATCGACATTGTCGGCTATCAGTTGATGCGCAATCCGCAAGCGCTAGACGCCGAATTTTCTATAAGTGAAGACTATGCTGGAGGTTTCCGGCGCGGCGGGATCAAGCTTGTGCTTGATGGCTCGCCGCAAGGAAAGACGGCGTGGCTGACCGAGCCTTATCATGTGCCCCCACTTGGTGGTCCGGATGATTATGCCGGATATGCGATCATGGAGTCGGACGCCGTCAACGCTTTGCTGGCCAAAGCTTTTGAACGGAATATCCAAGTGCTGGCACATGCCAATGGCGATGCGGCCGCCGATCAGATGCTGGCAGGCGTCATGCGCGCCAATGACATGCACGGGGCGGCAGATAGACGCCCGGTCATGATCCATGCGCAAACGGCTCGAGACGATCAGCTTGATTTGATGCGTGACACTGGTGTGATCCCCTCCTTCTTTGTCGCGCATACTTTTTTCTGGGGAGATTGGCATCGCGACTCTGTGCTTGGCCATGCCCGTGCGGCGCGGATCAGCCCGCTTCGTTCCTCGCTTGATCGCGGCATGACGCTTACCGTGCACAATGACAGCCCAGTGGTGCCGCCAGATATGATGCGGCTTGTCTGGACGGCGGTAAACCGGCGGACCCGCTCTGGTCAGGTGCTTGGGCCAGATCAACGCATTACCCCTATGGAGGCGCTTCGGGCTGTGACCATTGATGCTGCCTATCAATATTTCGAAGAGGACAGCAAAGGCTCCATCGATGTGGGCAAGCGGGCCGATCTGACGATCCTGTCGGCCGACCCGACACAAGTTGACCCGCTGACCATCCAGGACATAATGGTTGTGGAAACGATTAAAGACGGCCGATCAATTTATGTCGCCGGATCGGTTCAGTGAAGCTGGTCTGCGAAAATTGCCAGACCGGTTCGGCTGAACCCAAAATGTTAGGACTGCGTATGCGTATCTGGTTGACCTTGTTCTTGTTTGTCTTTGCGGCCGCATGCGGTGATCAGCCCTCTGTTTCTAGCCCGGACAATGATGTGGCGCCCCAGCTTGCACCGGTGAACGGCGTCGCATTGGATATGGCCGAGCGACGTGCTGCGGTCTTGTCAGACATTAATTACGCTCTGAGTTTCGAAATTCCGGCGGCAGTGAGCGATGATATCCTCTTGAGAGAGGTTCTGACGTTCAACCTCTCAAGGGCTGATCAAGACTTGCAACTCGACTTCCGTGAGACCGCAGACAAGCTGAAGACGCTCGAGATCAATGGTGCCGCCTTTCCTATAGATTTTGCCAATGAGCATCTTGTCTTGCCCGCCGCCGCACTGGCCGTTGGCGCGAACACAATCACGATCGAGCTCATTGCGGGCGGGACATCTCTGAACCGGAACCCTGACTACCTTTATACGCTGTTCGTGCCTGACCGTGCGCGCACGGCGTTTCCTGTCTTCGACCAGCCAAATTTGAAAGCCACTTATGATCTTGTGCTGGATGTCCCTGTGACCTGGCGCGCTATGGGCAATGGCATCACGTTAAATGTTGAGGACATCGAGGCGACCGATGGCGAGCGTGCCTCGCGCCAATATCGGTTCGCGCGGTCTGATAAACTTAGCTCTTACCTGTTTTCATTTGTTGCTGGCGAGTTTCAGGAAATCACTCGAACTGTTGATGGCCGGCAGATGACAATGTTTCATCGCGAGACCGATGCGGACAAAGTTGCACGCAATATTGATGTGATATTCTCTGCTCATGCCGATGCTCTGTCTTGGCTGGAAGAGTATACGGGGATTGATTACCCATTCCAGAAATTCGATTTCGCACTGATCCCCACCTTCCAGTATAATGGCATGGAACATGTTGGTGCGATCCAGTATCGCGCATCCAGCCTGTTTCTCGATGAAGACCCGTCTGATCCGCAACGGCTGAACCGCGCCAATCTGATTGCTCACGAAACAGCGCATATGTGGTTTGGTGATCTTGTGACGATGGATTGGTTTAACGATGTCTGGACCAAGGAAGTCTTTGCCAATTTTATCGCTGCAAAAATAGTCAATCCGAGTTTTCCGGATATCGATCACGATTTGAATTTTCTGCTTCGCTCCTATCCCGCTGCTTATGCGGTTGACCGGACGACGGGCGCAAATCCGATCCGTCAGGCCCTGCCCAATCTGAACGAGGCTGGTAATCTCTATGGCGGCATAATTTACAACAAAGCTCCGATCATGATGCGCCAGCTTGAATTGTTACTGGGGGAAGACCTGTTTCGGGATGGCTTGCGCGAATATCTGGCGACCTTTGCGAATGCCAATGCAACCTGGCCTGACCTCATAGATATTCTTGACGCGCGCTCTGATCAGGATTTGAAAGCGTGGAGCGAGGTCTGGGTCAATACGGCAGGACGACCACATTTCCGACTGAGTGATGACGGGCGGGAACTGGTTCAGGAAGACCCCTCTGGCAAAAGCCGGATATGGCCGCAGCGTCTCACTCTGTCTGGCATGGGTGATTATAGCGTCGAGTATTCTGGCACATCGGCAGCGTCTGTGCCGGATGCGGGCATAAGTCTCTACAATTCGAGCGGCGAAGGATATGGACTGTTCCCTGCTGACCTCAAGGCGATTGCCAGTCAGTGGGCTGATCTGACAGATTTGCAGAAGGGCGCGCAGCTCATCAATCTCTATGAACAATTTCTGGAGGGCAGTCCTGAATTTTCTGCCACTGACTATATCGCATTTTTGATGGCGGGTCTGGATCAGGAGAATGAGCTGTTGCTGGGCGCGATGCTGGGGCAGCTGCGGTCTGCCATGCGATTGTCACTTGGTGCTGATGAACAGCTGGCCATGGCTGAAGTGGTTGAGCCGGTGCTGCGCGGGTTTGTTTTTGATACGGCTATTCCGTCAAGCACGCGCAAGATTTACCTTCGAATGTTGCAGGACATTGCGCGTCTGGATGACACATTGGTTCTGTTGGAGACGATCTGGAGCGGAGAGGTCGCGCTTGACGGCATTAGCTTGTCGTCGCGCGAGCGCAGCAATCTTGCGGCACTCCTCGCCATCAAGCGCCCCGCCGCCGCCAGCACCCTTCTGGACCAGCACCTTGCCTCCATCACAAATCCTGACGAGCGACGCAGGTTCGAATTTATAAAGCCTGCTTTGTCGCCACTTCAGGCCGAGCGTGATGCGTTTTTTGCGTCGCTTGCGGATGTTGAAAACCGTGCTGTGGAGTCGTGGGTTCTTGCTGCGTTGGGCTATCTACACCACCCTGAACGGGTCGCAACGACGACGAGCTATATTGCGGGCGGGCTTGAGCTGATGGAAGAGATCCAGGCGACTGGTGACATTTTCTTCCCGGGTCGCTGGATGGCGCAGATTCTGCAAAATCATACAAGCTCCGAAGCCGCAGATCAGGTGCGCAATTTTCTGTCGGAGCGTCCGGGCTATAATGCCCAGCTTCGCCTGAAAATCTTGCAAGCGGCGGATATGGTTTTCCGGGCCGAACGCATTGGTGCCCAGGCTGGGGGTGATTGATGCGATTTTGGTCTGGGGGGATGGCTAGGACATAGGGTGACATTGGAGTGCTCGCCCCGAATTTTGGTCTGGCCGAAGGTGCTGGATCACTGTATCTAGGCGGTTTGCAAAAATGACGGGCAAACTGGCAATGATACTATGACACACCCCTTGCAGGCAGCGCTTGAGAAACGCCGGAAAAGTGGCAATCTGCGTGCGCTTAAGGTTTTCCAGGGCGCAGATTTTTGTTCCAATGATTATCTGGGACTTGCCCGTTTCCCCATCAAAGCCGGGGCGCTCGGAAGCGGATCTACCGGGTCACGCCTGATCGCCGGCCATGCCCCTGCCGTCGAACATCTTGAAGAGAGAATTGCAGCGTTTCATGGGTTTGAAGCGGCTCTTTTGTTTAGCTCGGGATATGCTGCGAATACGGGGTTGCTCTCTTGTATTGCCGGGCCAGAGGACGCGATTTTGTCCGATGATTTGATCCATGCCAGCCTGATTGATGGCATTCGGCTTTCTCGCGCCCACCGGCAGCGGTTTGCTCACAATGACCTGCAAGACCTGCAGGCAAAACTGGACGCCTTGCGCTCGAAGATTGATGGACAAATTTACGTTGTTGTAGAAGCTATATATTCGATGGACGGGGACAAAGCGCCTCTTCAGGACATTTGCGACCTTTGTCAGAGTTACAATGCTTCGCTCATCGTGGATGAAGCCCACTCGATTGGCATCCATGGGGTAGAGGGCCGCGGGCTTGTCAGCGAGTTGGGACTGGAAGCGCAAGTCTTTGCCGCGATCTATACATTTGGAAAAGCGGCTGGATTTCATGGCGCAATGGTCGTTGGTGCCGCTGTGTTGCGAGACTATCTGGTGAATTTTTGCCGGCCATTTATCTATACAACCGCGCCTTCGCCGCAAACTGTCGCAGAAACGGGTTTGGTGTATGATCGGTTGCGGGCGGCAGACCCCGAGCGAGGCGCGTTACGATCTGTTTTGAGCTATTTCGCGACCCATGTGAAAAATCAGACGCTGGACGGGGCGCATTGGCTGGACAGCGATAGCCCCATTCAGGGACTTGTGGTTTCCGGTAATGAACGCGCAAAGGCGTGCGCGGCCTTTTTGCAAGAGCATGATTTGGCGGTGAAAGCCATTTTGAGCCCAACTGTCGCCGAAGGGACCGAGCGGTTGCGATTGAGTTTGCATAGTTTCAACACACAGGCCGAGATGGACGGGCTGGCGACACGTCTATCGGAATTTTTGAACGGCGGTAGATCATGAGCTTTATTGTTGCTGGCATCGGAACTGAAGTGGGCAAGACAGTTGTCTCCGCCATATTGTGCGAGGCAAAAAATGCAGACTATTGGAAACCGGTCCAAGCGGGAGAATTAGATTATAGTGACTCTGATAAGGTCAGAGATCTGGTGACGCACGAGCCGTTCAACATACATCCCGAAACACATCGCCTGAAGGCTCCGATGTCGCCTCATGCTGCTGCCGCGTTAGAAGGCATATCGATCACTCGCGAAGACTTCGAGCGCCCGAATACCCAAGGCCGAACGCTCATAACAGAATTGGCGGGCGGTTTGATGGTGCCATTTTCGAGCACTTATCTCATGGTTGATCTGGTTATGGATCTGGGAGATCCGGTTGTGCTTGTGGCCAATAGCTATCTTGGCAGCATCAATCACACGCTCCTGTCGCTCGACCTGATCCGGCAGCGGGGGATCGATTGTGCGGGAATTATCTTTAACGGCACCACCAACCCGCAGAGCCGCGAAGTCATATTAAGTTATAGCCAAGCACCCCTGATTGCGGATATCCCTCACAGCAATACACTTGATAAGGCGTTTGTTAGAACTCATGCGGACAAGATTCGAAACCACCCGAGACTGGCTTGAGTTTGACAAGGACCATTTGTGGCATCCTTATACTTCAATGCAAGACCCTCTGCCTTGCTATCCGGTCACCGAAGCAAAGGGGTGTCATCTTGTTCTGGCAGATGGCCGCGAACTGGTGGACGGAATGTCTTCCTGGTGGAGTGCGCAGCACGGCTATGGACATCCAAAGCTTAATCAAGCCGCCCAGCACCAAATCACAAAGATGTCGCATGTCATGTTTGGCGGGATTGCGCATCAGGCGGCGTCCGAGCTTGGCGCTCGTTTGCTGGAGATAACGCCTGAAAGTTTCCGGCATATTTTTCTGGCAGATTCCGGGTCTATCTCGGTTGAAGTCGCGATTAAAATGGCGCTGCAATATTGGCAATCTTCTGGGCAATCGGAAAAACAAACCCTCCTGACCATTCGTGGCGGTTATCATGGTGATCCGTTCACCTGCATGTCTGTAAGTGATCCGGTGAACAGTCAGCACAGCTTGTTTCCCAACGCTATCGCCAAGCAACACTTCGTTCCGCGTCCGAGGACCGTTTTTGATGGTGACTGGGACGATCAGGATATTGAGCCATTCAGGCAAGCGATTGAAACACATCATCGCTCTGTTGCTGCAGTGATTGTCGAGCCGGTTGTTCAGGGCGCCGGGGGGATGCGGTTTTATCATCCGGAATATCTAAGGCAGGTTCGTGCGTTATGTGACGAGTACAAAGTGCTTTTGATCTTCGACGAAATTGCAACCGGTTTTGGACGCACGGGCAAAATGTTCGCGATGGAGCATGCTGGTATCGAGCCTGATATTCTTTGTGTCGGTAAGGCTCTGACAGGGGGGATGATGACCTTGGCGGCCACTTTGACCACTCGTAATGTCGCGATGACGATCTCGAACGGGGACACGCCGGTGCTCATGCACGGCCCCACTTTTATGGGCAATCCCCTGGCGTGCGCTGTTGCCTCGGCCAGTCTTGATGTTTTGACAGAGACTGGCGCAGGCGCAACGTATCCGGACGGGTGGCAAGCGGCCGTCAAACGTCTTGAGACTGGCTTGTCATCGCTCCTGGCGCTTGCAACCCATACTGCCGTTGAAGATGTGCGCGTATTGGGCGGTATCGGCGTTGTCGAAATGAAAGAGGCGGTGGATGTTGCCAAGGTGCAACAACACTTGGTCAATAAAGGTGTTTGGGTAAGGCCCTTCGGCAAGCTGATCTATGTCATGCCGCCATACATAGTTTCGGTAGCGCAGTTGGACCTGCTTTGTGCAGCGATCATAGAAACTGTGCGGGAGCTTTATTAGCGGCCAAGAAAAAAGTGTTCCCGGGAGGGGTCTGGGTCCTCCGCAAACGGACGCCTTTTG
>CAZXXY010000040.1:0-22178 GCA_964644755.1 uncultured Hyphomonas sp. | reverse complement strand
AAATCACCGCTTCAGAGGCGGTTGTCCGGTAGAGATTGTGTGACGGGTTGACGAACGCCGGGCGCGACCGCGCTGTGGGTGTTTCTCTATTTCGTATTGTCTGTATGATGGCGTGTTCAAATGACTGGAGGAATTTGGTGATGAGATATTTTGCGGGTTTTCTATTGGCTGCGGCGATGGGTTGGGGCGGTGTTGGTCTGGCACCGGCTGCCGATGCGCAAGAGGCGAGTGGCGGGTCGGATGCGGTGCTGCAGCTTGTTGATTTTCTTGATTTTGAATCTGTTTCCAATCCGCAAATTTCTCCTGATGGATCGACCGTATTGTATACGCGCCGGCGGGTCGACAAGTTGAAGGACCGGCAAGTCAGCACGTTGTGGCTGATGGATGCAGATGGTGGCCGGCACCGGCAATTGATGGATGGTGGGGCAGGCTTCTGGTCGCCTGACGGAACACGTATTGCTTTCATGAAGGCGGATGCCAATGACAAGGCGCAAATTTTTGTGCGGTTTATGGATGGCGAAGGGCTGGTGACGCAGGTCACGAATTTCGAGCATGCGCCGCGCTCATTGTCCTGGTCGCCGGACGGCAAGCAGCTGGCGTTTGTTGCCCGCGTGCCGCTTGAGGATAAATGGAGCGTCAATTTGCCCGGCAGACCAAAAGGGGCGACATGGACGGAAGACCCCGTGGTGATTGATACGCTGCATTACCGACAGGATCGGGTGGGCTATACCAATTCCGGATATGATCATATTTTTGTTGTGCCAACGACCGGCGGAACGCCTCGCCAGATCACGGATGGGGACTGGAATGTCGGCCAAAGGGGGCTTGGGGTGATTGCCGGCTCTCCACGGCTTGAATGGTCTCCCGATGGCAAGCTGATTGCATTTGATGGACCGGGCAAAGCGATCGGGGCGGACAACTGGTTTGAAAGTCACATTAATCTTGTGAATGTGGAAACCCGCGAGATAACAGTGTTGACGGATGGACAGGGGACGTATGGTGATCCGGCGTTTTCTCCTGATGGTCAGCGGATTGCGTTTTCCGGATACCCCGATCACAACACGTCTTATCCGGTGCCCAATCTTTATACGGTTGATGTGAACGGGCTTGATGAACGCCTGCTCGCAGATGAGCTGCCCGACGGCCCGACAGGACTGCAATGGACGCGCGATAGCCGTGAGGTTCTGTTTACGATGAATGATCGCGGCGCGCGTAATCTGCATGCGGCGGATATGCGTGGACGCATGCGGGCTGTGACAGAAGGGGCGCAAGTTGTCACGCTGGCCAGTGTCGCGGATTCAGGTGCATTGGCGATGACGTTCAGCCGGTCCGATTTGCCGGCGGCGATTGCGGTTGCGGGATCTGCTGATGATGAGGTCACATTATCGGCTTTAACGGATGTGAATGGGGATGTTCTGTTCGGTAAGACGCTCGGCCGTGTTGAAGAGATCTGGTACGATGCGACGGCTGAAACCGGCGAAAGTGCGCGCGTTCAGGGGTGGATTGTGTATCCGCCGGACTTTGATGAAACGAAGACCTACCCGTTGATGCTGTCCATTCATGGTGGACCGCATGCGATGTCGAATGGTGCGTTTAACTTTACGTTTCAGGAGTTTGCGGCGCGGGGCTATGTCGTGCTCTACACCAATCCGCGAGGGTCGACAGGATATGGCAGCGCGTTCGCCAATGCGATCGAGCATCGCTATCCCGGCCCTGTCGACTATGCTGATTTGATGGCGGGTGTGGATACGGTTCTGGAACGGGGCTTTGTCGATGCTGACCGGATGTTTGTCACCGGTTGTTCGGGGGGCGGGGTTCTGACGACTTGGGTGATTGCCCAGACCAACCGGTTCAAAGCGGCTGCTGCGCTGTGTCCGGTGGTGAACTGGATTGGCATGTCGGGCACGACGGATGTTGTCGGCTGGCTGTATAATTTCTTCCCTGAGCCGTTTTGGGAGAACCCTCAGCCATGGCTTGACCATTCGACGATTATGCATGTCGGCAAAGTCGAGACACCGACTTTGCTGATGACCGGTACACGCGATCTGCGCACACCGCTTGGCGAGGCAGAAGAGTATTTCGCCGCTTTGAAAATTCGCGGGGTACCGACGCGTTTGGTTCCGATGGTCAACGAGTATCATGGCACCCGCTCAATCCCGTCCAATTATCTGCGTACCAGTTTGATGATGCGCAAATGGTTTGATGAGTTCGACCCTACCAAGCAGAGTGCCGAGGTGGGGGACGCGACCGCTGCGCCTTAGCGGGTTTTGCGCCTGAATGATGCCTGTCTTGGGCGGCGATTGTACAAAGTTGGCATTTTCCTCTATTGTGATTGAGCGCTCACGTTTTTTCGGGGGGTAGAGGAGGTAGGTGTGCTGACAACGCAAATTCTCGGGACAGGTATCGGAATGCCCGCAACGGCGCTGGAGTCGACGGCGTGGGACCATGAATACGGCAAGCCCGAGGGCTGGCTTGAGGGGGCTTGCGGCGTGGCAGTGCGCAAGGTTGCCAAAGGGACGGGCGAAACGCAGGAAATGTTGGCCGTGGCGGCGGCGCGCGAAGCGCTTGTCGATGCTGATATGGCGGCGGAATCGCTTGATCTAATTCTGTTTTGCGCGGCGGTTGGACGCCAGCCTATTCCGTCCACTGCGCCGCTGATCAAAGGCTTGCTGGGGATAGAGGCGCGGTCGGTTGCAGCGTATGATGTGAATGCAACGTGTCTTGGCGCTTTGGTGGCGATGGATGTGGCGGATATGCATATTCGCACGGGGCGGGCGCAGCGTGTGTTGGTGGTCAGTTCCGAGATAGCATCACGCGGATTGCCCTGGGCGGATGATCCGGCGACGGCGGGACTGTTTGGGGATGGCGCGGGAGCGATTGTGCTGGGAGGCGTCGAAACACAGAGCGAAGAGGTTGCTGGCGGACTGCGCATTGTCGACTTTGCGATGGAGACGTGGCCGGAGGGCTATGAGCATTGTCAGCTTGGCGCTGGCGGGACGCGGTTCGATTTTGCGACCGAGGCGAAGCAGTTTGCCGACCATTCCGTGTTTCGTATGGATGGGCATAATCTCTTCAGACTGAGCCGGAAACGCGTTCCTGAATTTGTTCAGGGACTGCTGGCCAAATCTGGTTGGCAGGTAGATGATGTCGATCTGGTCGTGCCGCATCAGGCCAGTCCTCTGGCTTTGGAACATATGGTACGGCGCTGCGGGTTTGCGCCTGAACGGGTGGTGGATACGGTGCGGCAGACGGGCAATCTGATTTCGGCCTCGCTGCCTGTGACATTGCACAAAGCGCGCGAAGAGAGGCGTATCGGTGAGGGGGCGAAAGTGTTGATGGTTGGGACATCGGCTGGCGTGTCTGTAGCTGGTATGACGCTGCTGGGATGAGCGCGGGCGCTGTCTTTGTGACGGGCGCGACGGGGTTTCTCGGTGGCGTCTTGGTCAGGCGGTTGCTTGCGGACGGTCGTGAGGTTGTCGCGTCGGGACGGAACGCTGACCGGTTGCAGGATTTGCGAGGCTTGGGCGCGTCTGTATTGCCGCTCGATTTGGGCGCGGATTTGTCCGAGATGACCGAAATGGACTGGCCGTCGTGCGGGGCTGTGGTGCATTGCGCGGCTTTGTCATCGCCTTGGGGGAAGCGGGCGGATTTTGTGCGGGCGAATATTGTCGGAACACGGAATGCGATAGAGATCGCCCGGCGACTGGGGGCCAAACGGTTCGTGCATATCTCGACGCCGAGCGTTTATTTCCAGTTTGCCGATCAGGAAAATGTGTCTGAAGAGATGGCGTTGCCGAAACCGGTCAATGCTTATGCCGGGACCAAGCGGGCGGCCGAGAAGCTGGTGCTTGAGGCGGGCGAGCTTGATCCGGTGGTTCTCAGGCCGCGCGGCCTTTATGGCGCGGGAGATGAAGCGCTGTTGCCGCGACTGCTGGCGGCGGCTGCGGCGCGGCCTTTGCCATTGATGCGCGGGGGTGTTGCCGGGATTGATTTGACGCATGTCGAGGATGTTGCCAGTGCGGCTTTAGCGGCGCTCAGGGCTGATGAGGGTGTTGCCGAGCGGGTGTTTAATATCTCGGGCGGTGCGCTTTTGCCGGTTGTGGAGATTGTCGAGGCGGCGTGCGCGCGTGCGGGTGTTCGCGCGGCTTGGCGCAAGGTGCCGGTTGGCGTGGTGCTGGCCTATGCGCGAACGCTGGAGACTGTGTGCCGCTTGCGGCCATCCTATCCGGAGCCTGCGTTGACGGCCTATGCGGCGGGGCTGTTTGCGTTTCGTCAGAGCCTCGATATTTCGCGCGCGCAGAAGCATTTGGGGTGGACGCCGAAGATCGGTTTCGAGGAGGGACTAGAGCGGACCTTTGCCGGGCTGGCACGGGGAGGAACGGTATGAGGCCGGTGTTTCCCAATAGCGCTGTGGTGCGTGCGCCGGAGCGGTTTGTTTTGCGCGGCGGGCGCTGGAGCGGCGTCGATATTCCTGTCCGGTATGGCGTGTTCGACCATGCGGTTGGAGGGCGGTGTCTGGTGGATACGGGATATTCGCGCCGGACAGTGGCGGGCAAGCGTTCGCTGATGCTGCGCTTATATGCTGCGGTGTTGCGACCGAAATTGACCGGTGATGCGTTGCCAGAAGCTGAACAGCGCGTTGATGCGATATTGCTGACGCACCTGCATGCTGACCATATTAGCGCTTTGAAGGATTATCCTGAAGCGAAGCTCTATGCCAATGGCGCTGCCGTTCGGCACTTCCTGCATGGCGCGAGGGTGGGCGGTGTGCGGCATGGGTTTTTCCGCGAATTGTTGCCAGATGATTTTGAGGCGCGGCTGACCGCTTTTGAAACGCTTGTGCAAGTGGAGGCTCCGTTGGGGCTTGGCCTGTCGGCGGATGTGTTTGGCGATGGCAGTGTTCTGGCTGTGCCGCTGGAAGGGCATATGCGCGGCCATACGGGGATTGTGTGGACGACGGGCGCGCGGGCTTTGCTCTATGCGGCAGATGCTGAATGGATGCGCGAGGCGATTGTCTCAGACCGTTCGCCCGGGGCGCCTGCGCAATTCATTCTTGATGATCGCAGCGCGGCGCGGGAAAGCGGGGGGCGGATCAAGCGCTTTATCGAGCAGGGAGGGGATGTGGTGCTCTGCCATGATCCCGAGCCGCTCATATGACGCCGACCCTTTCAACATTGTCTGCCTTTGTTCGCGCTCGCTTTGCGATGACGCGGCTGCGTACGCGCGGGCAGTTGGAGGCCTATCAGCGGCGGAAGCTGGTTCATTTTTTACGGCGGCGTGTTCCGCAAGTGGCTGCTTTCGCTGGTGCTGAGTTTAGCGGGCTTGGGGAGGCGCCGATTATGGACAAGGCGCAGCTTATGTCGGCGTTCGAGCGCTATAACACGCTGGGGCTGGGGGCGGATGAGGGCTGGGACATTTTCGGCGGGAGGCAGGCGGCCCCGCATGGCTATTCGCTCGGGGCGAGCACGGGAACGAGCGGAAATCGCGGCCTGTATGTTGTGTCGGATGCCGAGCGGTATGAGTGGCTCGGGGTTATTCTGTCGCGCGCGTTTCCGGACTTGCTGACGCGGCGCGAGAAGGTGGCGGTGATCCTGCCGCAAGCGAGTGCGCTTTATGATGCGGCGAACGAAAGTGGCCGCTTGCAGCTGAGGTTTTTTGATCTGGCAGGTGGGGTTGAAGCGCAGGTGGCGGCTGTGGAGGCGTTTTCGCCGAGTGTCATTGTGGCCCCGCCGCGTGTTCTGGTGGCGCTTGCCGAGGCTGACACAGAGCTTGCGCCGCGTGAGGTGTTCTCCGGTGCTGAAGTGCTGGAGGCAACGGATCGGGCGACGATCGAAGCGCGCTTTGGCGGGCCTGTCCGCGAGATTTACATGGCGACCGAGGGGTTGTTTGCGGTGGCATGCAGGCATGGTGCTTTGCACCTGATTGAAGACCGCGTGGCGTTTGAATGGGAACCGGTGGGGCGGGATGGATTGGTGACGCCGCTGGTGACGGATTTTACCCGCCGCACACAGATTATGCTCCGCTACCGGATGAATGATCTGGTCCGGCTCGGCGAAGGGGCATGTGCATGCGGGTCACCGCACCGGATCATAGAAGAGATTATCGGACGGCAGGGCGATGCGTTCGTATTCAAAAAGGCAGATGGCGGGCAGGTGACGTTGACGCCGGATGTGATCCGCAATGCGGTGCTGGACGCGGATCGCGCCATTACGGATTATCGGGTGACGCAGACGGGGGTGGATGCGGTTCTGATCGAATTACCGGTCGGGCAAGAGGGCCAGCTCGGCGCGGCGAAAGCGGGACTGCGCGGCTTGCTTTCTGGTGCAGGCGTGACGCCGCAGATTTCCGGTGGGACGGCGGTGCTTTTGGAGAATGGCTATGCCAAGCGTCGGCGGGTGCGTGTTGAAAAGGGTGTGCTCGGGTGAGGGTCTCGATACAGGTGCTCGGCTCGCTGGGAGATGTGATGCCGTATATCTCGCTGGCTTTGGCGTTGCAGAAGCGCGGCGTTGATGTGGCGATTCTGGCACCACGGGATTTTTCGGCGCTGATTGCCGATTATGGTGTGGAGGTCAGCGACACGGCGGAGTTTTTGCTGGCGGACTGGATGGCAGAGGCAGAGGAACGCGGGACGCTGGGCGGGCCTGTCGCGTTCTTTCGGGATTGGAAGCGGATGATCCAGCCGCGCATTGATGAGGTGATGGCATGCTGTCTGGCGGCGGGCGAGGGGGCGGATCTGATTGTCGCCAATTTGATTTGTGCGCCAGCCCGTGTGGCGGCCGAAGCGCATAAGGTTCCTTTTGTGCTTACGGCGCAGCAGTCGGTGCTCAGTCCGACACGGTATGAGCCATGCGCCATGATGTGGCGGCCCTGGCATGGCGAGCGGTTCAATCGCGCAAGTTTCGGGTTGGTGGCCCTGTCGAACCGCGTCATCGGGCGCACGCTTGAGAGGCACCGGCGGCGGCTTGGGCTCTCAGGCCAGCCGCGCTTTTCGGATTTGCGGAGCCATCTTGGCAAGCCGCTGGCTAAAATTTCATCGGTGCCGTGGCCGATTATGCGCGCAAGGCCGGAGGACTGGACGCAAGACGATTATTTGACAGCGTATCCGTCTTTGCCTGTGTCTGAGGGGGACGCAGTGAGCGAGGAGACGGCGGCATTCTTAGCGGCAGGATCTGCGCCGGTCTATGTTGGTCTGGGGTCGCTGAGCGGGGCGTATGGGCGGACATTGCTGGAGGCGGCGATTGGCGGGCTGGCCTTGTCGGGGCGGCGGGGGATCATTGCTGGCAGCCTTGCTGGAGAGAGGCAAGGCGTGCCGGAGACGGTTTTGATGGTCGGGCGGGAGCCGCACAATGTCCTGTTTCCGCACTGTGCGGCGGTGTTACATCATGGCGGGGCGGGGACAGCGGACACGTGTCTGCGGGCCGGCGTGCCGCAAATTTTGCAGCCGCATTTTCTTGACCAGTTCTGGTATGCCAATCGGTTGGCGCGGCTTGGTGTTGCCGCTGATGCTTTGCCAGCGCGCGGATTGACGGCGGAGCATGTTGCTGCAGGCCTAGAGGTTGCGCTGTCGGCTGACGTGCACGCGGCGGCGCAGGCCTTGGGGGCTTTGGCGCGCGAGCAGAATGGCGCGGATGATCTGGCGGAGCTTATTTTCGGGCACGCCTCGCGCGGGACGTGACATGCCAAAGAGCGATGGCGGCGAGGAACAGGAGCTGGCCGATGATGAAAATCGTCCAGAAATGATCGGCAAGATAGGCTTCAGGAGAAAAGCCGCCGCGCTCGGCACCGAAGGCGGATAGCCAGCCGAGCACGAGAAACTGGCCGACGCCGAGCACAACGCCGATTAATGAGCCAAGGGCAAATCTGGGATACGGCACGGCGATTGACCCTGCCAGGGGCGGTGTGATCCATGCCACAGGGCCCATGAAACGGCTGGCTGCGATTTTCAGGACTGCGCGCTTGGCGAGCAGGGTCTGGGCTTTGCGGGTCATTTTGCGGCGACGGGTTGTGGCGAGCATTAGGGGGCGTGTCTTGTCTTTGAAGGCGTGTCCGATGCCATAGCTTGACTGGTCAGCGAGATAGGCTCCAGCAAGGGCCGCAAGAATGGGCAGGGGCGAGCCTGAAGTGTACGCGACACCGCCTGCGAGCAGGAAAACGGCTTCGCCAAACACGAAAAAACTGGTGACGATCAGGGCGTCGAAATAGGCTCCGAAGAATATCGTTACGAGGATGGCAAGTGGCAATGCGTCTTCCATAGGGGGCAGTATAGAGCGCGTTGAGGGGAGGCGGCTAGGGGCCGCAGCGCTGCTGACTTTTGTTTTCTGGTGTTGACGCTCCGAGCAACGCGGCGCACTCTTCCCAGCGCATGAAAGCGGGGAGTTTGCGGGTATGGATACGACCACAAAGACTGGCATCTGGATTATTGCTGCGGGCGTTATTGTTGCGTTTTTGTATTATGGACGGGCCTTGTTTGCGCCATTTGCGATGGCGGTGTTCCTGTTTCTGGTGATGGAAGGCTTTGCGACGGCAATTGATAATCGTTCGAAATTGCTACGCAGAGGGGCGTCGCGGATCATTTCTATCCTGCTTGTCACGATCGGGTTTGGTCTGTTTGCAGCGTTGATGGCGCGCGGAGTTGCGCAGTTTGGCGGACATGCGGCGCTTTACGAATCCAAGATCAATACGCTTATTTCTGACCTTTATGGTCTATTACATCTGACCAATGCGCCAACTTTGTCGGATTTGCTGTTCGGCACGCCGGGACGGCGACTATTGGCCACTTTGGGCAGTACGACGGGCGAACTGAGTGAAAACTCGGTGCTTATCTCGCTCTATGTCGCCTTTATGTTTGTGGCTCAATCGACATGGTCGCTCAAGCTCGATTACATTTTTGTTGATCGCGAACGCCGCGAACAGGCCCGCAAAGTCGGAGATGCAGCCATACGGGGCATTGAGCAATATCTGTGGACGCAGACAGTTATTTCAGTGCTGACGACGATCTTTACATATGCGACGCTGATCCTTCTGGGCGTCGAGAATGCATTGTTTCTGGCCGCGTTGATCTTCGTGCTCAATTATATTCCGACGATTGGGTCGATTGTGGCGGCGTTTCTTCCGTTCCTGTTTGCGCTGGTGCAGCCGGAGATACCGGCCTGGTGCCCGGGCGGGGCGGAACAGGACAATTATGTCTATGCGGCGATTGTGTTTGGCACAGTCGCGTTCTGGCAGTTTTTCTTCGGCAATTTCGTGCAGCCGCGGATGATGGGGGATTCGCTTAACCTGTCGGCACTGGTGGTCTTGATCGCGCTTGCAGTTTGGGGCGCTATCTGGGGTATTCCCGGCATGTTCCTGTCGGCCCCGCTGACAGTCTTGATGATGATTCTATTTGCGCAATCACCATCGACGAAATGGATTGCGATTGCCCTGTCGGCCGATGGCCGGCCGGATAAATCTGCGGGCGGTGTCGAGCAGGATTCCGAAGACGCAGCTGAGACGATCAACGCCTAGCCTCCAATGGGGTAGAGGAATGGTCCGGGCGGATCGCCGATGAGGTGTGAAATCTTGGGTATTGCATATTCCCATGCCAGCCGGATTGTGTTTGAAGCAAACAAGACGTCTTCAGCCGGAATTTTCCGGGAATTTGCGCAGATCATTCTGACGCTTTAAGGGGTGATATCCGATGCAGACCGAGCTTGGTAAGAAGGCAATATTGCGAGACATGCGCGATGAGTGCGGACCGGACAATGGAGCCGGACTGAGCGAGGCGCAACTGGTTGAACTTGCCGATAGTCTTTGGGCGTGGGTCTCCAAGGGAGGGCCAGACGAGCGGCGCATCCGGTTGCGGAAAAATATATCCGGACTGCCCGGATATCTGCTCGAACTTGCGGGGCCGGACCTGCCGTTTCTTGTCGATTCCATGTTGGGCGAATGCCGCTCGCACGGGATGGCTGTGAACACGTTCTTCCACCCGTTGATTGCCCGCAACAAGGCCGAAGCGGCTGCCGGGCAGCGCTATTCGGTGATGCAGTTTCATCTGCCGGTATTGGCCAAACCTGCACAGGTGAAACTTGAAGCTGGCGTACGTCAGACACTTGACGAGCTATCAATTGCTGTGAGCGATCACAAAGCCATGCTCGCGCGTATGCATGACGAGGTGAAACGGCTTGCCAAAGAGAAACATGTAGATGTCGCATTGCGCTCGGAGGCGCTCGCTTTTCTGGAATGGCTTGCGAACGAGCATTTTGTATTTCTTGGGGCGCGAACCTATGAATATGACGTAGCAGATGATGGCAGCTTTGCGTGCGAGGAGCCCGACACGGTCGATGGCTCGAATCTCGGCCTGCTTCGGGATGAAGCGCGGAATATTCTCTCGCGCCGTGATGAACCGACCATGCTTACCGGGCGCAGCGGCACGTTTTTGAACACGCCGGAACCGCTGATCGTTGCGAAATCTTCGATTGTGTCGAGAGTTCATAGGCGCGTGCGGGCGGACTATATCGGCGTGAAGCATTATAATGCTGACGGCCATGTGGTTGGCGAAACCCGGTTTCTGGGGCTGTTTGCGGCGGAGGCCTATCTCGAAAAAGTCCGTGATGTGCCGTGGATCCGGCGGCGGGCGGAGCAGGTGATCGAGGGTATTGGTGCACAGGATGGCGGGCACTCTGCCAAGGCCTTGTCGGGCATTCTGGAGAATTGGCCACGTGATGAACTGTTCCAGACCGATGTAGAGACATTGCTGCCAATGGTGTCGGGGGTGATGCATTTGCTCGACCGGCCGCGGACGCGGGTGTTTTTCCGGCTGGACCCGTTTGGGCGGTTTTTGTCAGTATTCGTCTATGTCTCGCGCGAGGCCTATGATTCTGATTTGCGCCAGCGTGTGGTTGCTTTGCTTGAACGTGAATATGACGGCACGCTGTTGCGGTTTGATCCGCGGTTTGATGTCAGCTCTCTTGTGAGGGTGCATATCCAGCTTGCGGTGGCGCCGGAGGGCGGGCGGCCGGATCCGGTCGAGATTGAGCGGCAGATTGTGGACCTTGCGACGGGGTGGGA
The DNA here is from genome assembly GCA_964644755.1 of uncultured Hyphomonas sp. GTDB lineage: Bacteria > Pseudomonadota > Alphaproteobacteria > Caulobacterales > Hyphomonadaceae > CALLCD01. Next base: position 11,132 of record CAZXXY010000040.1, on the reverse strand, counting down.
TGATCTGTTTCAGCAGACCGTGCAAGCGGCTGATATCAGTGATGATGCCCGCGACGGGGCGAGCTTGTTTCAGGACGGGTTCAATGTGGCCTATCGCGAGCTGTTCTCGCCAGCTGAAGCGATGCTCGATGTGGCAGAGATTGCGGAATTGTCGTCAAGCCAATCTGTCCGGATGCGGACTTATAAACAGGCAGACGACAAAGAAGACTATGTGCGCGCCAAAGTCTACTCGCGCGGCACAGCATTGGCCTTGTCGGAATCTGTGCCTGTGCTGGAAAATATGGGTTTGTTTGTCGCTTTTGAAATGGCGTATCCGGTTCGTCCGACCGAGCGCCCGCGTGCGGATGCGCCGGATGTTTACTGGGTGCATGATTTCATGATGCGTTCGCAGACGGGCGATCCGGTGGATCTTGTTGCAAATGGCAAAGTGTTCGAAGACGCTTTTGCGGCTGTTTGGACGGGGCAGGTTGAAAATGACGGGTTTAACAAGCTGATTTTTGCGGCAGGCATTGATTGGCGTGAGGCTGATCTGCTGCGCGGTCTGTCTGCCTATCGGCGGCAAAGCGGGCTGGACCCGATCCGCGAAAGCCAGATCAGGGCCTTTGTCAGCTATCCGGCGATCACGAGAAATCTGGTGCAATTGTTCCAAGGACTGTTTGATCCTGATCTTGACGAGACGATTGAGGCGCGGCTGGCGACGGGAACGGACCGGTTGAGCGCGATCCATGCGCAATTGGGCGATGTTCCCTCGCTTGAGGATGATCGCGTCTTGCGCCGGACCGCAGACCTCATCATGGCCATTCAGAGAACCAATTTCTACCAGACCGATGCACGGCCTCTGGCGTTCAAAGTGGCCAGTGAGGCGCTTGAAGACCTGCCCAAGCCCGTGCCGTTTCGAGAGATTTTTGTCACGGGCCCGACCATGGACGGGGTGCATTTGCGGTTCGGTTCGGTGGCGCGCGGCGGCTTGAGATGGTCTGACCGGCCGGATGATTTTCGCACCGAAGTGCTCGGGCTTGTCAAAGCCCAGCAGGTCAAGAATGCTGTGATTGTTCCGGTCGGCTCGAAAGGAGGGTTCTTTCCCAAGACGCTCCCGATTGGAGGATCCCGCGAGGAAGTGCGTGAAGCGGGGATTGCGGCCTATAAGACCTTTATCTCTGGCATGTTGCAGATCACGGACACGCTGGTTGATGGCGAGGTACGTCATCCGGAGCGGACCATTGCGCGTGACGGGGCGGATCCTTATCTGGTTGTTGCTGCTGATAAGGGCACGGCGACTTTCTCCGATATTGCGAACGAGATTAGCGAGGGCCAGGGCTTCTGGCTTGGTGATGCTTTCGCCTCTGGCGGGTCTGCCGGATATGATCATAAAGCGATGGGCATTACCGCGCGCGGGGCCTGGGAAGCGGTGAAGCGTCACTTCCTTGAAGCTGGCAAAGATATCCAGACCGAGCCATTTGATGTGATCGGTGTTGGCGACATGTCCGGGGATGTGTTCGGCAATGGCATGTTGCTGTCCAAGCAGATACGGCTATTGGCTGCGTTCAATCATATGCATATCTTCATTGATCCCAATCCGGGTGATCCGGCGAAATTGTGGGCGGAGCGCGAGCGCCTGTTCGGCCTGCCGCGATCGGGCTGGGCGGACTATAATACCAAGCTGATTTCCAAGGGCGGGGGGGTGTTCGAGCGGAGCGCCAAATCGATCGAGCTGAGCGACGAGATCAAGGCGCTGACCGGGCTTACGGGCACGAGTGCAACACCTGACGAATTGATACATGCGTTGCTGAAGGCGCAGGCGGAACTGCTCTGGTTTGGCGGGATCGGGACCTATGTGCGGGGCACGCTTGAGACTGATCGTGATGTCGGGGACCGGACGAATGATGCCATCCGCATCACCGCTGACCAGTTGCGGGTCTCTGTGGTCGGCGAGGGGGCCAATCTTGGGATCACGCAGGCGGCGCGGATCGAGTTTGGGGCAAAGGGCGGACGCATCAACACGGATGCCATTGATAATTCTGCCGGTGTCGACAGTTCGGACCATGAGGTCAATATCAAGATTTTGCTGTCCGAAGCGATGCGGCGTGGTGCCTTGCCGCGCGGGGAACGCAATACGTTGCTGGCGTCGATGACAGATGATGTGGCCGCGCATGTGTTGGCCCACAATATTGCGCAGACCGGCGCGTTGAGCCTTGCCGAAGCAACCGCGCGTGAAGATTTGCCAGCGCTTGAGCGGTTGATGTTGAGGCTTGAGGCGCGGGGCGTTCTCGACCGTGATGTCGAAGGGCTGCCGTCGAGCGGGCAGATGGCCGAACGGATTGCCGCGAAGGGGACTTTTACGCGGCCGGAAATGGCGGTGCTTCTGGCATGGTCCAAGATTGCCTTGTTCGATGATATTGTCGCGTCGGATTTGCCAGATGACCCGTATTTCAAACCTGTTCTGGAGGCTTATTTTCCGGCTGCATTGGGCAAGTATTCCGATGTGATGGACAGTCACCGGCTGAAGCGGGAGATTATTGCGACCGTGCTTGCCAATCGTATGCTCGATGCCGCGGGACCGGTGTTTTTGCTGCAGCTTCGTGAAGCTGGCGGCGGCGACAGTGCGGCCTGTGTGCGGGCGTATGAAATATTGCGGGCGGCGCTGCAATTGCCTGATCTTGTGGACCGTATTTCGGCAGATGAAGATGTGTCCGCTGCCGGACGCACTGCGCTGTTGCTGGATGTCAATCAACGGGTCGGACAATTGGCGCTCGCTCTGCTGCGACGCGGCGTGTCCGGATCAATGGATGAGCTTGTCAGCTATTTCGAAAAGGGGTGTACGGGGTTGCGTCAGGGTGCCGATGAGCGCGCAACAGCGCATGAGAGCACGCGGCTTGATCGCCGGACGCGGCAGCTTGTCAGAGCCGGCGCGACCGAAGCGCTGGCGACCGAGATCAGTTCGCTTGGCCTGATTGCGCAAGCTGTCGAGTTGATTGATGTGGCGGCGGACATGAAAGTCGACGTGGCCGAGGTGATGGCGGTGTTCAACGAGCTTGGCAGTGCGCTCCGAATTGACCGGCTGGTCTCGCGCGCGCGGGATGTGCGTCGGGAGATGTCGCATTGGGAACGGCAGGCGGTCGATGGCCAGCTGGGCAATATTTGTAGCGCTCAGGCCGCAGCGACCAGACATCTGATCGAAAGCAAGGCGGATACGGCTGACTATCTCAAGCAGCGGCGCAGTCAGGCAGATGCGCTATCTGTCCTGCTGCGCGGGCTGGATTTGGGTCGTAATTGGTCTTTTGCAAAGTTCACGCTTGCAGGAGACGCTGTTCGGGATGTGCTGGCCTAGCCGATTATTCGCGCCGCCAGCACGATCACGACGGCACCAACTGTGGCGATCATAATGTCATTGACGATGGGCATGCCAAGTGTCGGCAGGACCAATCCAGTCAGATCGAGAATAACCGGACCGAGAAATGAGCCGAGCACGCCAGCGATGACATAGCGGAAAATACCGCCTTTTCCGCCAACAACCTGACTGGCGATCCAGCCTGCTGCAGCACCAACGCCAGCACATGCGAGCAGTTCGCCCGTGGTCATCTCAATGCCGAAACTATCCAAAGCCGACTGCATCGCTGCCCAAAACTGTTCTAAATCCATGCGTCCCTCCACTCGGTACAATATGTTGTTAACCAGAGTATATACAGGAGCAAGCGCCCTTGCCAATGGGAAGGCTGCCAAGACGCAACCCATCCTCTCGTTCGGGCGCACCCTGAAACGGGATGCGAGGGGATTTTCGGGGCGCCGGGCTATATCCGCACTGGCCATAGCCAAATCGGTTGGAGCCGTGTATGTGCGCCGCAACAAACATATTGCGAGCCCTTCATGACCGAACCGACTTCCCTGCGCAACATTGCGATTATTGCCCACGTTGACCATGGTAAAACAACCCTTGTCGATTGCCTGCTGAAACAGTCCGGTGTGTTCCGCGAGAATGAGCAGACCAGCGAACGCATGATGGATTCAAATGATCTCGAGCGTGAACGCGGGATTACGATTCTGGCCAAGACCACATCGGTTGTCTGGGGCGATACGCGGATCAATATTGTCGATACGCCCGGACACGCGGACTTTGGCGGCGAGGTGGAGCGTATTCTGGGCATGGTGGACGGCGCGATCGTGCTGGTTGATTCTGCTGAAGGGCCGATGCCGCAAACCAAATTTGTGGTGGCAAAGGCGCTCAAAGTGGGGCTGAAGCCGATTGTTGCGGTCAACAAGATCGACAAGCCGGAACGCCGGCCTGATGAAGTGATCAACGAGGTGTTCGACCTGTTCGCGGATTTGGGCGCAACCGATGAGCAGCTTGATTTCCCGATTCTCTACGGATCGGCAAAAGAAGGCTGGATGTCGAGCCAATATGAAAATGCAACGGGCAATATGGACGAGCTTTTCGATCTTGTGGTCAAGCATGTCGAGCCGCCGGTTGTGGAAGAGGGGCCGTTCCGGTTTCTGGCGACCACGATTTCTGCGGACAATTTCCTCGGGCGCATTCTGACAGGCCGCGTGACCTCTGGCTCGGTCAAACCCAATCAGACATACAAAGCGATTGATCGCGAGGGCAATCTGGTCGAGCAGGGGCGTATCTCGAAAGTGTTGGCGTTTCGCGGGTTGGAACGTAGCCCGATTGATGTGGCCGAGGCGGGCGATATCATCTCCCTGTCGGGCATGTCCAAAGCGACGGTTGCGGATACTTTGTGCGATGCTTCGGTGACCGAGCCGCTTGAAGCGCAGCCGATTGATCCGCCAACCCTGTCGATGACATTCCGCGTCAATGACAGCCCGCTTGCCGGAACGGAGGGCACGAAGGTGACCTCGCGGATGATCTGGGCACGGCTGGAGAAAGAAGCCGAAGGCAATGTTGCGCTGAAAGTGTCGCGGGCAAGCGATGCGGAAGCGTTTACCGTGTCTGGTCGCGGCGAATTGCAATTGGCGGTGCTGATTGAAACGATGCGGCGCGAAGGCTTCGAGCTTGGGGTCTCGCGACCGCAAGTGGTGATGCAGGAAGGCCCCAATGGCGAACGTATGGAGCCCATTGAGGAAGTCGTGATCGACGTTGATGACGAGCATTCAGGCATCATTGTGCAGAAGCTTTCAGAGCGCAAAGCCGAGATGCTTGAAATGAAGCCGTCAGGTGCCGGACGCACGCGCATGGTGTTCCACGCGCCGACACGCGGACTGATCGGGTATCAGGGCGAGCTGCTGTCAGACACGCGCGGCACGGCGATTATGAACCGGGTCTTCCACGAATACGCCGCTTATAAGGGGAAGATCCAAGGGCGGCATACGGGTGTTCTGATTGCCATGGAGAAAGGGGAGGCGGTTGCCTTCGCGCTCTGGAATCTTGAAGACCGTGGCCCGATGATGATCCACCCGGGCGACAAGGTTTATGGCGGTATGATTGTTGGCGAGCATAGCCGCGACAATGATCTGGAAGTGAATGTTCTCAAGGGCAAGAAGCTCACCAATATTCGCGCCTCCGGGACGGATGATGCGGTGCGTCTGACCCCGCCACTGCAAATGACGCTGGAGAAGTCGCTGGCCTATATTCAGGATGACGAGCTGGTTGAAGTGACGCCGGAAAGCATCCGCTTGCGCAAGGTGCATCTGGACACGCATGAGCGTAAGCGCGCTGCCAAGGCGGCGAACGCAGGCTAGAGATCCGTCAGCGGGTTGCCGGGCACCAGTGCGCGTCGGTGTTCTCTGGTATGGCAAGATCAAGTGCGACGAGTTGGGTTGCGATGTCGGTGCCATTGGCGGCTTTGATGTCGGCGACAACGCGGCCGGCATATTTGCCTAGCCGGACATTGTAGAGGCGGACCATGTCTGCCCCGATGAGCGCGCTGACTTCCGCCTTGGCCGCATCGGCCTGCTGACGCTCGGCCCGGCAGTCGGGTCTGGCAATCTCGGGGGCATCAATGCCGGCAATCCGGACCGAGATTTCAATGCTCTGGTTGATCCAGACATGGGCGCGCACGCGCACTGTATCGCCGTCGACAATGCGGATTACCTCCGCCGGTATTGGACCTGGCAAGGTTTCGCCAGAGGCGGACGTCGGGATGCATACGAGCAAGGGCAACAGGCTAAGCAAGCGAATCATACGGCCATATTGCGCACTAAGAGGGCAAAATACAACCCTTTGTAGAATTATGACGCGGCACGTTCTGCCATATCCGCCGTTTGCTTTGGTGCGGGTAATCTGAGCAGCCGTCTGGCCGCTCGCCGGTGGGGCTCTTTGATTTGCGCGCCGACAACGCCCAGCGCCGTTGCGAGCACGGTGGCGTCATCGGTAAACCCCAGACCGGCAATCACATCGGGGACCATGTCGGTCGGGACAATGAAATAGGCCAGCGCGGCGAACAGGACACCTTTGGCTTTGAGGGGGGTCTGAGGATCGAGCGCGCAATAATAGGCGGCGGCCAGATCGTCAGCGAAAGGGATGCGGCCAGCGACTTTGAGAATTTTGGGAATCAGTTTGGTTCGGGTTCGCCGTGCATTGTGCTCAATGACCATTGGCAGGGCTGCCATATCGGCGTCGCCTGCCTGTTTTGCTATTTCCCTCGCATTATGCATTGGCCAATCCTCTCATAGACTATAGATCGTATGGCATAATGGCGTTTTCAAGGAGATTTTTCAGATGCAGCTTAATGATACAGTGACCGCTATCATAACCGGTGGCGCTTCAGGCCTCGGCGCAGCGACAGCCCGCAAAATGGCCGGGCTGGGTGTTAAAGTCGGTATTTTCGACATGAATGAGGAAAAAGGAGAGGCGATCGCCAACGAGTTGGGCGGCGTGTTTGCAAATGTGAATGTTACCTCGGATGAGCAGGTTGATGCGGGCTTTGCGAAAATCCGCGGCGCGCTGGGCCAGGAGCGTATTCTGGTGAACTGTGCTGGCACGGGCAATGCTGTGAAAACGGCCTCGCGCGACAAGCAGACAGGCGAGATCAAACATTTTCCGCTCGATAAGTTTGATATGATTATCCAGATCAACCTTGTTGGGACGTTCCGGTGCATCGCGAAATCTGCCGCCGGCATGATGACGCTTGATCCGGTTGATGGGGAACGCGGTTCAATTGTGAATACGGCATCTGTGGCGGCCGAGGACGGCCAGATTGGACAAGCGTCCTATTCGGCGTCCAAAGGCGGCGTGGTTGGCATGACCCTTCCTATTGCGCGTGATTTGGCGCGCGAACAGATACGGGTGAACACGATTTTGCCCGGTATTTTTGATACGCCGCTGCTGGCGGGTGCGCCGGAGCAGGTTCGCAATGCGCTTGGGGCGATGGTGCCGAATCCTGCGCGACTGGGCAATCCGGAAGAGTATGCTTCGCTCGCCGTGGAGATGTGCCGTAACAGCTATTTCAATGGTGAAGACGTTCGTCTTGACGGGGCTATCCGGATGGCGCCGCGTTAGATCCGCTGGAATTTTGTGCATAAAGAAAGGCGGCAGAGAGATGTCTCTGTCGCCTTTTCTATGTGCGTTTCAAATTGGTGAGGCGCCTAGCTTGGCGTCTTGAGCTCCTGGGTCAGCTCTTCGAGCTTGGAGATCAGAGCGTCTGCCGAGCCGTCATTCCGGTCCAGCAGGTCAAGAAATTGCGCCCGCTGCTCGACCGCAAGCCATAATAGGTTGCCATCCAGATTCAGGCCGACATCAATGACCTGGAAACGGTCATTTCGTTCGCGTACACGCCAGCTGACTTCCAGAGTGTCACCATCTGCCTTGCGCACGTTCGAGTTGACGATGGAGTCGCGTTTTGTGTCATACGAGTTGACGATATTGATATCGGCACCGCGATAGTCATCGAACTGGGCCTCGTAATTGAGCAGGCTATAGGCGCGGTAAACTTCGCGATAGCGGGCGAGTTCTTCCGGGTTGAAGCGCCGGGAGTATTTGCCAAGGACGAAGCGGGCAATGCCATCGAGATTGGAGAACTCTTCCATAAACCCGTTGAACTTTTCGGAGCGCTCGGCCGCTGTGAGGTCGGGATTGCCCAGGGCCTCGAGGACTTTTGTGGCGTTCTCTTGCACGAAGGCTTCCGAGCGAGGATCAGCACTGGCGGATGCGAGAGGGATCAAGGCCATTAGCAGGCTTGCTAGGATTATTCTGAATGAAGTCATGGCATTCGTTCCTCTACTTAAGAAAATCGTTCGTCGTTCTGATTATTCGAAATCGTCGAACTCTTCGTCAAAATCGTCAAAATCATCAAAATCGGGCAGATCATCAAAGCTGTTTTCGTCGACCACGCCGTCGCGGATAGCCGATTGGCGTTGGGATGAGTAGGCGCGTCGAAGGGCAGTGTAGGGTTCTGGTTGTTCGCGAATGAATTCAATCCCTGAATCAAGCTCTGCGCGCGTATCGAGCGCAACGAAAACCGTTTCACCAGCATTCAGATATAATTCGAGATTGTTGGTGCCGAAGCTGATCCAGGTCACAGGATCGAATGCGATATCAACCACCCGGCCAGTCGTGTCGCGCAGATTGGAAGGGCCCAAAAGGGGCGCCATGAAATAGGGGCCCATGGGCACGCCCCAGACGGCCAATGTCTGTCCGAAGTCTTCAGTGTGTCCTTCAAGGTCCGATTTGCCGGCAACGTCGAACAGGCCGCCGACGCCGACCGTGGTGTTGATGATGAAGCGGCTTAATGTTTCCATTGCCCGTTGGGGCTTGGCTTGAAGAACGTCATTGACGAAGGTCACAGGGGCATTGGCGTTGGACACAAAGTTGCGCAGGCCGGAGCGGGCCTGTTTGGGAACGGTCTTTGAGTATCCTCGGGCGACCGGACCTATGACGGCCTGATCAACGCTTTCATTGAACCCGTAAACCTTGCGGTTGAAGTTCTCGAACGGATCATAGATTTCCGTCGGCGCGGGTGGCGGTGTTGTGGCGCACGCCGTCACAACAGACAGCGAAACAAGTGCAAGAATCAAAGCGCGCATAATTACAAGTCCCTAGACATAGGGCCTTAGTATGGGGTCGCGCGGTTTATCAATCAACTCTCATGCAAATGAAATAATTGTCAACAATCCGGTTTTGTCAGCTTGTATAAACATATAAAGGTGTGTTTATATGTTTATATGGATGAAGATGCTTCCCTTCTGGTTGATCGGCTGCGCGCTTTGGGCGAAATCAATCGGCTGCGTATTCTAACCCTTCTGCGGCAGGGTGAATTGTCGGTTGGCGAACTCGCGCAGATTATGGGCCAAAGTCAGCCGAGATTGTCCCATCACCTGAAATCATTGACCAATGCAGGCCTTGTGGAGCGTTTGCCCGAAGGGTCATGGGTTTTTTACAGCCTGCCAATCGGCGGCTCTGGCCGGAGCTTGGTCGATGCGGTTCTGTCACGGATTTCCGGCGAAAACGGCGCATTTGAGCTTGATTTGGAGCTTTTGGCGCGCGTGCGCAGGGATCGAGCTCGCGCCGCAGAAGAGTATTTCGGCGAAATGGCTGAAACCTGGGACACGGTGCGGGCGCTGCATTATCCGAATGAGCAGATCGAAGCGGCGCTGACATCGCTGGTCGGTACAGACCGTCGCGGGCGGATGATTGATGTCGGTACCGGAACAGGACGGATGTTGACCTTGTTTGCCGATCGTTTCGAGAGGGCAGACGGCATTGATTTCAGTCATCATATGCTCACCGTGGCGCGGGCAAATCTTGAACAGGCAGATGTCGGCAATGCCAGTGTTCGCCATGCAGATGCGCAATCCTTGCCTTTTGAGGATTCATGCGCGGATCTGGTCACGATCCATCAAGTGCTACATTTTATCGACGAGCCGGAGAGGGTGCTTTCGGAGGCGGCAAGGGTTTTGGCGCCGGGCGGGCTTTTGCTCCTTGTCGATTTTGCCCCGCATGAATTGGAATTTTTGCGCAGTGAACACGGACATCGCCGGCTCGGTATCTGGCATGAGAAATTGGCGGAATGGCTGGCCAATAGCGGATTGGTGGCAGATCCTCCCGAAACCCTCGGTGCGCCTGAAGGCCTGACCGCTGGCCTGACCATACAGATATGGGCCGTTCGTGCACCGGACCAATCAATGATCAACATGCAGAGACAAGTATCATGAGCAGTTTGAACATTTCTTTTGAATTCTTTCCGCCAAAGAGCGAGACGATGGAGACCCGCCTTTGGGAGTCCATTGAGCGGCTTGAGCCATTGGCGCCGCATTTTGTCTCCGTGACCTATGGCGCAGGCGGGTCAACGCGGGAGCGCACCCATCGCACGGTAAAACGTATTGTTGACCAGACTTCGCTCAAGCCTGCCGCGCACCTGACCTGTGTCAGTGCGAGCAAGGAAGAGGTGATCGATGTTGCCGTTCAATATGCTCATGCGGGCGTTCGTCACATTGTTGCGCTGCGCGGGGACCCGCCTGCGGGCATGGGAGCGAAGTTCGAGCCGCATCCGGACGGGTTTAAAAGCTCGGTCGAGTTGATCGAGGCGCTGCGCCGTGAACATCCGAGCGCGCCGGGGCGTATCTTCGAAGTCTCCGTCGCGTGCTATCCGGAACGGCATCCGGAAAGTCTGGGCTTTGACGAGGATATTCAACTTTTGAAGGCCAAGCAGGACGCGGGCGCTGATAGGGCGATCACACAGTTTTTCTTCGAACCGGATGTCTATTGCCGGTTTCTCGACAAGGCGCGGGCGGGCGGTGTGACCATGCCAATCGTGCCGGGCATTATGTTGCAGCCGAATTTTAACGGGCTGAAGAAAATGGCCAAGCTGGTTCAGACCACGCTGCCCGACTGGTTACATGAGCGCTATGAGGGGCTCGATGATGACCCCGAAACACGCGATCTTGTCACCGCGACTGTGGCGGCGGATCTGTGTCGCGGACTTGCGGATCGGGGCATTCGCGACTTCCATTTCTACACGATGAACAAAGCGCCTTTGTCTTTGTCGACCTGTCGGCTCTTGGGGCTTAAGCCGGCAGCTTCCAAGACAGCCGCCTAGGATCAGGAGAGAGGGGACCCATGTCTCGAGAAAAACGTTTCGCAGCGCTTGAAGCTGCCGCAGTGGACCGTATCCTTATTCTCGATGGCGGGATGGGGACGCAAATTCAGGGCTTCAATCTTGAGGCTGCGGACTTTGAAGGCG
>CAZXXY010000039.1:0-22417 GCA_964644755.1 uncultured Hyphomonas sp. | reverse complement strand
CGGCCAACCTGAAATTGCGGTTTGAACAGGCCAACAAGCACGGTTTGAGGGGCTGCGAGCGCCAAAGCCGGTCCCAGCGCCTTTTCAAGCCCGATAAAACTCAAATCCGTCACGATCAGACTCATATCCGGTTCAACATGATCCGCAGTGATCGCCCGTGCATCAACACCTTCGAAAACCCTGACCCGAGGATCCTCAGCTATTTTTCTGTGGATCTGATCATGCCCGACATCGATTGCCGTTACACTTCCCGCGCCGCTCTGTAACAGGCAGTCGGTAAACCCGCCGGTCGAGGCTCCAATATCAAGACAAGCCCTTCCAGCCACACCTATCGAGAACGCTTCCAGCGCATGTGCAAGTTTCACCCCGCCGCGAGACACGAAGGGATGCGCCGCTTGCGCTGCGATATCGCTGTCCACAGGCAGCATTTGCGATGGCTTGCGCACGGCGACACCGTTACAGACCACACCCCCCGCTTCAATCGCTGCCTGAGCAGCAGACCGGCTTTCAAAGTGACCAAGGATCACCAGCAGTTTGTCCGCGCGTTCACGTTCTTCCATGCGAAAAAATGACTCCCTGTACCGTCCAACTGCCTATAGGGTGCAAGAAAGCCATAAGAGGAAGTCCTGAGCCATGAAAAATTCCATTCTTTTCGCGTTTGCAGCACTGTCGCTTACTGCTTGTGAAACATTTATTGGCGGCGCGTTGCCCGGGCAAAATGCCACTTCAAGTGTCGCCCAGACCATAACCGAGCACACCATCACCTCCGCCGACTACGCGATCATGGGCGCCAAAGGTGCTAAAATCGGGTCCCTTAATCTGACAGATGGGCCACATGGCCTGCTCGTGCGGGTTAATCTCGAGGCGGGATCGCTCACCCCCGGTTGGCATGGCCTTCATTTTCATCAGACTGGCGACTGTTCCGATCTCGGTGTTTTCAAACTTTCAGGCGGCCATGTCGGCAAGATTGAAGGCGGACACGGATTGCTGAACCCCGCAGGTCCGGGAGGTGGAGACGCGCCCAACATTTACGCCCACACCGATGGCGCAGCCGGCATGGAATTTATCACCAGCCGCACGTCCCTGCCGGAGCTAAGAGATGCAGATGGAGCTGCCCTGGTCATTCATGCCGACCCAGATGATCAAATCACGCAACCTATTGGTGGGGCGGGTGCACGGGTCGCTTGCGCGGTGATCAAATAGGAGAGCTGTTTTGACGCGCTACACCAGACGTAAAGTCCTGAAAGGAACCGCAGCCATGTCCGCTTTCGCCCCTTTCTTCAGCGCTTGCGCACCCAGTACCGTCAGCGAAGCCACCCCGACCAGTACAGGCTTCATGGATGGTGTCCGCACAGCCGAGCTGATCGCAAGCGGCGAGCTAACATCGCTTGAGGCAACCAATGCGGCCATAGCTCGCGCAGAAGCCGTCAATGACAAGATCAACGCCATTGCGACCCCCGGTTTCGATGCCGCACGCGAGCGCGCAGCAGACGCCCCCCAAGGCGCCTTGGGCGGCGTGCCAACATTCATCAAGGACCTCGCCGATTGGAAAGGTCTGCCGAGTTTGCTCGGCAGTCGCGCCTTTGTCGGCCATCTTCCCCCTGAAGACGGCCCGCTTGCCAAAGTCTGGCGGGACACGCTGGGCATTGTTGCCCTCGGAAAATCCACATCGCCAGAAATGGGCCTGATCTCCTCGACCGAACCTGTGGTCACTGGCCCGACTCGCAATCCATGGAATACCGACCATATTCCGGGCGGGTCTTCAGGCGGCGCAGCAGCTCTAACAGCCGCCCGCGTGGTGCCCTTTGCCCATGCCAGTGATGGCGGCGGTTCGATCCGCATTCCGGCCGCGTGCTGCGGCCTGTTTGGCCTGAAACCATCCTATCTCGCCTCACCAATTGGCCGGACAAATCAGGAAGGCAATCCGGTGAACATTTCAGTCGATCTGGCCGTCTCGAATACGGTCCGCGACAGTGCCGCCATCTTTGCTGCGACGGCCCGTCTTGCAGGCCAGGACGCGTTTGTCTCCGGCCCGTCAACGAGGCGGCTGCGCATCGGATATGCGCTCGCACCTCTGACAGACACTCCGCTGCATGCCGAAGTCGCTTACGAACTCGACCGGACGGCTCAGCTATGCCGTGATCTCGGACATGAAGTGATCGATTACGTTCCGCCGACTGATGGCGATGAATTCGGCGACAAATTCCTGCTCTACTGGTCCGCCGGTGCTGCCCAGTTTGCGCAAGACGCCAGCGCCTTTACGGGCAAGCCCCCTTCGCCCGAAATTCTCGAGCCATGGACCCTCGGACTCGCCCAAAACTTCCTCGGACGCGCCACCGAAATGGAAGCCACAATTGCTTATCTACAAGCCTTCAAGGCGGAATATAATGACTGGTTCGCCGCGGGCAATTTCGATGTCCTGCTGACACCAACCGTCGCAACACCTGCGCCCAGGATTGGCACGCAAGACCCAACAGGCGAGTTTGAGACAGTGATGAAAAACGTGCTCGATTTCGCCGCTTTCACCTCGCCGATGAATGTCGCAGGGGCGGCGTCCATGTCGGTCCCTCTGGGCATGTCCTCGGATGGCTTGCCAATTGCCTCCATGTTCTCGGGTCGTGAGGGAGATGATCTGATGTTGCTTGGGCTGGCTTACGAGTTGGAAGAAGCCCGCCCGTGGATTGACCGGCGCCCGGCGATTATCGCCTAGCAGCGTTCGAAAACCACGGACAGATTGTTCTTGGGCATATCTACGCAATGGGCGAGCGCAAACCCGTTCGCTTTTGCGAGCGGGACGATCTCGCGTTCGAGATCACGTACCCCCCAGCGAGCGTCACGCCGTTTCAAATCAGCGTCGAAAGCCGCATTGCCCTCACTGAAAACCCCATCTCTCGCAAATGGTCCATACAGGAAAATCCGCCCCGCTTGGCTAAGCACTTTGTCTGCGCCGGCAAACAGTCCGGTCGCCACAGCGAACGGCGCAATATGGATCACATTTGCGCTGAACAGGCCGTCGAACTGATCTGCTCCCACAATGCCCGTCCAATCCCTTGTCGAGGCATCCAGAACAACCGCCCGATCCCGATCCGTGCGACCTCGTTCGGCCATCCATGCTGTCGCACTGGCAAGGCTTCCCTCATCCATGTCTGTAAACGTCCAGACCAGATCGGGTAAAAGCTGCGTCATGTGAACGCCATGCTCTCCGGTGCCGGAACCAATCTCCAAAATGCGGCCCGTCCTCGGCATATGCTTTGAAAACGCATCACGCACATAGTCGCGATTGCGCCCCACAGACGGCGAGAACCGTCGCTCCTCCTGTTCCGCCTGCACTTCAAGCGTTACAGGCTGCCCGTCAGCCCCTTTATTATAGTCCGCATTCTCATCTGGCACGACATACCCCTCTAGCCGTCTTGAGGAAACTTCTCTCGTAAGACCGGTTTGAGAATTTTACCATTCGCATTCCGCGGCAGAGGCTCGTCTTGAAACAGGATCTTCTTGGGCACTTTGAACGCGGCCAGTTGCCCCGCCACGTGCGCCCGCAGCTCATCCTCGGTCACGGACTTGTCGGGCTTAAGCTGCACGACAGCGCCAACCTCTTCGCCGAGGACTTTGTCTGCAATGCCGACCACCGAGGCATCCATAATCGCCGGATGGTCATAAAGCGCATTCTCGACCTCGATACAGTAAATGTTCTCGCCGCCACGGATCAACATATCTTTGGCCCGGTCAACCAGATACAAGAACCCTTCCTCGTCCAGACGTGCCAAATCACCAGTCACAACCCAGCCGTCCACAAATGTTTCCGCTGTGGCTTCTGGACGGTTCCAGTACCGCTTGCAATTGGAAGTGCCTTTGCACCACAGCTCGCCCACCTCGCCCGTCGGCATTTCTTCCCCATTCGGCCCCACAACTTTGAGCTTCACGCCTGCAGGAGGTGCTCCGGCACTCAAGGGGCGATTGACATAATCTTCCCCGATATTCTGCGTAGCTGTCGCGCATGTTTCAGTCATGCCCCAGCCATTTGATGGCAACGCTTCTTTGAATGTCGATTTGATTGTCGTGACAAGCTCTGGCGCAGATGGCGCGCCGCCATAAGCCACCGAATTGATGGATGACAAATCATAGTTGCCCCGCTCGGGATGCTCGAGGATCTGCCACGCAATGGCTGGCACTCCGCCAACCGAATTTATCCGCTCACGCTCAATAATGGGAAGCGCTTCTCCCGCATCCCATTTGTACATTGCAACGATCTTGCCGCCCGTCGCCCAACTCGGAATCAATACGGCAAACGCGCCGGTCGCATGGAAAAACGGGACGGCCAGCAAAACCGCATTGGCGTTCGCAGGATCGGGATCAGGCTCCGGCAGAGCTTCGCCAGCCCGCAAATATCGCCGTGCCCGGCACGTCAACGCATTGAACATATTCGCGATAATCGCTCTATGGCTTGCAAGGGCGCCTTTCGGTTTCCCCGTCGTTCCGGAAGTATACATAATGGTCGCATCATCATCGGGCAGGATTTCGATGTCCGGAAGCGCGAGGTCGGGCAGATCTGCCCACGATTTTGCATCACCTATGAGGCTTTCAACCGAGGACAAGCGCGGGTCCGAACGCTCATCGGTATCACGGGCAATGATCATACCTTCCAGGTCGGGCATGTTCGCCCAATGGCCGCTCACCCGTTGATAAATCTGGGGATCGACAATGGCGACCCGCGCACCGCTATCATTGATTCCATATTCCAACTCATCACCGGTCCACCATGAATTCATCGGTGTCACAATCAATCCAAGCGACAAGCCCGCAAAGAAGGCGACAGGCCACTGCGGGTAGTTGCGCATGACAATCGCCATCCGGTCGCCTTTGCGCAGACCATGCTGATCACGCAACGCTGCAGCAAAATGGGCAACCGCCCGGCTCATTGCATCATACGTTACCCGCTCATCGCCATATATGAGAAAGTCCCGCGTCGCGAACTGCATTTGACCGAGTTGGAAAAGGGCCCGCAAATTCGGCGGGGCGGCGGCATAATTATCATAGACCACCCCATCAATTTCGACTTCATCAAGTTCTAAAGGTGACCCAGGGCCGCTCAACGCTGCATTTGCCTGAGCGATCGTTATAGCTGGCCAATTCTCTGGCAGGTCTGCTGGCATCAACTCTTCTCCCTGTATTTTGTCGGATAAAGAAAACACGCCGACCGCTTAAGGGAAAGGGATCACTTAGGGGAAACTTCCAGCTTCTCCAGAACCGCTGCATAGTCTGGCGCCCGCGCCCCCAGACGGGACCATACAAATGCGGGCGCAATAAACCTGTTATTGACCCGAAATTTAGCTGGACATCCACGCTGCCCCGCACCGCGAACAATATCCGCAGCAAGGCTTGTAAACTGCGCGGCCATATCAGGCATCTCCTCCACCTTATAATGGCTGGAACCGAGCAATACTGACCCTGGAGGACCGGATATATATAATCGCCAGCCGCCCAATGCCCGAACGTGCCCAAGCGTCACGCGGCGCATACAGGCAAATGGCATCCACGCAGCCCGCGATTGTCCGCCATCCCATTCCAGACCGCGTGGTGACAGCTTCCATAAAACAGAGCCGCCAGACCGGTGAGGGTCTGGCAGCTCCACATGTCTTTCAATGGCTTGGTCCAAGCCTATTTGCCGAAGTCGCAGAACCGCAGTTCAAGCGGCGCACCATTGGCCTCGACAGCGTTGTAAACCGGTCCGGTCTGATCGTCTCCGACGCACAGATATCCGATCTGGAACATCGCAATCAGCTCTTCGTTCTTTGGCTTCAAATTCGACGACAACATCAGATCAAGAGCTTCATCATGCTGGCCAAGACGCAACAGGCTCTGAAATTTCTGGGTCCGGCTCGTCTCCGGCTGGGACAAAAGCGCTGAAAGTGATGTTGCTTCGGCGCGGGCGATACCCAACATCGCCGTCGCTTCGGCAGCTGCCTGCGTATCGGGATAGACATCGGAGACTTTCATAAAATCTTCGATGGCACCCCAAACATTGTATCCGTCATCAGAATATTGCAACTCGCCGCGCGTCAGAAGCGCACTGGCGCGCTCATCATCGGTGATCTCGGAACTGCGCAGCAATTGCGTCGTCCGATCAATCGCTGTCTGGGTATTGCCTGCCGCGACCAGTTCATCAACCGTTTGCATCGCGCGCTCAAACTCTGAAAGCTCAACCGGGGCCACAACGACCTCCGCGGCGACAGGCTCAGCAACGGGTTCGGCAACAGGTACTGTCTCGCAGGCTGCAAATATCAGGGCGCTCGCAGCGAGGGCCAGAACAGGTAGATAGGGTCTACGGGTCATAAAAATCTCCAATCCAGAGGAACGACTCACTTGCGAGCCAGATTACTCACGATCATCGCGTCGGGAAAAGACATTTGTATGACAGGACTATGACTTATCCGGCATTTAGCGCCGCTATCCGGTCAATTTCGCCCAAATCTCCGCGCCCGAGCGCCTCAATCGCACGTGCAGCGATATGCCGGGCGGTCAAACCCGCCGCCTCATACATGGCCGCTGGGCTATCCTGATCCTGAAACGTATCGGGCAAGGTCATCGTGCGCACTTTCAAGCCGCTATCGAGGGCGCCGGTCTCGGCCAAATGGTGCAGTACAAACGCACCGAAGCCGCCAACAGAGCCCTCTTCGAGCGTAATCAATACCTCGTGCTCTTTTGCGAGCCTCGTCGTTAAATCCTTATCGAGGGGCTTGGCAAAACGGGCATCTGCAACTGTGACTGACAAGCCTTGCGCCGCGAGCATGTCCGCAGCTTTCATCGCTTCCGCAAGCCTTGTCCCATAGGACAAGAGGGCAATTGTGCTGCCCTCACGCAAAACACGGCCCTTGCCAATTTCCAGCACTTGTCCTGCTTCAGGCAAATCGATCCCGACGCCCTCTCCGCGCGGATAACGGAAAGCAATGGGCTGGTCGTCAACGGCAACCGCCGTCGCCACCATGTGCACCAGCTCCGCTTCATCCGCCGCCGCCATACAAATCATCCCGGGCAAAGCACCAAGATAACCGATATCAAAGCTTCCCGCATGGGTCGGTCCATCCGCCCCAACAAGACCGGCCCGATCAATGGCGAACCGCACTGGCAGTTTCTGGATGGCAACATCATGAACCACTTGATCATAGCCGCGTTGCAGGAAGGTCGAATAAATCGCACAGAACGGCTTCATACCGTCGGCGGCCAGCCCCGCTGCAAATGTGACCGCGTGCTGTTCGGCAATGCCGACGTCAAATGTTCGTTCAGGGAAGGCCTGCCCAAACAGGTTCACACCGGTTCCCGATGGCATCGCAGCGGTAATCGCACAGATCCGGTCATCTTTTTCAGCTTCTTTGACAAGGCTCGCGCCAAAGACGTTCTGATAGGCGGGTGCGTTCGGTTTCGGCTTGTTCTGCTTGCCGGTAACAACATCAAACTTGGCCACGCCATGGTATTTGTCCGCAGCGGTCTCGGCGGGCTCATATCCTTTGCCCTTCTGGGTAACGACATGAATCAGGATCGGCCCGTTTGCCATCGCCTTACAATTTTCCAGCACCGGCAGCAGAATATCGAGATCATGTCCATCGATCGGCCCGACATAGTAAAAGCCGAGTTCCTCGAACAGAGTGCCGCCCATAGCAAAGCCGCGAAGATATTCTTCAGCCTTCTTGGCCGGTATTTTGAGGCCAATCGGTTCGACAACTTTCTTCGCAAATTTCCGCAGGCCACGATACGACCGTGACGATACCAGTTTCGACAAATGGTGGCTCATGGCGCCAACCGGTGGCGCAATCGACATATCATTGTCGTTCAGGATAACGATCATGCGGGAGCCATCGGAGCCGGCATTGTTCATCGCTTCATAGGCCATGCCCGCAGACATTGACCCATCGCCGATAACGCAGATCACATGATTGTCTTTGCCTTGCATATCCCGCGCTTTGACAAAGCCAAGTCCGGCCGAGATTGACGTTGCGGCATGTGCTGCGCCAAATGGATCATATTCACTCTCGGCACGCTTGGTGAACCCGGACAGACCACCGCCCTTGCGCAAGGTCCGGATGCGATCACGGCGCCCCGTCAGGATCTTGTGCGGATAGCACTGATGTCCGACATCAAAGATCAATTTATCTTCTGGCGTGTCAAAAACCGCATGAAGACCGACCGTCAACTCGACAACACCCAGTGCCGACCCCAAATGCCCGCCGGTTACAGAAACCGTATCAATGACTTCTGCGCGCACTTCATCGGCAATTTTCGTCAGGTTTTCGGGGGTCAAACCGCTTAAATCCGCAGGGCTCGCAACCTTGTCCAAATTCGGTGTGTCGACAGGCATGGAAAATCAGCCCTCCATTCTACTCGGATCAGTATTCTCTATCGAGCACATAATCCACAGATTGAAGCAATATATTGGCACGATTATGAAAAATCGCCAGATGTTCTTTCGCTTGAGCGGCGAGAAGACGCACCCGCTCTTGCGCGCCTTCAACGCCGAGAAGTGTCACAAAAGTCGCTTTTCCGGCCTCTTCATCCTTGCCCGTTGCCTTGCCAACCTTGCTCGCATCGCCGGTGGCATCCAGCAAATCATCGGCAATCTGATAGGCCAGTCCAAGGTCGTTTGCGAAACCGCTAAGCGCTTGACGCTCGGCAGACTTTGCCCCGCCAATAATTGCGCCGGCCGTCACGGCATAAGAGATCAGCGCTCCGGTCTTCATGCGCTGCATCCGTGTAATCGTATTGAGGTCGCGCGAATGCTCCAACCCGAGCATATCAATCATCTGTCCGCCAACCATGCCCTTCGCCCCGGAGGCCTCTGCCAAAGCCCTGATCAGCTCCAGACGTGCTTTGGGCGCCAGATCCATCCCGTCCTCAGCCAGTATCGAGAAAGCAAGCGTCAAAAGCGCATCGCCCGCCAGAACAGCCGTCGCTTCGTCGAAAGCGACGTGCACCGTCGGCTGTCCCCGGCGCAAATCGTCATCATCCATGCATGGCAGGTCATCATGGACCAATGAATAGGTATGAATACATTCGAGCGCGGCCGCCGTGTGCAGCAATGGCGTTTCATCAGCATCGAACATGCCGCCAACTTCCATCACATAAAATGGTCGCAGGCGCTTGCCGTTCGCCAATGCCGCATGGCGCATGGCGCGCATCAAATCCGCTTCCGGTCCACTTGCCGGAGGGATCAACCGGTCGAGCGCAACCGTAACCTTGTCTGCTATGCCGCTCAGGCGTGTTGCAAATTCGGTCATAGTGCGCCCGTTGCCATATCAGCTAAACTCGGCAGGCTCTGTCGTCGCAGCGCCGCCAGCGCCTTGCACAATCTGCTCCACTTTCAGTTCTGCTGCCTTGAGCTGCGCTTCACAATGGGCTTTCAATGCGGCTCCACGTTCGTAGATTGCGATCGACTGCTCCAGCGCAACGTCGCCGCGCTCAAGCTTATCAACAATTCCTTCGAGCTCCTGAAGGGCATCTTCAAAGCTCATATTTGCGACCGGCTTTGTCTTGGCAGTGGCCATGTCAGCGCCTCCTTACATTTCGGGCCACCCTAAAGAAACAGGCGGCCGCCCACAATCAATTATTCAGCAGAGTCAGGGAAATGATATGTCCGCCAGGCCCAGTAACTGTCACCACCATTATAGGTGCAACGCCACCCCAATTTCTTCAACTCCCGCCGGATCATCCGGTTGAACCAGCCATGGGCGGCCAGAAACACCTGCCCTTCGAGAGCTTGCTCATGTAGCTCTTTGGCAGCAACTCGTGCCCTCGCTCTGGCTTGGCGGATGCTCTCGCCATCGAGTGAGTGTCCACCAATCCAGACAATTCGGGATAGAACATTCCAGTTTCGCGGCAGGAGTTTCAACCAGCCAAACCGCGGTGGTGGCAACGGCGCTTCATCATAGACCGAATGGGTCGTATATTCACGATCCGGCGCAGCTCTTTGCATGGTCTGCTGCGCCCGCAAACGGCTCGACGTCAGGAAAACATCGAAATCTGCGACAGCAGCCTTGAGGGCATCCGGAGCAACTTGCCCCTCTTCCAGTGCGCCAGCTTCATATGCTGCCCACCAGTCAATATACTCTGCCCAGGACAAGCGAGGACCGAGATCTCGGTTGAGAGCCGGACGGCCATGCCGCGCCACAATGATTGGCCCCCTTGTCATACGCCCACCGAATCTCCGCTATTCATCTGCAACCATGTCATTATCAACTCACGGCCGTCAGCTGTGCTCAGCGTCGCACATGATAAGACCAAGCAAAGCAGGTACCCCTGTTGCCGATCTGGAGCAAGGACACGGCCTGAATCTTTCAGTCATTTTGTCTTTCGCTTGCCAAGAACGGCTTTACGAAAGCCGGCAATCCTCTGCCCCGAATCCAGTTCGGTTCCCGCGATTTGATCGGTCCTGCGGCGGATACTGGCCAACGTTCCCGACAGCTTTTGCGGCAGTGCTTTTTCCGCAAACCGCCACCCTGCTGCCAATGGACGCAGTCCGCGACCGCTTCTGACAGTACCGGCATGTGCGGCCACCGCGACGGTCTCATAGTATTTCTTATAAGCGCTGTTACCGGTGCCCATATCGTTGATGCTATGGCCGGTGCGTTCCATATCGCAGATGATTTCGCGGATCAGCAAGTGTCCGGGCGAATAGCGGGCATATTCATGGTCGAACACAGTAATCCAGCCATGCACGATTGTATCGGATATCAAGTCGAACTCGGCAGCGACCAGTTCATTCCCGAACCGCAAGGTCGATAAGCGCCCTGCGAAGCGGGTCGACTCGCACCCGTGCAGATTTCGCATCAGGCTTTGGACCCATAGCGGCCCAAGGACATCATGCAGGCCTGTCGCATTGTATTGCGCGCTTTTACTCTCCAACAGCCAGTCAAGCGCGTCGGCAGACCGGTCATCTGCAACAAATGTCATGCCCTTGAAGTCGTTTTCGATGAGACGTTCAGCCCGGCGGATATTTTTCGCATATTTCGGGAAGCGCTGGCGTTGATTGGTCAAAAATGCCTCGGCCCCGCCTGCGTCAATGACAGCCTGTCCGACGGCAGCCACTTCAAGGGTCGCAGCCACGGCACCAGAGGGGCCTGTGTTCAGCAATCCATTGACCGTCATCCCTTTAAGACCTGCCAAGCCCAGAAGCTTATCCGGGTCAATGTGTGCAAAATCACTGCGCAGCACTGGCCCGTGCCAATCTGAAAAAGCGGCGCCGATGGGACGGGTCCATTTGTCCGGCCGCACATGCATAGCCCAATATCCGGCAGGCCCATCTTCCTCATAGAGCACCAGAATACGGGTGTCATCGCGCACAAGGCTTAGCTGATGGACAAACTCCAAATCGAAAAAGGGCGAATCATACTGTTTTCCAGCATCGCGAATCTCCCTCAGGGCGCATAGCGTCGCCATATCCAGATCAGCATATCGAAGAAGGTCTACCCGCATGATTTACCTTCTAGCAAAGATCACGCCGGAAATCGGCCCGCTTTTCATCTATAGCGGTTTCCAGACCCGTTTGGGCGGACATGCCAGTCCAGCTTCCTGGCGGCACCGCTTCGTCGTCCAGGCAACTGTTTGGCCTTTGCCGATAATATGATCAAATGGCACAAACCCGACCGAGGCCCGTTCCAGAGAAACGCGAGGGGTACATCCGGCCCGGTCAACCACCCCGCGCACAGGCCGACAATGCCCACTTGGATCGCGGGCATCAGTCGAATTGTCGCGATTATCGCCCATGAAGAAAAAATGCCCCTCGGGCACAATATAGGCCCCTGTCGTATCATGCTTGGAGTTTTGCCCCCATTGATGAATGAGCACCTCCCGGTCGCCGAGCGTTTCACGGTATTCCCGTGTCTGTACTGCCCGGTTCGAATTGTCCGGGACATAAGCCAATTGTCTGACAAAATCCGTCGGGACCGGCTCACCATTCAGATAAAGCACCTCATCGCGCATTTCGACGCGATCACCGGGCAAGCCGATCAGCCGTTTGATCATGACCCGATCAAAATGCGGGTGCATAAACACGACAACATCCCCCCGCTTTGGCTGGCGGGCAAAAATGCGGCCATTGCCTAAAGGCAGAATTTTCTGCACGCCCCAGGGAATCGAGAAGCGCGAATAGCCATACGCGAACTTATTGACGAGCACACGGTCCCCGACTTGCAGGTTTGGCACCATGCTTTCAGATGGAATAACTCTCTGTTCGAAGAGCAGGAAGGAAAAGAAAAACACTGCCGGTATAAACACGACGAGCAACCGGCCCCATTCAGCAAGCTCGATCTTGATCTTGTCGCCAAGCGTCAACGGTTCAGGAATAATTTCCTCCGTTCCGACACTCCCGTCAGGCTGCTTTTTAAGTTCGCTCTCACTCAATTGGATAATCCCATTCACTCAATCTATCGGTCAAACCGGCGTTCAGAGGGATTTGAACCCCGTCAACAAACCACCCATAACGCCCTGCCAGCCGATTGCCCACCCCGTTTAGTCAGAGATGTGGGTTATGCCAAACGGTAGAAATCGGCCTCGCCATCCGATTCTCTGACAACCTCGCCCCGACCGATCAGGCAATTTAGATGTGCGAGCGCTTCGCCCGTCGCCAATCCAATCAAATCGTCACCGATCTTACGACCAAAAATCGCTGGAAAAGTGTCCACAACCCGTCGCGGCTCTTGTCCGAGCCGCTTTTTCAGCCGTGTCAGAGCCTTTTCATGACCGTCTATCAAGCCCTGCAAACGATCATGTGCCCCCGTAAACGGTTCATTGTGCGCAGGCAATACGAGCACATCTGCGGGCACTGCCGCCTTCAAGCGGGCGCAACTTTCGAGCCAGTCTGTCAACGGGTCCGCCAAAGGTTCGGTCGGGTGCACCGACACATTCGATGAAATTCGCGGCAGCAATTGATCGCCCGAAATCAGCACATTCAGCGCTGGACAAAAGAGACAGGAATGCTCCGGCGAATGACCATTTCCGGTCACCACCTGCCACGTCTCGCCCGCCATCGTGAACGCGTCATCATGACTGAGTCTGTGAAAACTGTCCGGCAATGTGCTCACGCCCATGCCATAGCGCCCGAACCGCTCGCGATATGATTGCAGCGCCTCTTCGGGCCAGCCCGCGCGCGTGTAAAAATCAATCGCCGCTTTGGGAGCCTCGCGCCCGGTATCGGCGCACAGCATACGGCAAGTGACATATTCCAGCCGGCTAATCCAAAGCTCGGCGCCCGTCTTGCGATGCAACCAGCCTGCATTGCCGATATGGTCGGGATGCATGTGCGTGACAATCACCCGCTTAACCGGACGCCCGTCCAGCTTCTCCTCAAAAATTTTCCGCCAAGCCTGCTTGGTGTCCTCCAGCGGCATGCCGGTGTCGACAATCGTCCAGCTATCACCGTCATCAACAAGCCACAGATTGATCCATGCCAGCGAAAACGGCAGCGGCATTCTGAGCCAATAGATGCCCTTTGCCACTTCGATCGTCCCGCCGACCTCTGGCACCGCTTCGCCAAAGGGGTAGACCGGCCGCACCCTGCCCGATGTTTTGCTCTCTAATCCATCCATAAGCCGTCTATTGCACGTGAACCGGACTTGGCCAATGCGTACCATCCGGTAACCTTGGGGAAGGTTTTGCCCTCGTCCTAATAGCTCTTGGGCAATCCAAGCACACGTTCGGAGATGAAATTCAGGATCATTTCGCGGCTCACCGGTGCAATACGGGCCAGCATGGCTTCGCGCATATACCGTTCGACCTGATACTCTTTCGCATAGCCCATACCGCCATGTGCCAGCACGGATGCTTCACAGGCCCGAAATCCAGCCTCGGTGCCCAGATATTTCGCGGCATTGGCTTCAGCACCACAATCCTCGCCCGCATCAAACAGACTTGCCGCCTTATAGGCCAACAATTCCGCCGCACTCAGCTCCGCCCAGCATTTGGCCAATGGATGCGCAACCCCCTGATTCTGCCCGATCGGCCGCCCGAAAACCACGCGCTCTTTCGCATAGGTGCTCGCTCTCTCAAGCGCGGCAAAACCAAGCCCGATCGATTCGACCCCGAACAGGACCCGCTCCGGATTCAACCCCTGAAGCAGATATTTGAAGCCCGCGCCCTCTTCACCGATCAGATGCTCCTTCGGCACCTCAAGACCATCAATAAACAGCGTGTTACATTCGACCGCTTTGCGCCCCATTTTCGGGATCGGATTGGCCTCAATTCTGGCCCGATCCATATCGGTATAAAACAATGACAGCCCCAGATAAGGCTTTGCACACTGATCTTTGGGCGTCGTGCGTGCAATGATCAGGATCTTGTCCGCGCGCTGTGCTCCCGTCGTCCAGATTTTGCGTCCATTGATTGTGTAACCGGTATTCGTCCGCTCGGCTTTGGTTTCCAGCGAGGATGTATCAAGCCCGGAATTCGGCTCCGTCACCGCAAAGCACATCTTCTCTTCACCGGAGATAATCTTCGGCAAATTTTCCTGCTTCTGCTCTTCAGTGCCAAACTTTTCGAGCGGCTTTGGTCCGAAAATATTCAGATGGATTGATGACGCGCCTGAATAGCCTGCACCGGAACGGGTTACGGTCTGCATGACAATCGCTGCTTCCGTCAGTCCCAGTCCAGCCCCGCCATAGTCTTCCGGCATCGCCACGCCGAGCCAGCCTCCATCCGCCATCGCCTTTGTAAAAGCTTCAGGCCAGTCTCCCGTCTCATCCGTCTTGAGCCAGTAATCATCATCAAACTGCGCGCACGTCCGCGCAACAGCTTCGCGAATGGCGATCTGGTCATCGGTCATAGAAGCAATTGTGTGCATGGTCGAACTCCTGTGACTCAAGCCTTAAGTCCGAAGCGCCATCGCGTCCAGACATGCCGCACCGACATGTCTTCAGGTTTCAGCGGTTTACCGCAAATTGGCAAGCCGCGAGAGATCAAAGGCAGCCGCCAGATCAGTGCGACGGTCATCGAGGATCATATCAGCCATAATCTTCGCCGTGATCGGTGCCAGCAGGATGCCATTCCGGTAGTGCCCTGTCGCAACATACCCCCCATCAGCGCCCATCGCCGCCAGAATAGGCGCATGGTCAGGCGTATGCGGCCGCGCACTGCTCCACTGATCGACCAAGGCCGCCGACCGGATACGCGGCAAAAACCGGACCGCGCGTGAGAGTAAGAATGCGCGAGGGTCAGGCACATCGCCAATGGTTGCCCCCACCAGCACATGCTCGCCGCGCGGCACCGCATATTCATTCCCGCACCGGACCACATGATCGAGCGGCAAATCTGCCCGCCGGAAAGCCAGCATGACGCCCTTCACAGGCGTCACCAGTTCCCTGGTTTCACTTCCCGTCGCCACCAAAGTTGCATCGAAAGATTCCGCCAAGCGAGACCGGTCAGGCACTTCACCAAAACGGCAAACACCGCCCGCTGTCTCGACCGCCGCATGCAGCGCTAAAAGAACTGCCTGCGAATCGACCCGTCCATCCGTAGGCAGAAGGAGGGCCTGCTCGATTTCCGGACCAAGGCTGCGCTCCAGCGAACGCACCTTGTCAATTCCCGGACGGCGCCACTCGATTTCCCTGTGATCCAGGGCGCTTCCCAGCGTATCGAGTTTGGCGCACTCCTCCTCATCAATCGCAACGGCCAGAGTTGCGCTCGCATGATAGCCGACATCCTGACCGGTCTGCCCCTTAAGCCCGGCGGCAAATTCGGCCCAAAGCGCAGCGCTCTCGAGGCACAGATCAAAAAGTTGCGGGTGAGCCCCGTCCACGCAAGCCGCTTCAAAAGCAGGAGCCAGCATCCCCGCAGCTGCCCAGCTGGCGCCCCGCGGTGGCCACTGCCGTTCATAGACCGTCACATCGGCTCCGCGTTGGAGCAATTCCCACGCGCAAGACAGGCCGATAATGCCGGCACCAATGATCGCTATTTTCGGTTTTCCAGTGCTCATGGGCGCTCGGTATCAGACTTTTTCGCCGATGCCAAAAGAACACTCAGGCTCCAGGACCTGACGCCAAATCTAGCCTTTAAGTTGGAGCTCGCTATGCCAGAGAGACAAGAATTTCTCGGCCCACAGTGCTTCCTGAAAAATCAGCGTTTTTCGAATGGAGGTCTGCCGGCATGTTGTTTTGACCATAATGTCCGGCGCATCACGCTCCTCGGCGTTCGGCACAGCTGTCACGCCCCGCCATTGCGCAAACTTGTCGACGGCAGCCGCAAGACACTGCTCTTCGACAGGGCAGTTCACTTCAAGATTAACAACCGTCTCAACCATCCCATACCCCACAAACCCGAAACAATATGCACTTGTGCAGACATTCGGGCCAATCTGTTATTTCCCTCAATCTTGCAATTGGTATGCAACTCCACAAGGAGAAGACTCAGTGCAACTGCAGTTGCGATTGATTCTCAAATGTGTTTTATGATCCGGAAAATGTGAGGTTCATATGCGTTTCGTCCTTTTCACCGCCATGATTACAGTTGCCGCCGCGTGCGGCGCCCCTGAAGCACCCGCGCCGACAGGCGAAGTGCTGAATGTTTATACTGCGCGGCAGTACACTTCAGATCAGGACATCTACAATGCATTCGAGGAAGAAACCGGTATTCGTGTCCGATTTCGGGACGCCTCCAGCCCCCAATTGCTAGAAACAATGAAAGCAGAAGGCGACGCCAGCCCGGCCGATATCGTGATCGCGCCTGATGTCGGCACCTTGTGGAAATTTCAGGAAGCAGGCCTTTTGCAGCCGGTCACAAGCGATGCCCTGCAATCGGCCATTCCAGCAAAGTTTCAGGAACCTGAAGGCCATTGGTACGGATTTTCCCGCCGCGCCCGTGTGATTGTCTTTGACCCTGATCGTTTGAACGCAGAAGACATTGCCGATTATGGCGTCCTCGCAGATGAAAGCATGAAGGGCGAAGTCTGCATGCGCTCAAGTTCGAACATCTATAATCTTTCGCTTATGGCCGAACTGATTGAACGTTGGGGCGAAGAAGACGCTCAGAACTGGGCGAAAAGTGTACGCGGGAATTTTGCCCGCGAGCCGCAAGGCGGAGACACCGTCCAGATCGAGTCCGTCGGGGCCGGAGAATGCTCGATCACGCTCGTCAACCACTATTATTGGGCCCGCATGATGACGAGCAGTTCCGCCGACAACCGCGCGATCGCCGAGAAGACTGCCATCGCTTTTCCATCCGTCGGCGCAGGAACACACGTCAACATCACCGGAGCCGGCGTTGCTGCCAATGCGCCTCACCGTGAAGCGGCCATAGCTTTCCTCGAATTCCTCGCAACCGAGCGCGGGCAGACCCTTCTAACCGACGCCACCAAAGAGTTTCCAATGGTCGAGGGGACGCCATTGCCACTTGGTCTCGAAACCCTGCCCGAGTTCATTGCCAGCGATGTTCCGATGCTCAAACTCGGCGAGAACCAATCCGCGGCACAGACAGCCTACGACAAAGCCGGTTGGAAATAACCTCTTCGCATGTCGGCTCCATCCGCCCGTTTACGCCGCACTCTGACCTCCCTCGGATCAAACCTGCCTCTGGCGCTGACCGTGCTCATCATCGGTGCGCCGATCGCCGCCTGCCTGCTCATAGGCATTCTGGCGGGCGGCGGGGAGACATGGAGCCATATTGCCGAAACTTTCCTCTGGTCGTCACTGGGCGCAACCCTCGCTCTCATCTCATTGACCGGACTATTCATATCGCTCACCGCCATTCCCGTCGCATGGCTTGTCACTATGTACAGCTTTCCGGGCCGCAATGTGTTCGGCTGGCTCCTCATCCTTCCTTTGGCCGCCCCCGGTTATGTCCTCGCTTTCTCGTATTCGGACCTTTTGGGCGTTGGCGGACCAATCCAGTCCTTCATCCGGGACACGTCCGGCCTGTCTGCGCGTGACTATTGGTTCCCCCAAATCCGCAGCCTGACCGGTTGCGCCTTCGTCATGGCCGCAGCGCTCTACCCTTATGTCTACCTGACAGCGCGCGCAGCCTTCTCCATGCAGTCGGCAAGTACGCTCGAAGCGGCTCAAATGTTAGGCGCAGACCGGCACGCACGGTTCTGGCGCATTGCGCTTCCAAGTGCCCGTCCTGCCATTGCCGCAGGCCTTGCCCTCGCGCTTATGGAAACAGCCGCCGACTATGGTGCAGCCGATTTTCTTGGCGTCCGGACTTTGACCGTCAGCGTTTACCGCGCCTGGGCGAGCTTTGGTGACGCCGCCGCTGGCGCACGCCTCGCGCTCATCCTCGTCGCGCTGACCTTATTCCTGCAATGGCTCGAACGGTGGCAACGCGGCGCGGCGGGCTTTCAGGCCAGCACCACACGCTGGCGCGCCTCGCCTCCGAGCCAACTCGGCGGCACACGCGCTTTATGGGCGACCTTTTCATGCGCGCTGGTCTTTGGTTGGGGCTTCGGCATTCCGATCGCCCACCTCATCTCGATCGCAATCGAATCCCGCGCCGAAACCCCGCCCGTCTGGCAAGCGCTTTCCAATTCGCTCGTCTTGGCCGGCGTGGCCGCGGTCCTGACGTTTGCTCTCTCTCTGACAATCGCGCTTGGCATCCATCATCAGCGCAAACTCTCTCGAGCCGCACGGGTCATCGCGACAGGCGGCTATGCCATGCCCGGGGCCGTTCTCGCTCTGGGGGCCTTGTATGCGATTGCCCAGTTGCCCTTGGCCCAGACCAGCCTGGTCGCATTGACGCTACTCACCCTTGTCTATGTCAGCCGGTTCGCCGCCGCCGGAATAGAGCCCATGCAAGCAGCTCTGGCCGCTGCGCCTGCATCCTACAGTGCCGCCGCGCGCAGCCTCGGGGCAAGTCCGCTGCGGCGCCTGTGGCAACTAGACCTTCCGATCATCGCGCCGGGCGCCGCTGCTGCCGCGCTCATCCTGTTTGTGGAGACCCTCAAAGAGCTACCGGCCACGCTCATGCTCCGCCCGTTTAACTGGGACACGCTTGCCGTACGCGCCTATGTTTACGCTGCCGACGAGCGTTTGCCCGCCGCGGCCTTGCCATCGCTCGCCATTACAGCGGCTGGACTATTGCCTGTTATCCTGCTTTCCCGTCAGTTGTCCCGCCCACGCAAAGGTCAAACAGCATGACGCAGCCACTTCCGCTGATCGCCGAGAACGTCTCCTGCAAATATGGCGACACCCTTATCGTGGACGCGGCGACCCTCACCCTCGAAGCTGGAAAGATCACCGCACTGCTCGGGCAATCAGGCGCAGGAAAGTCCACTCTGCTACGCCTTTTCTCCGGTCTGGAAGCCCCGCATCAAGGCCGGATTCTGCATGGCGAAACGCTGCTCTCGGATGGCGGCATCATTGTCCCGGCCGAACGCCGGCGCATCGGCATTGTCTTTCAGGATTTCGCCCTGTTTCCGAATCTCACAGCTGCCCAGAACATCGCCTTTGGCCTGTCCCACCTTCCAGATACAGAGCGTCAGGCCCACACAACAAGCTGGCTTGAGCGTATCGCCCTGACCGCACGCGCCGACGCCTATCCCCACCAGATGTCCGGCGGCGAACAGCAACGTGTCGCAATAGCACGCGCTCTGGCGCCCAAGCCTGTTGCGCTCCTGATGGACGAACCGTTTTCGGGGCTTGACCCCGCTCTGCGCGATGATGTCCGCCAGACCGCCCTTAAAGCCATTGGCGAGCTTGAAATACCTGCGCTCCTCGTCACCCACGATGCCGACGAAGCCATGCTATTTGCCGACCATCTCGCCGTCATGCGCGCCGGCCGGATTGTCCAGCAAGGCCCGCCTGACGACATCTACACAAGCCCAATTGATGCAGCCACCGCAAGCGCCTTGGGTCCTGTCATCAAGCTCGCTGGAACATGGAATGCCAAATCGGGAAAGATCGACACTGAATTCGGACCGCTCGATCACCCGGAACCGGCCGGCGGCCCCACTGTCACCGTCCTGGCGCGGCCCGAAGCCTTTGTTCCTGACCCGACATCACAGATCCATGCAGACATCCTTTCAGTCCGCCATAAAGGCTCTCAAACCCAACTCGTCGTGACCCATAACGAAACTGAAGCAACAATTCTGGTACCTGCGAGCAATGACATCTATAGCTCCAAACACATCAGTTTACGCCTGAATCCACGCCTGTGCGTTGTATTCTGAAGCTTAGTTGCAATTCTAACTTTTGCGTTACATTTCACCTGTGCGCTCGCCAAGTGGCTCTATTCGCCTTACACTCACCATATTCATTATGGAGAATACCGGTCATGATCAAATCAGTCCTAAAGGCCTCTCTGCTTGCTGTTGCAACGCTCTGCCTGTCGCTCCCGTCGATGGCGCAGGGGTTCATCAGAGACGCAGAGATTGAGGCCATTCTCCGCGAATACACCAATCCCATTCTCGAAGCAGCTGGCCTGGTGCCCGAAGATGTCGGTCTTTATATCATTAACGACCCTAGCCTGAACGCCTTCGTTGCGGGCGGCCAGCGTATTCACCTGAACACCGGGCTGATCATCCGCGCAAAAACGCCTGGCCAGCTTAAAGGCGTGATCGCCCACGAGACCGGACACATCTCTGGCGCACACGGCGCAAGACGCGCAGCGGACTTCGCAAAATCCTCGCGCTCGGGATATGTCTCGATCGGACTTGGTATCATCGCCATTGCCGCAGGGGCGCCCGAACTTGGGGCCGCCTTGATTGCCAACTCCCAACAACTGACTGCATTGAGCTTCTTTACCCACACCCGCGCTCAGGAATCCTCAGCCGATCAGGCCGCCGTCACCTTTCTGGAACGCACAGGGGAATCTCCGGCAGGTATTGTCGAGTTCTTTGAGGAATTCCGATATCAGGAAGTCCTGTCGCAAGCGCGCCGATTCGAATATTTCCGAACCCACCCGCTCGCATCGGACCGCATTCGTTCCCTTCGGGCCCGGGCTGAGGAAACCGGCCTCATGGATGTCCCTCCCACCGAACGCTCCTTGCAACAAATGGCCATAATGCACGCCAAGCTGATCGGGTTTCTCGAGCCGCCTGTCGTGGTCTATCAACGCTATCCCGAATCCGACAAGAGCGAGCCAGCCCGCTATGCACGAGCCATCTCGGCGATGCGAAATATTGACCTCCCACTGGCGATTAAAGAGATCGACGAACTTCTGGAATTGTATCCGGAGAACCCGTATTATCATGAGCTTAAGGGACAAATACTGTTCGAATTCGGTAAAATTGACGAATCCGTTGAGCCAAACCGGATGGCTGTAGAGCTCGCCCCTGACCAACCCCTGCTGATGATCAGCTATGCGCGGTCCATGATTGCGCGGGGTCATGAAGGCGATGTCGAAGAGGGCGAAACTCTGCTTCGTCGCTCAATTCTAACCGATCCTGAAAATGCATTTGCCTGGTCGGAACTTGCCAAAGCGATGGACAAGCAGGGCCGCCGCGCTGAGGCACAACTTGCAACGGCCGAGCGCTCGTTCCATGTCGGAGACTATGTTGGTGCGAACAGTTTTGCAGGCCGTGCGGCGCAGGGCTTAGACCGAGCCAGCCCGCTCTATCGCCGCGCACAGGACATTATGGCCGTTACCGATCCAAGGCTTGAAGAGAACCGCAGATACTATCAACGCCGCTAATTTGGCCTTCGCCTTGCATCATCCATTAACAGAATCAGCGCATACAGTTCCAGATTGAAACTCACTCTAAGGTAAACATCATGGTCCGCTCCCTTTTAGGCACTACTGCTCTTATTGCTCTGTCCTTGTCGGCTTGCGCTCAAGACACGGCTGCTCCGGCGGATCGTGCAGCGACCGAAGAAATCGTGCGCGAGTACATTCTTGCGAACCCCGAAATCATCGAAGAGGCGTTGATTGCCCTTAACGAAAAGCGGAAAGCCGAAGAAGAAGCCGGCTCGCGCATCGCCGTTGCAGACAATGCCGACCTTTTGTTCAATGCCTCCGACGATTTTTCCATCGGACCAGAGGATGCGCCCGTAACCATCGTAGAGTTCTTTGACTATCGCTGTGGTCCATGCCGCGCTTCTATGACCACCGTAAATGCTCTACCTGCGAAATATCAGGATCAGGTCCGCGTCGTCTTCAAGGAGTTTCCTATCCTGTCGCCGGAAAGCGAGGTCGCCGCAATCGCCGCGCTCGCCGCTGG
Organism: uncultured Hyphomonas sp.; assembly: GCA_964644755.1. Lineage (GTDB taxonomy): Bacteria > Pseudomonadota > Alphaproteobacteria > Caulobacterales > Hyphomonadaceae > CALLCD01. The sequence continues at coordinate 291 of CAZXXY010000039.1, read as the reverse complement.
ACGTCAGGGCAAATATGTCGAAATGCATCAAGCCTTTATGAGATCATCTTCACGCTTTACAGAAGCGGACATTCTCAAAATTGCCAATGAACTCGATATGGACATGGCCCGGTGGCAAGAAGACCGCAAAGATCCTGCGCTGCTCGCCCAGATTAGCGACACACGCCAGCTCGCCAGAACGATCGGCGCCAATGCCACACCGACCTTTGTCGTTGGTGATACCCTGTTTTCCGGCCTCAATCGCGAACGTCTCGATAGCTTGATCACCGCTGAAATCGCAAAAGCAGGCTA